>AEZC01000041.1 GCA_000257205.1 Vibrio ordalii ATCC 33509 | reverse complement strand
GGGTATAAATAATGGGTTTAAGTTGATCAATCGGCCAGCGAGGTGTTGCCTGCACCGCTAAATCGACTGTTTCACCATTTTTTA
Organism: Vibrio ordalii ATCC 33509; assembly: GCA_000257205.1. Classification (GTDB taxonomy): domain Bacteria; phylum Pseudomonadota; class Gammaproteobacteria; order Enterobacterales; family Vibrionaceae; genus Vibrio; species Vibrio ordalii. The sequence continues at coordinate 22,499 of AEZC01000041.1, read as the reverse complement.
AACGCTGCATACCCGCATAAGCAATCATTGCACCGTTGTCGGTACAAAACTCAGTACGCGGGTAATACACTTCGCCACCGATTTTTTTCGCCAGTGCGCCAAGCTCAGCACGTAACTGCTTATTGGCACTCACACCACCAGCAATAACAATACGTTTCATGCCCGTTTGCTGAAGGGCGCGTTTGCACTTAATCACTAAAGTGCCACACACCGCCTCTTGAAAGGCGTACGCAATATCCGCTCGGGTTTGCTCATCATTATCATTGGCCGCAATCGTATTGGCTGTAAATGTTTTTAAACCAGAGAAACTCATGTCTAACCCTGGTCGATCCGTCATCGGACGCGGAAACTTAAAACGCCCTGGCGTTCCTTTTTCAGCCAAACGAGCCAACAATGGACCCCCAGGATAATCAAGCCCCATCAGCTTCGCGGTTTTATCAAACGCCTCACCGGCCGCGTCATCAATAGACTCTCCGAGGATCTTATATTCACCAATCCCCTTTACTTCAACCATCATGGAATGACCACCGGAAACCAGTACGGCCACAAACGGAAACGGAGGCGGATTATCTTCAAGCATCGGAGCTAAAAGGTGCCCTTCCATATGGTGAACAGGCACCGCTGGCACATTCCACGCATAAGCCAAACTACGGCCAATCGTCGCGCCAACAAGCAGCGCACCCACTAAACCAGGACCGGCGGTGTAAGCCACACCATCAATATCCGCAGGCGTCAAATTCGCTTCAGCCATCGCTGCTTTTATCAGTGGAATGGTCTTTTTAACATGGTCTCTAGAAGCAAGCTCCGGCACCACACCGCCGTAATCGGCGTGCAGTTTTACTTGGCTGTACAATTGATGAGAAAGTAAGCCTTTCTCTTCGTCATAAATGGCGATGCCAGTCTCGTCACACGAGGTTTCAATACCAATAATGCGCATAATTTTCTCAGCACGCTTTCATCAACAATTGGAAATGGCCGCCATGTTACCCCGCCTTGGCTTCGTAAACAAATTTTGTACAGACTATAATCGACAAAGTGCTTTACAAAGCTATTGCGATCGGATTAAAATTCCGCACCATTTTTGATCAAGCTGATAACCGAGCAAACAGACAAGAAATCTTGTGGTTTAAGCCTCAAAATATCAGCGTTAACGAATAACCCCTGAGGTGAAAGGCATATGCCAATAGTTAAAGTACGTGAAAACGAACCGTTCGATGTTGCATTACGTCGTTTCAAGCGCTCTTGCGAAAAAGCAGGTATCCTTTCTGAAGTGCGTCGTCGTGAGCACTATGAAAAACCAACTACCGTTCGCAAACGCGCTAAAGCAGCAGCTCAAAAGCGTCACGCTAAGAAGCTAGCTCGCGAAAACGCACGTCGCGTTCGCCTGTACTAATAACCTTTTTCCATTAAGGAACGAGCGTTATGGCTCTAATTGATATCCTCAAAGAAGAGCAAAAATTAGCGATGAAAGCCAAGGATAAAGTACGCCTTGGCACTATTCGTTTAGCCTTATCCGCGATCAAACAACGAGAAGTCGACGAGCAGATCACTCTGAACGACGACGATATTCTTGCTGTGATGGTAAAAATGGTTAAACAACGTCGCGACTCTGTCGCTCAATATGAAGCTGCCAATCGTCAAGATCTCGCAGATGCAGAGCAAGCAGAAATCACTATCCTTGAGGCATTTATGCCTCAGCCGTTGAGCGATGATGAAGTGAGCGCATTAATTGATGATGCAATCACACAGTCCGCTGCTGCTGGTATGCAAGACATGGGGAAAGTGATGGCTGTTTTGAAACCGCAAATTCAAGGGCGTGCAGATATGGGTAAAGTCAGCGGATTAGTTCGAACTAAACTCGCTTAAATGCCCGCATCAAATTGCATCAAGCCGTGCTATCCTCTGGAACGCACGGCTTGTTTGTATCTAATTATTCGTTTTGGTCTTTTCTTTTAGGTTTTATGGCAGGACACATCCCTCGCAGTTTTATTGATGATCTCCTTGCTCGACTTGATATTGTCGACATCATAGACGCACGTGTAAAACTTAATAAAAAAGGCAAGAACTATGGTGCTTGTTGCCCATTCCATAATGAAAAAACACCCTCATTTAGTGTAAGCCAAGAAAAACAGTTCTATCACTGCTTTGGTTGTGGCGTGCATGGCAACGCCATCGACTTCATGATGGAATATGAACGCCTTGAATTCGTAGAAGCTATCGAAGAATTGGCTTCTTTTGTTGGGCTAGAAGTTCCCCGAGAGCAACGCTCTAGTGGCCATTTCTCATCAGCCCCTAAAGCCAATAGTGAAGAAAAACGCACCCTTTATGACTTAATGGGCAGCATTGCGCAGTTTTACCGTAACCAACTCAAAGTTCCGGGTAATCGTCATGCCATCGAGTACCTAAAAGATCGCGGTCTTTCTGGCGAAATCGTACAGAAATTTGGTATTGGCTATATTGCTGACGAATGGGATTTAGTGCGCAAAAACTTCGGCCAGCAACAAGAAAGCCAAGAGATGCTCGTCACTGGCGGCATGTTAATCGAAAATGACAAAGGCAACCGCTACGATCGTTTTCGTGGGCGCATTATGTTTCCCATTCGCGACCGCCGCGGACGAGTGATCGGCTTTGGTGGACGCGTTACCGGTGATGGAACGCCAAAATACCTAAACTCACCAGAAACCCCCATTTTCCATAAAGGTAAAGAGCTGTATGGCCTATACGATGTCATGCAAGCCTATCGTGAACCCCCACAAGTATTGGTGGTTGAAGGTTATATGGATGTGGTGGCACTGGCGCAATATGGGGTGGACTACTCGGTTGCTTCGCTAGGAACCTCAACCACTGGCGATCACCTACAACTGCTTTTTCGCCAAACCAATACGGTGGTCTGCTGCTATGATGGTGACCGAGCAGGGCGAGAAGCGGCGTGGCGCGCACTGGAAAATGCGTTGAGTTATCTCAAAAGTGGCAATATTCTTAAATTCCTGTTTTTACCTGACGGTGAAGACCCTGATAGCTACATCAGAACCCATGGAAAAGCAGCCTTTGAACAGTTAGTGCAAGATGCTGAACCCTTATCCAAATACCTATTTACCAACCTACTGTCACAAGTTGATGTCGGTAATAACGAAGGGAAAGCGGCGCTTGAGGCGCTGGCATTACCACTGATTAATAAAGTGCCAGACACATCTCTACAAGCACAATTGCTCAAAATATTAGGGCAAAAAACTGGGATTTATAAAAAGCCATCACTGCCAGAATCAGACAAACACCGCTCACAGCCACACAAAGAGCTCAAACGCACACCGATGCGTGAAGTGATCGCTTTGCTTATTCAAAATCCAAGCTATGCTGAAATGGTGCCTGATATTTCCAGCGTTCAATCCTTGCCCATACCCGGTTTAAGTTTATTAATTGAGGTACTTGAGAATTGTCAAGCGTACCCCAATATTACTACAGGCCAATTACTTGAACACTGGCGCGGTAATAAAAACGAGCCCCTTCTGTCTCGTCTCGCAAGTTGGGAGATTCCACTTGTTGAAGACAATCAAGAAGAACTATTTTTAGATTCATTGGACAAAATATTGGCTCAATGCATCGAAAAGCAAATTGAAAACCTGCAGGCAAAAGAAAGAAGCGTCGGTTTATCAGCCGAACAGAGACGGGAGCTTCAAGACTTAATGAAAGACTTGAAAGCGTAACCTAGTTTAAATAGTCAGCAATGAATAAATTTGTTAGTATATGTGGTTTGCATTTCGCATACTAATTCCTTCACCAGATATGAAGTTGGATACCGTCTATGGATCAAAATCCGCAGTCACAGCTAAAACTACTTGTCATTAAAGGCAAAGAGCAAGGCTATCTGACCTACGCCGAAGTAAATGACCACCTACCAGCCGAAATCGTAGATTCCGAGCAGGTAGAAGATATCATTCAGATGATCAATGACATGGGTATTAAGGTGGTAGAAACTGCCCCTGATGCCGATGATCTTGCTCTAAATGATGATAACGCAATCACCGATGAGGATGCTGCTGAAGCCGCAGCCGCTGCATTATCCAGTGTAGAAAGCGAAATTGGTCGTACTACCGACCCTGTGCGTATGTATATGCGCGAAATGGGTACCGTAGAACTGCTGACTCGCGAAGGTGAAATTGATATCGCTAAGCGTATTGAAGATGGTATTAACCAAGTTCAACGCGCAGTGGCTGAATATCCAGGCACCATTCCATACATCTTAGAGCAATTTGACAAAGTTCTTGCTGAAGAACTTCGTTTAACAGACCTGATCTCAGGTTTTGTTGATCCTGACTCAGATGCAACGAACGCTCCAACAGCAACCCATATCGGTTCAGAACTTGCTAGCGCTGACCTTGCTGATGAAGACGATCTCGATGATGATGAAGATGGCGATAGCGAAGATACTGACTCTGAAGAAGAGACAGGAATCGACCCTGAGCTTGCGCTAGAGAAATTCACCGAACTACGCAACAAGTATCAAAATCTTCAACTCGCGAAAAACGAACACGGCTACGAGAGCAACAAAGCCGCTCAAGCCACCGAGTTGATGTTGGATATTTTCCGTGAATTCCGACTCACGCCAAAGCAGTTTGACTACCTAGTCAACAAACTTAGCACCTCAATGGATCGCGTTCGTACTCAAGAACGTCTGATCATGAGAGCTGCGGTCGAATACGGTAAAATGCCTAAGAAATCATTCATTGCCCTATTCACTGGCAATGAATCAAGCGATGCATGGTTAGATGAAGTTATCGCTTCAGAAAAGCCTTATGCAGAAAAAATCAGACAGCAAGAAGAAGACATTCGTCGTTCAATTCATAAATTGAAAATGATCGAAGAAGAAACGTCTTTGAATGTACAAAACATTAAAGACATCAGCCGTCGCATGTCTATCGGTGAAGCGAAAGCTCGTCGAGCGAAAAAAGAGATGGTTGAAGCAAACTTGCGTCTGGTTATTTCTATCGCGAAGAAATACACCAACCGTGGCCTGCAGTTCTTGGATCTTATCCAAGAAGGTAATATCGGCCTGATGAAAGCGGTAGATAAGTTTGAATACCGCCGTGGTTATAAGTTCTCAACTTACGCCACTTGGTGGATTCGCCAAGCTATCACACGTTCAATTGCAGACCAAGCACGTACGATTCGTATTCCAGTGCACATGATCGAAACGATCAACAAACTGAATCGAATCTCACGTCAGATGCTGCAAGAGATGGGCCGCGAGCCTCTGCCAGAAGAATTGGCAGAACGCATGCAAATGCCAGAAGATAAAATTCGTAAAGTACTGAAAATTGCTAAAGAGCCAATCTCTATGGAGACACCTATCGGTGACGACGAAGATTCGCATCTTGGTGACTTTATCGAGGATACAACCCTTGAACTACCACTTGATTCTGCTACTGCCACCAGCCTAAGAGCAGCGACTCGTGACGTTCTTGCTGGCCTAACTCCTCGCGAAGCGAAAGTACTGCGTATGCGTTTCGGTATTGACATGAATACCGACCACACGCTAGAAGAAGTTGGTAAGCAGTTTGACGTAACGCGTGAGCGTATCCGCCAAATTGAAGCGAAAGCACTGCGTAAACTGCGTCACCCAAGCCGCTCTGAAACATTGCGCAGCTTCCTAGACGAGTAATCGCAACCTATCCAATCTAAAAGGTGAGCACAAGCTCACCTTTTTTGTATCTCATAGTTTAAGTGGATAAAAACTAAGCGCATTTACCCTATTTTGCGGGTAGACACTCATAACTGCATCCCCTATAATCACACACCTAATTTGGCCCCTTAGCTCAGTGGTTAGAGCAGTCGACTCATAATCGATTGGTCCCCAGTTCAAGTCTGGGAGGGGCCACCAAATTCTAGAAGGTTAGTAAGCGTAGTGTTTACTGACCTTTTTTTGTACCTGACGATTTTGGTTCAGCTAACCCCGATCACGCACTCTTCTCTGAATACAAAAAGGCGCAGCTGGATGATATCTGCTACGCCTTTTATTACGCTCACTGTTATTAAATTAAGCCATCGGTAAATAGACCGGTGCTTGCACAACAAGCCAAAGTTGATCCATTACCGACTGCGACACTACTTACTCGCGATTGCTTCAAAAGCGGCTTCAGCATCAACCATTCCACCCGAGATCGATAGCGCACTGAATGGAACAAGCGTTTCAGGTGATGATGGTTTTTTCACTAACAGCTCAGGATAACGACGGGCGCTATCAAGTAATAGAGCTTTGAGTTCTACTGCGGAGAGCTCTGGATAGCGTGACCACACCATAGCGGCAACGCCTGATACTACAGGTGCAGCCATACTCGTACCACTATAGGATGCGTAGTTATTGCCTGGCGTAGAAGAGAGAATGCGATAACCGGGTGCAAAGATATCAACCGATTTTTGGCCATAATTACTAAAACTGGCGACGAAATCTTCATTCGCGTATTTCGCTGATGCCCCTACGTCTATCCAAGTTGAAATAGGTGACGATTCGTAAGTATCGGCAAAACGATTAGGGAAGCTTGGTTTACTATCATTATCACTTTCGCTATTGCCTGCAGAATGGATGATTAACACACCTTTGCTGGCCGCATAACGAAACGCGTGGTCAACTACAAATTTACGTGGTGAATAGCTTTTACCAAAACTCATGTTGATGATTTTTGCGCCATTATCCACCGCATAACGCACAGCGTTGGCAATGTCTTTATCGCGCTCATCACCATTAGGCACCATACGCAACGACATGATTTTCACATCTTCAGATAAGCCGTCAATACCGATACCATTGCGACGCTCTGCCGCAATAATTCCCGCCACATGCGTACCGTGTGATGCATCAGGCCCTTTTACATCATTATTTCCATACCCCTTTTCCCAAGGATTGCTGATGTCATCTAAAACGATATCAGCACGAGGATCAAACTCAAGGTTGTAGTAGTAATCTAACGCATTTTTGTATCGGCTATGTCTGGATGCAAGGTAGTCAAACGAATACCAGTCGTCGAATAGTGTCAACAACGCTTGAGCAGCGGAGACAACTTCAGGGTTCGGATGTGACAGTAAAATGAGCAAACCTTCGGCCGTAAAATCTTTATGCTGAGTCAGGGCTGAGATTTGCGATTTATATTGATTCGCTTGCTCAATAGCATCAGTGACCTGCGCGAGCAGGGTTTGGTTACTCTGAACCTCGGCTAGATATTCCGTTTCTATTGCTTGGTAGTAAGCACGTTTTTGCTCAGGTATCCAATCATTGCCTTCTAATAAATCCAGGTATTTTTTGTACTCACGCGTCAGCTCTAATGTATCGTAATCCACATTGATACCAAGCGAGTTGCCTAAGAAATTCCAACCATACACATCATCAATATAGCCATTACCATCATCATCAATGCCATTGTTTGGGATTTCTCCCGCATTAACCCATAACTTGTTCTTTAGATCTTCGTGTTCAATGTCCACGCCCGAATCTAACACCGCCACGATAACAGGCTGAGGTTTAAGAGGGGGCATTAAGGATTCATACACATAATCCGATCCAACCCCTTGGATAGAGGAATAGTTAGCCGAGAGATTAAACCAATCACCTCGCCGTTCTGCGGAGCTACCCATGGTACGCATCATAAACCAATGAGGAATGACGGGCCTTGGACGATGATCTTCAATGATGTTGCCTTTTATGTCTTTAATAAAAGGCGAATTCATTGGGGTGGGTTCCACACTGACGTTTGCCGAAACCGATGCTGAAACGAGTATTGCTGCAGCAAGAGCAGAATATTTGTATCCTTTATTCATTTTATTACATCCTATTTAATGCGCTTAGAAAGCGACCAAAAAGATAAAACGCAATACAATGAAAATCATTCACAACAACAATAAAACCATACATCCATCTCACTATTGTGAATGCTTTGTGCTGAAAATTTGATCTAAGCACCATTGATACAATGGTGAATAGAAACTCACAAGATATTGATAAATCTATACTTTAACGACATAAGGACGAACATTAACAAGTAAGATTCGATAGACGGCATCTCAACTTTCAGGCTTGAATCCTAGCGATGGAGTAGAGATAAACACCGTCTAGATTTTACTGGCTTTGACTAAATCGAATAATCGAAAACGATGATCTCTTCGAGCAAAGGACGAAAGATATCCTTTAGCGCGTTATGCTCTGGATGAGGTAGATAATTTTGGCGTGCTTGCTCATCGGTAAATGTCATTAAAACGCTGTGAGTATAACCTTGGTTTTTACCTTCAGGGCTGTCGTTCACGCCCCACTCAACAGCGGAGACCCCCTCGATTTTCACTGGCATGGCTTCAAACAGCGACTTGAGCTGTTGAATGTCGGCAGGCTGAGCTTGTGGTTTGAATTTGATTAATAAGATATGGCGGATCATTGTTCGCTCCGTTTCTGGACGTAGAATTTCTTTTCATAAAGAGGGATAGCGCTGGCTCACTGGTGCTAAAGCTGCTGTGCTTAAAACAATAAAGCGGCACTCAAGATTTGAAGCGCCGCTTTATTGATTAAATGGGCTACAACCCTAACCAATATTGACCGATGAACCACCAATAATTACGCCACCACAGTCAACGGCATCGCCGACTCGCGCGGCGGGCTTGCCATCAATCATAACGCTACCCGAGCCGCCTTTAATTGCACGCGGGTGGCTTGGGTTTTTCGGCTTGTCATGAGGCTCTAGCGGGTCGCCCTGCCTTGCCACTGCTTTGCCATCAATTTTTACCGTCGGTGACCCAGCGGTGATCGGCGTAGGAGGAAAACCATCATGATCGGATCCGATATCTCCTACTAATGCACCATTTGCCATTGATTTGCTCCTTATCAGATTCGTTGATTAAGCTTGTTGCGATGTTGTTTTTACCCTAAGGATTTAGGTAGTTTATGCTTTTGCCGTGTAGGCTATGAATTTGCCATTAACTTCGATGAATTTCGCTATGCAGAAAGGCGACATATTCATCAAAACCACAGTAAGACCAATAGCGCACCACCATAAGTACAGACGAATTAGAAAAAATCAATCGAGGTTTCATCCAAAAATAGATTAGGCTTAATGTCTTTTACAAATTCAGCTACTTGTTTATCCATTTCAGCCTGTTCCTGCTCAGTAACGAGAATTTCAAACACAGGTTCACCATTTTCATCAGCTAAAGGAATCCCATCTTTATCATGTACAGGCTCCTGAGTAATTAAACGCGCTAATTTTTCTTCGCCACCTAATGCTCCTGTTAACCGGTTGTAAAAATAGGCCTTTTTAGGGTCTGGTTGAAGAATGACATTACCATCACGGTCTTTTTCACCTACTCGATAGGCAAGGTATAGCGTTCTCGCCGCTTCCGCATAACCTAATTCGATCGCTTTATTAATCCATTTCATGGCTTCATCATAACCAATGGTATTCATCCGATAATAAAGTGTTTCCATTGCTGGTGCATAACCTTGATTGGCGGCAAACTCGATGTACGGTAGCTTGCCTTCAAATGCATCCCAATAGATATTGTGATCTAAGAATCGATAGCCCCCATTACGAGTCCCTCTAATAGCAATCTCTTGATATCGGTTCTGACGATAAAAAGGGATATATTCCCACCAATCTCGGGTTGTAGAGCTATAAGCAAATTCAGCTTTACCATTACCGTTTTCAGCCAGTGCTTTCCATCCCTGCTGGGCTTTCGCTAACCATTTCTGATCACAGGGCCAACCAAGGAACTTACAAGGATTATTCGCATAAATATTCACATCACCCAGAACTCCCATCGCCCATGGGTCGCCCATCTCCGCCGCTTTTAAAAAAGTATCTCCCGCCTCAAAGTGCTGGCGGTTTTTGTACTGGGTAACGCCCAACCAAAACGTCGCATAAGCACTGCCATTATCCGATTGCTGCTGAAAAATTTGCTGCGCTTGTTGATACTCTTTTTGATTAAACAGACGAATGCCCTGCTCAACAGGCTCCAGAGCCCAAACGGCGCTGTGTAGTAACATTAAGCAGATAACGATAATTTTTTTCATATTTATTTCTCTGGTAACCAGTTAACAAGTCGATAGCCCTTGGTTTTTAGGTATTCAAGCTGCGCCGAGTCACTAGCAGGCAGTGCGGTATAGTCGGTACTTAAACGGGCTCGGCGCGCAGAGCTCAGCGTGGTTTTTTCTAAAATTTTACTTTGCTCTGTTAACCGCAACATCGATTTTCGAAATGATCGATAATCACGGTGTACCTCATCCATATATGTGGCTTTATTTGTATCTTTCGGATTTTCATACGGTTGAGAAAAGGCTTTGCTAAAGAAGTCACGTAAATTCAACACATTTTTTGCATAACGTGGCCACTGCTCTGCTTTATCCAATTGAGTCGGGTCTGCTAGACTCATGCGCTGCAGCGCATTTTCAAAACGGCGCATACCACTTTGATTGGCTTTTTCGCCTCCTAACCACTGCAATATTTGGTTGATCGCCTTACGCTGATTTTCATTACGAGTAGCCATCATATTTCGCTGTTCACGCTGACTCTGGAATATCGCCATACTAGGAATATCATTGTAATGGATCAGTACCGACAATAGCTTGGCTAACGTTTCTGCGGGCATATTGGCGATCCATTGTTGGTTTTCTCGCTGATGCTCCTTCGAAAGTAAAAAGTTCGCCACAAAATAAGCATTATCTTTATCACTGGCTTGCTTTTCCATATTGCTGATGATGTTAAAGGGTAACATCATCACTTGCCCAACCGTAAGACCAAAAGCCGCCGCCACGGTCAATATTGTGTTAAACGCAGCAAAGGTATTCACCTCTCCTGATTCATCGAAAAATTCAAAACGTTGGAAGCCCGAATTTTGCATCACCGCGAGTAAAGCGGCGAAAAAATCGTTCGCAGCCGCTGGGTTAAGTTCGGTGGCAAACTTACCCCCAATCCCCAGCCCGGTACTGGCACCCAGCGCCGTGATAAAAATAAAGCGGCCATTTTGAAAAGTGCATTGCAACACACCATCATAGCCAATGCCTAGGCTCATTTTAAAATCTTGGCTGACTTTAAACAGGTTTTGCGGTGGCGATTTTTGATCTTTTGTCCAATCGTATTTGCAGCTCAACATACCGCCCGCTTCGAGCCCAGCAAAGGCAGAGGCTTCCGCCTTAATACCAGCTCCAATCGCATTGTCATTGCTGCCGCGTGTACCCAATGATGATACAGCGTAAGAGCTGTAATCGGCGCGACTTGGTACCGTCCCCTTGATACCAAGTGGCTTGACTTGTTGGGCTCCAAATCCTGCACGAGCTTCTTCGATATTGCCAATATGCAGCTCCGTCCCCAACTTAAGGCTGGCTCCTAATACGCCATAGACTTTGCCCTCAATCACCAAGACGGCCGTGCCTATGTTTTTGATTCGACGTTCGTTACTCTCTCTGACACGATACGGAATATCTAATGGTAAGGATCCCGAATTAGGGAATCGTATCGTGAAGCAGCGCTCAGCACTGGCTAATGAAAAACCAGCATTCAGATCGATTTTCACCAGTGTGGAGGAATCGGCTTGGATCAGTTCATGATCAACTTTTGCCTCAGCGCTGTAAACATAACGGGCAAACTGTACACCACCGCTGGTTTCGTAAGCAGTATTAATGCCAAACATTTCATTTTCAAAACGTTTTGTTTGCCAAGGAAACACAATGTCTTCAACGTTAGCCCAAGTTGCGGTTTGCTCAAACTTCAGACTTTTCAATACCGATTCACTGCCCAGTGCCTTTTTGAGTCCTGCCGTGATTTTGCCTTTCTCCCGTGCAGCTAATGTCGCTAGGTTTAACGAAATCACCGAAGTACATTTTTTATTTTCAGCCACATTGGAAGAAAGCACAGGGCTATCAGACAAGATATAAAGCGCGGTCTTTGGATCGGAAGAGAGGGCACATTCCACTACGGTTCGCTGATTAATACCACTATTGGCAAAAATCTGGTTATTGAGGTTTTGGGGTTGCCAGTGAGTTTCGCGGACCAATACCGTACGGGATGAATCATCCCAAACTGGAACATCGCCGATAAAGGTAATGTCTCTTTTCAAGTAATCCCAGTGGGGGGAGTTGACATTTTGAGTGGCCAGTGCCAAGAGACTTTCACGACGTTGCTGCGCCGCTTCCGCGTAGCGCAATAAACTTTTAACGTATTGAGCGTACTGCGCATTCTCCCCAAACCGCTCAGCAAAATTTTCTACTCGCAGCGCGGCCTCTTGCAGTAAAAGCAAGTTCAGTACATAAACGCAATAATACCCCATTGAACTATCAATGGGCGTCTGCCGCTCAATGCTATTCAACAGTTTTTGTAAATCAGCAATACTGGCGCGCTGCTCTTTAATCGCAATCCTTACTTGCTCTACCTGCTCCCAGCCTTTAAAGAGTTGATCTTCCGTTAAGCACTGCTCTTTAAGTACCGTACCCGTCTGATTCAAGTGATACACCGCAGCATAAAAATCAGGATTCTGCAGTCGGTTATCACTCTTGGTACTAGTGAAAAAAGCCTTAGGGTTCCAATAGCCTCTTTGACTCATTAGACGATTTAAAACCGTATGCGCAGTGCCTTGCCAATACTGATAACTTTCATACGCGGCTTTTAATGAGGGTATCGCGGTAGAAATGGTTAAATCTGCACTGTCGATATCGTCACATAACCCAAGCTTTTTACGTTCTTTTTTGATGGTTTCTAATGCGTTATAAATTTCAAGCTCAACGTTTGAGGTGTAATAGGCATGCTTATCAGAAAATTGGTAATGTTTACCTTGCTCCTCAAGGCTCGTTTTGGCAGCAAAATCCATCGCCTCTTTTTCAAAGCGTTGAATGCTTTTTTCGAGCTGCTTTATCAGAGACTTCTGTAATTTTTTGAGTTGTGCAACTCGGTGATTCTCAGCTCCGGCAATCGCATCTTTAGTTAACATTATTTCTCCCATCATTCCTCCGATGGGAAGCCAGTTTTAACCTTGGGAACGTTGTTCAATATCACGTAATGCGTCTTCATATCGTTCTTCAATTTTTTGCTGACGTGAATTGATACTACTGAGCCCTATACGCTCATTGTCTAAAGGAAATTGCAGGACATCGTTTTGGTAACAGTAGGATAAGGCCATGTGTTCCAACAGCGCTTCTCGGTAATCCTTGGCTTTTTGCTCATCAATATGCTTTAAAAACGCTTCATGGGCGATGCTATTGAATTGATCCATCACCCCCAGTTTAGTGAGCTGTTTAAGAACGGTTTCTTTATCCCCTTGCAAAGCGGCCTTACAACGCTGGTTATCTTCAAGCACATATTTTTTTGCCTCTTCGGTAAGCAATATCAGCATCTGCTTTCTGGTATTCGGATGCTCAGGAACATATAAAGCATCGACAAATTGCGGAACACTGCATTCAGAGAAAGTAAGCCGATCATTGGATAAGATTTGCTTAGCCTCTCGCTCACCACTAGCCAAATCGTAGACTTCCGGTAAAACCAAAGTATTACCGTTGTAAATGAGATCAATATCTTTGATCTGTTGGGCATTCAACCGCTGTAAAGTCTTGATATCGGTATTGTAACGTTTGGCTAATACAGAGAGCGTATCACCGGGTTGAATTATATGAGAGCTCATTGCAATAATTCCTCAATAAGTGCGCTAGGAAGTGAAAGCGGAGTTTGCTGGCTATTGAAACGGGTATGTTGAACGTTCTCCATCCCGTACTCCTGAGAAATAAGCGGTGATAAATAAGCCGAACGAGCAGCGCCTAAAACAGCATTAGTGACCGCCTCATCACCATATTTTACGATAACTGATAGAGTGTAAGGAGAATAAAAGCGCAGCAGAAATAAACGCCCATCCGCGCTTAGCGCGGTAATGTTATTCTGCAATGAGGTGACAATATCGTTGAGCTCTTGGTTATCAGAATATACGAATATCACGGCGCTCGTTGCCCAAGTTTGGTCATTTTCCCACAACTGCCATAAAGGATCATCTGGTGTCACTTTGACCCAGATGGGGCTGTTTTCCAATTGTGGTTGCCACTCCGTTCCCAAATAAAGAGGCCCCCACTCGTTATTGTCTTGTGTACAAATTTGTTTGGCATCGGTCACTCTAAGTGCATCAACCACAAGCAAATATTGGTTATCATCGCTCTTCATCAGACACACTCACAATTAGGTTTTGGACAACTGCCATCAGCCTTCTTTTGACATAGCTCTGTGATGGGTAAATCTAATGTAGCCAACGCTGGTAATAGGCTGGTCATTGATGCAGAAATTGGAGCAAGCAATATTTCATCCGGCGCACTTGGCGCTGCCAACCCCATCGGCAACGCCGCTACAACACCGCCATACCCCGAGCCGCTGCCTGCGCTGCCGCCGGAGTTAAGGTTGATCGCAGGCCCGACTAGGTGCACGCCGCCGCCATCTACTTTGATAAAACTGCCCGCAGCTTTAATGGTGATCTCATTACCCGCATCTAACACCAACTTATTGCCTGCTTTAAGGTGCACTTCATTTCCTGAGTCAAAAACCGTTTTTTCACCGATTTTTTGGTGCAGTGAACCACCCACTTCAAGGCTATGATCTAACGCTATTTTCTGACGGCTTTCGCCCTCGACCGTTAGGTGTTGGTTATTTTTGATGTGGCTGAACTGGTCATTATCCACTGTCAGGTGTTTATCGTGTTTGATGTGTTTGGTGGCATCATTAAGCACTAGCGCTTCATAGTCTTTTTGCGCGTGCAGGTAGATTTTCTCTTACCCTGCTTGATCTTCAAAACTCAGCTCATTAAAGCCTTCACCTTGATGGGTTTCACTGCGCAGTACGGTTTTGGTTTTGTTATCTGGCAGTGTGTAGGGCGCTTTATTGGTGGCGTGATAAGCGCGGCCTGTGACGATAGGTTGATCCGGATCACCATTTAAAAAATCGACAATCACTTCATGGCCAATTCTTGGGATAGCCATCATGCCATATTGGCTACCCGCCCAACCTTGCGACACCCTCACCCAACATGAACTGTGTTCATTGCCGTTGGAATATCTGTCCCATGGGAAATGCAGTTTAACGCGGCCATACTCATCGCAGAAGATCTCTTCGCCATCGGGGCCAACCACATGGGCGATGCATGGGCCATCCACTTGCGGCTTCGTGTGTGGTGTTGCGCGCCACGTTACATCGGCCGGGATCAAGGTAAATTGGTTACTGTAGGTCGTTGCACCACTACCGCCAGACTCTTCTAATGCTTGCGGCTGCCGGCCTTGATGGTTTACTTGCACCACAACCCAATCTCGGTTCGCGCTGTCGTCTAAATGCTCGACCAAATCAAACAGGGTTCCGGCTTGCAAACGCGCTTCATTGCTTTGATCTTGTGCAGTACGCGCCTGCCTTCTTAAGTACTCTAAACGAATTTGGTTAAACGCTTTGCCGCTCTCATCGTCTTTAAAGCGGCCCGGGAAATCAAAATGTTCATAGTGGGTCTGCTGGTAATCCATCGCGGTGCCGAGTGCACTTTGCTTAAAACCGTAAGTCGGTTTTTTAAAGCTGTAATCCGCCAATTGGCTTTCCGCCACTTGCGATTGCGTGTGGCTGATTAAGTTGGAAATGTAAGGCGTGTCAGCGATACCACCGGACAGCACATTGTAAGGGATCGGCGTATCAAGCTTCGTTAAGCTTTGGCTGTCGTCACTGAAAAAGAGAGTGTGTTTACCTTCTTCATGAATAAGGTGATAGACCAAGCCCTCTTCGGCGGCTAAGCGGTGTAAAAAGTGGATATCGGTTTCACGGTACTGTACGCAGAATTCGCGCTGAACAGATTCTCGTTTGAGCGAGAAGGCATAGTCGTCAATGCCCATCTCTTGCAGCACAATGGAAAGAATTTCAGGTACGGTTTTAAGCTGGAAGATGCGGCTATTTTGGCGCAGCGACAAGCGCTCTAATGCAGGCACCAAAGTGAGTGAGTAGAAGGTGTGATGATGACCAATATTGCCTTTACTGAACTGGCGCACGATGCCATGCACGCGCTGCACCACGCTACCATTCCGGAAAACCGTTAGCTGAGCTGTTTTGTCGACGACCTCGGCTGCACTCAAAATAGATTGACGGCTTGCGAGCTCAATGTGGTAACGAAACCCATAACAAGGCTCGCCATTGGCCAGCGCACTCTCCGATAAGGATTCTTGTCCTTGGTATTCTCGCACCACAAATGCATCGTCGGCGAGCCCGTCAACCTTTAACGTAAAATTCAGCGTGGCCATCTTCCATCCTCTTTACATTAGAAACAGCAAAGCCTTAAGCAAGTCACACTCATTGAATGTACTTTGCTTAAGGCTAAAAAAGGTGGCTGGCCGGATTGGCTTTGCTTACGCAACATCAGCCAGCCACCCAAATCAAAGCTTACGCTTCTACTGGTTTGCGCCAGTCATCTGAGCCTGAAGTACCCGCGTTCACGTGATCCCACAGGATTTTACGGTAAGACATAGAAACCGTAACGTTTTGTGTGAAGTCGCCGTTTTTTGGATCTTGGCAGTGTGGCATTTCGCAATGAATGTCCACGATAGACGCGCTTTCGAGTTTGGTCGTGAAGAAGTTCTCTTGCTTACCTTCGATAGAGGTACGGTACCATTTTAGCTCAACCGATTTCATCTTCTCGCCAGACGCCAACGCGTTATAAAGCAGAGGAACCGCTTTGTTGAGCGCGACGGTGAATTTGAATGGTTTGTGAACACGTTGACCAGAAGGCTGACCAGATTGTGGGTCAGTCGGTACAGTCACAACGTGGTCAAACATTTGAACCAACATTTGATCTTCATGACCTTCAACGAACGCATCGCCGATAGAGTCAGTAGAAAGAGCGCCTGCAGTAATCAGACCCTGAGTTTCGCCTTCGATAGAGATATAACATGGAGTTGGCATGACTTAATCCTTATTTAGTAAGAAAAAGCGATGGAAATTGCATCGCGTTATGTATCTTTCTCATAGCAAATGAAGTGCCAAAACAAAAATAGTTATATTTCAATAAATTAGATAAAGCCTCTTAATTTTCGAGCAAGAACTTGCTCATCCGGGTAGAAACTTGCTCGTATCAAGCAAGTTTTCGCTGCTATTTCGCAATGCGTCATTCTGTATCGCTTTCCCCAATCTAGCCACAATCTGCGGTAGATAACCTGAGCTACCTCCACTAGAATGCGGATTGAACACATTTTTACTTTGGTTGTATGCTCAAACTATCTAACACTATTGAACTGGCAGACTGGGAAATCGAACTGACTGCGATTCGTGCGGCCGGTAATGGCGGGCAAAACGTCAATAAAGTTTCCAGTGCTATTCACTTACGTTTTGATATCAGGCGCTCAACATTGCCGGACATCTACAAACAAAAATTACTCGAAAGACCAGATTCCAGAATGACCAAAGAGGGCGTTATTGTCCTCAAAGCGCAATCTCACCGCACCCAAGAACTGAATAAAGAAGATGCCCTCAAACGTCTCAAAGAGATTATTCTTTCTGCGATGGTGATAGAAAAAACACGCCGGGCAACCAAACCGACAAAAAGCTCTCAACGTCGGCGAGTTGACGAGAAAAAACGAATCGCGGCTAATAAATCACTGCGCGGTAAAGTTTCTTTTTAAGTGAACAGATGGGAAGCAAAGATAAAGAAAAGGGATAAGGATGACACTCTCGCGCTAGAAACAGCAACGGGAGCAAGAAGCTCCCGTTTATTCCAGATCAGCAAAACAAAGGTTCAATTGACATCTTTGTATTTTGTACCGCCCCTATAAGCTAACACCAAATAAGCAGCACCAAAACAAAATCAGTTCATTTTGTGAGCAGAAAATGATTTATTGTTGCTAAAAAATCATTGTTGCATCCAAGATTCTAGTTCATCTCCAATTTGAGACGGATTTCATTAAACTGTAAAAAAAGAGCCATCAATTACTCACTTAATCGCAGCCAGATTGTCATCTTCCCTCTCTAGCATAAGCACAAAGCATAAAATGCGAGGTTGCTATGCTCACGATAAGCCCTTTTAAATTACCCAGAAAAACGCCGTTTGGACTAGGTGAACACTTCACTGAGTGGGCTACAGGCCTTACTCGTTTAGATAAGTTTTATGCACAACGCCCACCCCATTGTGATACCGCAACATTTTTGCGTTTTACGTTAGAGGTATTGGGTATTGACTATCAAGTGGTGAAAGGATCATTAGCTCAAGTGCCCGCTCAAGGCGCGACAGTCGTTGTTGCAAATCACCCACTTGGTTGTGTGGAAGGCGTTATTCTGGCTGAGATGCTGCTTTCAATTCGCTCTGACGTGCAGATATTGGCCAATCACTATTTAAAAACCGTACCAGAGTTAGATTCGCTGTTTATTGGTGTAGATGTTTTTGAAGGCAAAGCAGCGCAAAAAGCGAATATGCAAGCCTTGAGAGCCGCCAATAAACACCTTGCTCAAGGTGGGCTACTATTGATGTTTCCAGCAGGTGAAGTGTCACAACTGGTTGATAGTAAAACTCAGAGACTGGAAGACAAACAGTGGAGCCGTTCAGTCAGCCGACTGATACAAAAGCATCAAGCAACGGCATTACCTGTGTTCATCAACGGGCAAAATTCGAAACGCTTTTACATGGCTGGAAAAATCCACCCGCTATTAAGAACATTAATGTTGGGCCGTGAACTGCTCAATAAAAAGCATCAGCGTATCGAAATTGCTATCGGAGATGCGATCAATCATAAAGAAATCCAACATCTGTGTGATGAAACACTGGTCAACTATTTAAGACTCAACACCTATCTTTTAAGTCACATCAGCCCGGCCAAGCGCAATAAAACCAGTGATGAAACATTGCCACCAATCGAGCCACGACTCCCCTTAAGCGCTTTATTACACGATATTGAGCAGCTTTCTTTTTCTGATCATCTATTAAGGCATAACGAATTCGATGTGTACTGCACCAGCGCAGAAAACATCCCCTCGTTACTGCACGAAATAGGACGAGTGCGAGAGCACAATTTCAGGCTCGTAGGTGAAGGCACAGGCACGGCGCTCGATATCGATCAATACGATCGCAACTACCTGCATCTTTTTATTTGGGATCGCGAAGCGCAAAAATTGGTCGGAGCTTACCGCTTAGGCTTAGTTGATCGCATTGTGCCCAGAAGTGGTATTGCAGGTTTGTACTCACGAACGCTGTTTCAGTATGACCAACGTTTTCTCAACACCATAGGCAATGCGATTGAAATGGGGCGTTCAGTCGTCGATATCGATTATCAAAAAAGCATGGCTCCGCTATTGCTGCTTTGGAAGGGAATCGCAACCTATGTGCACCGAAACCCGCACTATACGCACCTATTTGGACCTGTAAGTATCAGCAATGATTACAGTGAAAGTGCGCGCCGTTTATTAGCCGACACAATGACGCAGCACTACTACAATAACCAACACGCCCATTTGGTAGAAGCAAGTAACCCACTCCCAAGTCAACAAGCTCCTTGGAATGCCAGTTTATTAAGCGCGCTAGCTGATTTACAACTGCTTTCAAAGGTGATTGCTCGCTTAGATGAAGGAAAAAGCGTACCGGTGCTACTGCGACAATACCTCGGTTTAAATGGCAAGTTAGTCAGTTTTAACGTAGATCCTGACTTTAATGATGCACTCGATGGTTTAGTTGTGGTCGATTTACGCAACGTTCCGGTGCGCAGCTTAAGCCGCTACATGGGCACCAAGGAAGCATACGAATACCTCACCCATCACGCACTTTAACCCTGTGGTTCCGGTTGTTTATACCTCCTCCTTTTAGGAGGAGGTGATCCCTCTTGTTAGTTTACTTCTTGCACCAATCGCACGATTTAATCAAATTGCACATTTAGCTCGATACTCTATAATATTACTGCACTTACAGACTTGGAGCTTAACCATGTACACATTAACAGCAAATGATGCCAAACGTAATTTCGGTGAACTGCTTCTAAACGCTCAACGTGAGCCAGTTAAAATTAGTAAAAACAATAAAGATGCCGTTGTTGTGATGTCGATTAGAGACTATGAAGAACTTGAAGTCATGAAAGCCGATTACATAAAACATTGTTTTGAGTCCGCAAAAGCAGACTTAGCCCAAGGCAATGTAGTTAACGGTGAAAACTTCCTAAACGCGTTGTAAGCAAAAATATGCACAATAGTGAATATAAACTAAGTAAATTAGCACAGGCTCATTTACATAAAATCAAAAATTATACTGTTACAAACTTTTCCGAGATGCAGTGGAACGCATACAAAGACACTCTTCTTACTGGGTTTCAGATGCTCGCTGACAACCCAGCGGTAGGCAGAAGCTGCAACGATTCATATCAAAATGGTTTTTACTTCCCTATAGGCAAGCATACGGCTTACTTTACCAAGGAAAACAGTTTTATTTTGGTCGTTGCAGTCCTTGGACAATCGCAATTGCAACAAAACCATCTGCGATAATTATCACACCCTAGCATATTGAGTTAGGATGCAATTTTGATTGGAAAACTAACACATTCCCCAGATTACAGTGAAAGTGCGCGTCGTTTATTAACCGACACCATGACTCGGCACTATTACCAGACCCATCACGCGCTTTAACCCTGTGGTTCGGGTTGTTTATACCTCCTCCTTTTAGGGGAGGTGACCCCTATAACATTCCAACATTAGCTACGCTAACCACTAGAAAAACTGCAGATAAACATACAAAATTAAAAACTATCTTTAATGTGATTTTTAAAATAAAAAGCAACATAACCGCATGAGCTATCCAATACCCTATAGATTTCACTTGCTGTATTCTTGTTTATGTTTAATAGTAGTAAACATAGAAAATAATAAATTTGGTTTGTTGTATGAAAAAGAAAGTATTTGGAATTGAAGTGCCACCAGAAGCTAGAGAAAACGAACTTTCTCGGTTACCACAAGATCTATGGTCAAAGGTTAGCCCTAAGCTCTGTGGCTTTAATTCTAAGGGCGATTATTTATCTTGGGATGAATTCATTACTAGGACCCCTCAACTAAAGGATCATAAAGAATCTGCGTGGCATCTGCTAAAGTTAAAAAGAAACCTTGAAGTTATTGATAAGCTTTTTGTTTATAAACCCAAAGGTGAGATAGCTCTAGCCTTATATAGCATTTCTTCGTTAGTCCATAAGATTCACAAGATTGAGCGTTTATCTACGTTAAAGCATTTAAAGCTTCAAGATAATGACTCTCATCGATACTTAACTACTAGCCTTATCATGGAAGAGTCTATATCAAGCGCTCAAATGGAAGGTGCAGCTACTACGAGACCTGTAGCTAAAGAACTATTATCTTCAGGCCGTGAACCTAGAGACTTCTCTGAGAAGATGATCATCAACAATTATCGGCTTATGAAGTTTGCCAAAGAATCGATTGATGAGCAGTTAAGTATCGAACTCATCCAACAATTTAATCATGTGGCCACTCTAGAAGTAATTGAGAATGATCATGTAGCTGGCATGATTCGTGAGGATGCAATAGCTGTAAGAAGTGTTGTTGATGGTGAGCTAATTCACCAAGCTCCTGACGCAAAAAAGGTCAGACTGCTACTTCAAAACCTATGTGATTTTGCCAATGAAGAACATGAAGGTGCCGAGTTCATCCACCCAATGGTTAAGGCAATTATCTTACATTTCATGATTGGCTACATTCACCCGTTTTCAGATGGAAATGGTAGAACGGCGAGAGCATTGTTCTATTGGTTCATGCTGAAAAGTGGTTATGGCAACTTTGAGTTCATCTCAATATCATCATTACTCAAAGGATCGATGAATAGGTACGCTCGAGCATTCGTTAAAACTGAAGTAGATGAGTTTGACTTAACACACTTCATTGATTTCAATATGGGGATCATCATTAGGGCGTTAGAAAGCTTTACAACATTCATACAGAAAAAGATTGAAGAAATTGAGAAGACTCGCCTAGATCTTCATAAATCTCCGTACTTTAGTCAATTTAGACACCCACATATTACGATTATTAAGAAAGCGCTTGAAGATGCTGGTCGTGAATTTACGGTTAAGGAATGGCAGGTGGAATTTAACGTTACAGCAGCGGCTTCAAGAGGTTACTTGGATAAGTTGGTAGACCTAAATCTTCTGATTAAAAACAAAGAGAAAGGTAGTAGACAGTATAAGTACCTATCGCCTAGGAATCTAAAAGATAGACTTAAAATAAGCTAGGAAGTCTTAGATATGTTCACTGTAGTGAATTGGTAAAGTTGGCCAAACAGTTAGATAAAGAAAAATAAGTCAAATATCGCTTTGGTGAAGTATGTGTCGAATCAGTTGAAACAAGGAAAGGGGACAAAAACTGTTTTAACAAACCACATCGATTATCATAAATGGCTTACTCCCAACGCTCACAAAACTGATTCCCTCCCCTTTAAGGGGAGGGTTAGGGTGGGGTGAACAGCCCATCCTAGCTGTGGGAGGACAATAAAGGTAAGCGCATCATAAA
>AEZC01000040.1 GCA_000257205.1 Vibrio ordalii ATCC 33509 | reverse complement strand
AAGAGATCACAGTGCATGTCCAATGCTTGTCGAACATCTCTCCGCACTAATGTTCTAATAGGTTAATTTAACGCTCCTTTCTAGGAGCGTTTTGCTATTCTGGATGGGATACTTGTGCTGAAAATCGAATGTCTTGCAAATTAAAACCGAGCTCTATATCGGTCTTTAGTGTGGAAATGTGTTTGCAGACTCGCGCCATATCGATCTGCTCATCAAATTTTTTACGGTATTTCTTGGCCAAATCAGCACTGGCGTAGGCCGCTTCTATGTCGGGAAATTGCGTTAATATCTCTTTTGCCGCTTTGGGACCAATGCCGGCAATGCCGGGAACTTGGCTTGAACTGATGCCCGTTAATCCCCAAAAATCAGTTAATTGGCTCGGCTTTACGCCAAATTCCTGTTCAATAAAGGGTTGATCTAACCAACGATGCTGAAAGTAGTCACGAATTTGTAAAGTGGGGGAGAGCAGTTGGCAGTAGCCTTTATCGGTTGAAATGATCGTTACTTTTTCAGCGTGGCTTGCCACTTTAGTGGCTAAGGTAGCCACTAAATCATCGGCTTCATCACCTTCAGAGAGCAGTGAGTCAATCCCTAGTTCCCACCATGCTTGCTGAATGGCGTCCAAGCCAAGTTGTAGTGCTTCTGGCATCGGCTTTCGGTTCTGCTTATAAGTCGGTAGAAGTTGTGCTCTCCAACCTCGCTCTTGTAAGTGATGATCAAACACAGCGATGATATGAGTCGGTTGAGCTTCGTTAATAATGCGTTGCAAGGTGCGCGAGGTTGTCTCTATGGTTCTTACCATATCGTTAGGATCGGGTTGTGCGGAGTGCACCCGACGGATCAGATTCAAAGCATCAATGATGACAAGGTGTAAGGACATAACAACCAAAAAATAAGGGCTAAAGTAGCCCTTATTGTAATGATCTCACTTAATATTGCCACTCATCATGGCATAAGTCAGTTTAGCCTTTAATGATTGTGATTATTGGTTGCAATTTTATAGCAAGGTTCATAAGCACTGCCACCGGGTAGCTTCATTCGGTGTTGTGCGACGAAGTCTTTTAATAATAAATCCATTTTTTTCATTAATTGGGCATCGCCATCAATGATGAATGGGCCGTGACGTTCAATTTCTCGGATGCCTTCCGCTTTCACATTTCCGGCCACAATACCTGAAAATGCACGACGCAAATTGGCCGCAAGTACTTCTGGTTTTTGGTTTAGGTGTAAATCTAAATTGGCCATGCTGTCGTGAGTTGGTTCAAAAGTCAGTTGGAACTCAGGCTCGATTTTGAGAGACCAGTTGAAACTATAGGCATCACCACTATCTTTACGATGCTGACGAACCAGCGGCATCGCTTGGCTCATGATACGCGCCGCTTTTTCTGGGTCATCAATGACTATTTGATAATGCTGGCGTGCTTTTTCACCTAATGTTTCGGCAATGAATGTGTCGATTGAACGGAAATAGGCTTCGCTCTCTTTTGGCCCTGTCAGTACAATTGGCATGGGTTGGCTTGCGTTATCCGGGTGCATCATAATACCCAAAATGTACAGCAGTTCTTCCGCTGTCCCTGCTCCCCCAGGAAAAATAATGATGCCATGCGCCATTCGTACAAAAGCTTCCAGGCGTTTTTCAATATCCGGCATAATCACCAATTCGTTCACAATCGGATTCGGTGGCTCGGCGGCAATGATCGACGGTTCTGTTAAGCCAAGATAGCGTTGTGCGGTATAGCGCTGTTTCGCGTGTCCAATTGCGGCCCCTTTCATTGGCCCTTCCATAGCGCCTGGCCCGCAGCCTGTACAAATATTCAGTTCACGCAAGCCCAGCTCATGGCCGACTTCGCGTGTGTATTGGTACTCGGTGGGGTTGATTGAGTGACCACCCCAGCAGACAACAAGATTAGGGATTGCTCCGGGAATGAGCGTTCCGGCATTGCGTAAAATACCAAACACAAGATTAGTAATGTGAGCGGCGTTGGTTAGATTTAAGCGCTGGTTATCGGCTAAGTGCATGTTGACATAAACGATATCGCGCAGGACCGAAAACAGATGCTCTTGAATTCCTTTGATGATCTGTCCATCTACAAAGGCATGCTCTGGTGGATTTGTTAGTTCTAGCTTGATACCGCGTTCTCGGCGCATGACAGTGACATCAAAAGATTTATATTTTTCAAGAAGTTCTTTCGAGTTATCAGTATGACTGCCGGAGTTTAATACCGCCAAAGTACAATTGCGGTACAACTGGTAGAGATTGCTTGAAGCGGTCTTTTTTAGACGCTCTACTTCGAGTTGAGAAAGCAGAGCCATGCTGCCTGTAGGGCTGATATGAGTAATCATACTGGCCTCCTTAATTGAAGGGTAAGGAAAATGTCCACGCTACGACTAAAGTTGATTTTTTATATATCCGCTTACATGGAGTATAGGTCATAGTTCGTTTAGTGGCGGATGTGCGATAGGAAGACATAACTGATTGAAATTACAGTATCAATCTAGTTCTTTTCGTGATTATTAGGAAATGTTTATACAAGTAGAGTGTGATAAGTAGCACGTTTTGTTTTAGTGTTGGTTAAATAGCGACCATTTTTGGCCGCTATTTTAGGGTTCTTTTTGTTGATGTTCGAACCGTGCTTTTGGTTATTTCCAAACTACTTGGTTATTTCGAAACTACTTGGTTATTTCGAAACTACTTGGTTAGAGCCGAAACTCTTGGCCTCAAGCAAGGAGCGGCGTAAACGTTCAAGTACTTCCTCTGGCGTATCGGAGTCTTTAAAACAGGTACTCGCGGCTGAAAGAGTAATCGTAATGCTTTTGTCTCTGAACTTGAAAGGCAGTTTAGACACATTACGTTGAATATTTTGTACTAGCTTGAAACAGTGATTATCTTCTTGATCGGGAAGTAAAATAATAAACTCTTCACCAGAGAAACGTGCCACGGTATCCGTATCGGATGCCTCTTTCGAAATCGTACTGGCAATAATCTTAAGGACTTTATCACCTGCAGTATAACCAAAGCTATCGTTGATAGTTTTGAATTTACCAATATCAAACATCACGATTCGGAACGTATGCTGAGCTCTTATCCAGCGGCGATACTCTAGTTCAAGGTGATCATTAAAGGCGGTGCGATTATAGACTTTTGTCAGTGGATCAAGCAGCAAACGCTGTGATTGATCTTCCAATCGACGACGATAATCTTGGGTGAGCTCAAACAGGGCTTCCATTTGATTTTTGCCATAATTTAAGCATTCAATCAGTGCCTGCTCACGTTGCTCAGCATGACTTAAGCGTTCAGAAAGTGACTCCATTTCGCATAATATAGGTGAAATAGAGAGCTTAAGTTGGTCAACTGTCAAAGAGTCTTTAATTAGGTTTTGACTTTGAGTGATTAGCGTAGTGAGCTCGGTGTTCATCTCTTGACGGTGTTCAAAGTAACTCTGGCTTTGGTTTGCGTTTTGTGCACTGCTTTTGATGTGTTTGGCCAGCGATGAGTTGACCTGCTCTAAAAATTTTTCTGACGTTTTACGCTCACTATTCGTGCCATCAATCACCAGTTTTAGAATCTCTAACGTCAACTCTAAGAGCGTTGATGTCGATACGCCAATCAATAGCTTGGCGCGGATATCTACCAGCAGATCCCCTGATTCGCCTTCAAAATCCAATTCAGTGATCAGGTGTTGCAGTTCATCGGATAGCTTGGTTAATCGCTCTCTATCTGCGACATGCAGTTCGCTGATGGCCGTGTTTGGGTTTGCGGTGATTATTTTGATTGCACGCTCATAAATCCCAAGCAGTTGAATCGCTCGTTCGGTTTTGGGTTTAGGTTGTGCTTCTGAAAAGCTGAGCAGATCACGCAAATCACGCTTAAGTTTGGCGGGTAAGCCCGCAACTCGAAGTAATGTTTCTCCACTATGTTTGATTTGAGAATCCAAATGAGAGTTTTCTTTTTCTATAGCCAAAGTCTGTTGTTTCAACATGCGCTTCAATACAGCTAAGCGAGGTATGAGCGTACTAACATCTTTTTGTTGTTCAAGCGCTTCACGAAGATCCGATAAATGGCTATTTAGCTGATGATCATCCCCCAGACTCGCCAAGCTTAATGATGCGACAATCCGTTTTAGTACAGTGTGTTCTCGTCTAAATTTGAACGAAGTATCCCTGTGTGTCAAACGAACTTGTTCCAACTGAGTTTTCAGCTGCTGTAACTGTGTTTGAATATCCTGTTCGAGAGCGCCCATGTACAACTAAACTAAACTGCGAGGATCGTTAGGATCCTATTAATTGATTTATCGATAATAACAAATAAATTGACTACGTCACTGCTTTAACACATTGAATGCCGAGTAATTACCCATCTTTTAATAGTTTTTTGATACTCTCCTCATTCTTGTAAGAAGAATGCACTTTTATTAGCCCTTGATTGATAGCGTGCTTGCATGATTTGCGAATATTGCTGGAAGCAAAACTAGCGGCTGGGGCGTTATCGATCGCTTTTAAGTAGACCCAATGGCTTTCTTCGTCCCTGATACTTAGCTCACGAGCCGTGTTAGTGGCCATTAGCAGAATATCGAGTAGCTCTTTATCATTAATCGCCATGTAGGCTCTTGGTAAAAACGGGTAGTCGGCGATGCCCATGCGAATGGTACGATTTAAGCGGCGTTCAGGTTGGAATTCCTCTATCCATGCTTGAATTTGATCGAATGTGATCTCCGGAGGAGTATCGCGATCAGAGCTCGGCTCGATATAAAGCAGATTGGAATCGGAAAAGTGATAAATCCGATTCGGCTCATTGATTTTCGATTTTAAAAACTGACCAAATTGGCGCTCCAATTCTAAGCCAGCCGAATAGCCATGTTCTAAGTACATGTTGCGCAGAAAGGGAATGTCAATCATCACAAAGCGAAGGCGGTCACTCAGTGGCTCGTGGATGAGTTCACCAATATACCACTGCTCAAAATGCCGGCTGCTTTTTTGCAATGCCGAAGGAAGCTTAGCATTGAGCATGCTCAGGTTACGCAAGCGAGAGCGAGAATGGGTAAAGAGCGTGCTGTTGAGTTCATCGATTTCTTCATTTTGTAACTGGAGAAGGTAGCCTCTACGCAGTAGCAGTAAAAATAAAATGATTGAGATGATAAACAGAATAAAGGCGATCTTTTTGAACTTATTATACTCTTCTTGAGTTTTGATCAGCGCTTTTTCTTGTCCGACCAAATGTAGAGTTTGTTCTACAAATTCTTTTTGCTGACGAAAAGCATCTTCACTTATCTGGTTGAGTTTCTCTTGGCGTATTTTCGACAGCGCATTACTGCGCTTGATGTTCTCTAAGGCTTGTGCGTACTGACCGTTTTTCTCATAACCGAAGGCCAGTAACCGATAGGCATGCTCTTCAATCTCGTCATCTTGCATTGTTTTAGCAACACTTAAGGCATGTTGAGCGTTGCTGATGACCACATCGGCTTGATTCTGGTGAAAGGCTAATCCTGAATGCAGTAAGTAAGCCTGTGCCTTTAAACGAGGATAATCTTTCAGCTCAAGCAAGTCTTCAGCGCGAGTGAGATATTGGTCAGTTAATGGGTAGTTATAGAGATGAAGGTAGGTCGCCGCCAAACTAATACGCACTTCAATGACTTTTTCCAGATCATTGCGGCTCGTTTCGTGATCGATCACGTTGAAGTAGTGAACGAGCGCTAGATTGTATTTACCTTGTTGATAATAAACATCGCCCATACGCTGTAGTACATTGGCTAATGCAGGATATTTATTATAACCATCATAAAAATCAGCCGCTTGAGACAAATGTTCTAAAGCTTTATCGAGCACTTTTCGTTCAAAAAAAAGCTGAGCCAGTAAGGTATTGGTTTTAGCGAGCAGGGCGCTTGAGTTGTTTTCAATTGCGCCCCAATAGGCAACTAGCAACTCAGATAAAGCGCGATTGTAAAAGCCATGAGTGAGAAAATGTTCACCAATGATAATCTGATATTCAATCACGGTTTTCGGTGAGGAGATCGAGTCAATGTAAGGTTTTAGATCAGCAAAAAGCTTATTGGCCAGTTCGATATCATTGGCTTTTGAGGCAATTTCTGCTTTGAGCAGGGTAATTTTATAATCGAGACCTTTTGCCAGTTGATCCGCATTTTTGATGGCATCATATTGAATGCTGATCGCGCGTAGCGCCTGTCGAGCTGTGCTTGCATCATTATTATTGAGCCAAATTAGACGAGTTTTGAGTATTTGTACATCAATGGCTAAATAAGGCAATTGATAGTGTTGCGTGAGCTGTTCGGCAAGTTTTAACGCGGCCAGTGCGGCATCCATATTGTGCAACTGGAACTCTGCTTTGGCTAAGATCTTTAATGCATCAATGCTACTACCTGGAGTTCTAATCAGACTATCGCTTTCATCGCGCGCCATCACAGAGGATGATTTTTCTGCTTTTTCGGCTAATTTTCGCTCAGCAAGATACTCAGTGGCTAGGTTCTTGGCTTGATTCGGCGAAATATCAATCAATCCATTGGCCTCATTTAACATCGGCGACGAGTAGATGGTGGCCTGTGAAGCTAATGAAAACAAAGCCAGAGTTAAACTGAGCAAAAGTGTCCAGCGCACGTTGATCATCCTAATGTAAATCCTTTATTGACGAGCCATACGTTGGTTATGTGTTGGCCGTTCTTGTTCGGTTGAGCGAAATGGGTTGATATCCAAACCGCCGCGGCGAGTGTATCGAGCGTATACCGTTAACTGTGTCGGTTGGCAGTATTGCATAATGTCGGTGAAGATACGCTCTACACACTGTTCGTGGAACTCATTATGTTCACGAAATGAGACGAGATAACGTAACAGTGCTTCTCGATCAATTTGTTGACCTTGATAATGAATTTCAACGCTGCCCCAGTCGGGTTGATTGGTGATTAAACAGTTCGATTTCAGTAAATGGCTGTGCAGTGTTTCATTGACTTGCTCACCACGCGCGGCACTTTTCAGTAAGCTAGCATCAAATTGGTAACTTTCAATCTCAATATCTTGCTCATCAATGCATTCGCCTTGCATGGTCACAATCGCTTGGTCAGTATAATCGCTCACCGGGTTGAGAGTGACACTGACTGGCGCGCCAGCACAGGCCGATAAATCGCGGGTTAAGCGCTGCGTTACTTCATCCCAATTGGCTATTTTGCTTTGATTATAGCTATTGAGGTAGAGCTTAAAGGATTTAGATTCAATCAAATTTGCACTTGTCGCAGGGATAGAAACCTCGCCGATTGCCACTTGTGGTAACCCTTTTGCATTGAGCCAAGAGAGTTCGTACAAAGTCCAAATGTCACAACCTTTGAACGGTAAGCTATCTCCCAAATGTAAGTCATCACGGTTCAGGCTGCGAGGTACCGGTTGTAGCAAGCTTGGATCGTACTGTTTGGCGTAGTCGGTTTTTTTGCCAAGGGTTAACCCTGCCAGCGCTTTGGCATCGGAATATTTGCTCATACTTTCACGTCAATTCGATTAGAATAAGCAGAATTTTACGCAATCCTAGGGTTGCTGTCATCACACAAGGCAGCGACTCATCAATTTTGGAGCACTTCATGGCACAAACTGCCGAGCAAGCCTTACTTTCATTTACTCAACGTTATCTTGACGCTTACCAAACAAAGCATGGCGAGTCTCCTCGTAATGATGAGTTGGCTGAGTTGGATTCCCCTTGCGCAGTGATGAACGACCAAGACAGTGTGCTGTGGAAACCCGTCGTCAGATCGGTTGCAGCTGATTTTTCTAACGTAGAAGCAGCGATTGAATTGACTCTACATTCTGATATTAAAGCCTTTTATGGCGTACAGTTTTGTGCGGACATGCCAGCTAAATGGCAAGGCAACGAGCTCGCTCTATTGCAAGTGTGGAGTGAGGATGATTTTATTCGTTTGCAGGAAAATATCCTCGGTCATTTGGTGACTCAGCGCCGACTAAAACTCAAACCAACCGTGTTTATTGGTGCAACCGATGCGGAGATGGATGTAATTTCGATCTGTAACCTTTCTGGACATGTGATTTTAGAACGTTTAGGTACCGATAAACGCGACGTGCTGGCCGAAAGTGTGGCCGAGTTTTTCGCTAATTTAGAACCTGTGGTGTAACGATGTACGTGGTTGAATTGCAGTTTGAGTGTTTTGATAACACGACTATCTCGGCGGTAGACAAAGCGATTAATGGCCTAATGGATGCCTTACGCTATAACGGTCAAGTGCTTGGGCGTGAATTCCCCATCGTGATGGGAGAGGGCGAGTTCTTTGTGCGGGTGGTTTGCCCAGAGCAAGAAAGCTTACACCCTAAGTATCACTCTGATTTTGTTAGGGTGTGCCTGAGTCGCTTGACGGAGGCTAGTTTGCTGGCTCCAAAAGCCCGTTTGTTGGGGCGGGATCTTAATTCCGAGCAAGCCGCTGATGATGTCTTGCTTAGCTGGCAGATACTTTACACCACTTATGTACACACTTGTTCCCCGCTGCGCAGTGGTGACACATTGCTGCCGATCCCTTTATATCGTAATTCTGCGACTTTAAATGGCGATCATAAAGCGGTGATCAAATGGCAAACAGAGTGGCAGGCATGTGATGAACTTCAGATGGCGGGTGGTTGCCGAGCAGAACACGCTGCACTGCACGAGATTTGCGATGTGGACAGTGTGCTGTTTATTAGAGGATGGGATTTACGAGGACGAATTGAGTTTTTGACCCACATCCCTACTTATTACTACCAGTATCGAGTTGGCGGCCAGAGCCTAGCGGACGAACAAGCCAGAAAATGCCCAAAATGTGGGGGAGAGTGGCTACTCGATGAACCGCTGCACGATATTTTCCATTTTAAGTGCGACCCGTGCCGTATTGTGTCCAACATGTCTTGGGATCATATTAAGTAAACAGGTGCGTGTTGTTGATACGAAAAAGCCGATACATCGCGTATCGGCTTTTCTATTTTTATAGGCTTTTTTGCACAGGTAATAGGTTTATTAATTACCAGCCTTTTACTGCGCCACCGTCAAAAATTTTCGAAGCGGCTTGGTATACTTCTTCTGTTTGGTAGGCTTTAACAAAGTTAGTTACGTTTTCAGCATTCAGATTTTCTGCACGAGAAACAATGATATTGACATAAGGTGACTCTTTATCTTCAACGAACACGCCATCTTTTTCAGGCGTTAGATTAATTGAGCTGGCGTAGGTCGTGTTAATGATAGAGAGCGTGACATCGTCAAGTGAACGAGGCAGTTGCGCGGCATCTAACTCAACAATAGCGATGTTTTTTGGGTTGGCGACCACATCACGTACCGTTGCCAGTAGACCTGCACCGTCACGTAGAGTAATTAGGCCTTGCTGTTCTAGCAGCAGTAAAGAGCGACCAAGGTTGGTTGGGTCGTTAGGTACCGCAATGCGAGAGCCATCTTGAATCTCATCAACCGATTTCACTTGTTTTGAATAGCCAGCAATCGGGTAAACAAAGGTGTTACCTGCAATCGCTAATTTGTAACCGCGGTCAGCGATCTGTTGATCAAGGTATGGCTTGTGTTGGAATGCATTGATGTCAATCGAACCATCATCCAGTGCCGCATTAGGGGTGACATAGTCGGTAAAAGTAACGAGTTCTACATCTAGGTTGTATTTTCCTTTTGC
Organism: Vibrio ordalii ATCC 33509; assembly: GCA_000257205.1. Lineage (GTDB taxonomy): Bacteria > Pseudomonadota > Gammaproteobacteria > Enterobacterales > Vibrionaceae > Vibrio > Vibrio ordalii. Next base: position 7,831 of record AEZC01000040.1, on the reverse strand, counting down.
AATTTTTGCTGCAACTTCCGCAACTTGTGCTTCAGCACCGGCAATGACACCCACTTTGATTTTATTGTTGTCGACCGCTTTTTCACCACAGCCTGCCAGCACGAGTGCTGAAGCGCTAACGGCGAGGGTAAGTAGAGCTTTAAGGCTAAATTTCATGATTAACTCCTTGTTATAAAACGAATCTGTGTTTTAACTTTATTGTGATTTAACGGTGGTCGACACGGAGGACAAACTTATCGCCAATCGATTGAATAATTTGTACTAAGACAATTAACATCATCACGGTGACCGTCATGATGCCTAAGTCGTAGCGATGAAAGCCGTAACGAATAGCGACATCGCCCAAGCCACCGCCGCCAACGGTTCCGGCCATGGCAGAGTAACTTACTAGAGTGACCATAGTAATGGTGACTGAGTTGACAATCGTTGGTAGCGCTTCAGGAAGCAACACTTTACGAATAATTTGAATCGGCGTAGCCCCCATTGACTGAGCTGCTTCGACCAAACCAGTGGGCACTTCCAGCAATGCACTTTCAATTAAACGAGCGACAAATGGAATTGCGCCAATCGTAAGCGGCACAATGGCCGCCGTGGTGCCAATAAATGTACCGACAAGCAGTTTTGTCACTGGAATAATGGCCACCATGAGCACCAAAAATGGCACAGAGCGACCAATGTTGACGATGGCACCAAGAATGCGGTTCAGCTGAGTGTTTTCGAGAAGGCCGCCTTTTTTGGTGGTATGTAAAATAACCCCTAGTGGAATACCAACCACGAAACCGACGATGCCCGCGACAGCGACCATGTAGAGTGTTTGCCAAGTTGCCATTAGTAGAAGATCGCCATTCAGGCTTAACCAAGCGGTGATGGTGTTAAAGGACATAACCAAGTACCTCTACTTTTACGTTGTTTTCGCGAAGAAATTCAAGAGCGGCATTATCGTCCGACTCATTACCAAACAGTTCAGCGACCATCATGCCGAATTTAACGCCACCGGCGTAATCAAGATCTGAACTTAATATACTGACATCAATATTAAATTTTCGGGCAATTTGTGTCATCAAGGGCGCATCAACCGTCGCACCTGTAAACTCTAAGCGTACCAGCGGGTAGCTGTCTTTTACACGAGTGGCTTGTAGGCGAGTTTGGTAATCTTCTGGAATTGATAAATCGAGCGTTGAGCGAATAAATTGATGAGCCAAGGCGGTTTTAGGGTGAGCAAAAATCTCGCCAACTGTGCCTTTTTCAACCAGTTCACCGTCGCCAATAATGGCCACTTCGTGGCAAATACTTTTTACCACATCCATTTCGTGAGTAATTAGCAAAATGGTGATATTGAGCGTGCGGTTGATCTCTTTCAATAGCTCTAAAATCGATTGAGTCGTCGCAGGATCAAGCGCACTGGTGGCTTCGTCACACAGCAATACTTTCGGATCAGAGGCGAGCGCTCGCGCAATCGCAACTCGTTGCTTTTGGCCGCCACTCAGATTGGCAGGATACGTTTCGCGCTTATCCGTCAGGCCGACCAGTTGCAACAGCTCTGACACTTTCTTTTCAATGCTATTTTTTTCGACACCAGCCAGTTCAAGTGGCAGAGCAATGTTGCCAAATACTGTACGTGATGAAAGCAAATTGAAGTGTTGAAAGATCATGCCAATGTTGCGACGAGCTTGGCTGAGCTCTGATTTGCTTAGTTGAGTCAAATCAACGCCATCAACTACAATGGAACCTGTTGTTGGGGCCTCTAGCATGTTGACACAACGAATCAGCGTACTTTTCCCTGCACCTGACGAGCCAATCACACCAAAAATAGTGCCTTGCTTAATGTGAAGATTAATCTCTTTCAAGGCTTGAATTTCCTTATTGCCTTGAAAGAAAACTTTATTTACTTGATTAATTTGAATCATCGGAAAACCTGTGCAGGGATAACAGAATAAAATGTTGAACTCTCTCTCACTTATTGGACGATGCTATGGCTTAAATTGATTTAAGTCAATAGATATTTTTACGTCTAGACGTCTAAACGCCTTGGTGAATTAGGTAGTGATGAAAAAAATAAAGCGTGTAATAATCATCATATCTGGCGTGATATGAGAGAGTTATTTTGGCTAAACCTGCAGTGTTTTTAGATCGCGATGGCGTGATCAACGTTGATCATGGCTATGTTCATGATGAGCATGATTTTGAGTTTATTGATGGTGTATTTGAAGCCACTAAGAAGTTTCAAGACATGGGGTATTTGCTGGTTTTGGTGACCAACCAATCAGGTATCGCTCGTGGGAAATTTAGTGAAGAGCGCTTTTTATCTTTAACGCAATGGATGGACTGGAATTTTGCCGATCACGGTGTCGAGTTTGATGGTATTTATTACTGCCCGCACCATGCAGAGCACGGTGAAGGTAAGTATAAAGAAGAGTGTGATTGCCGCAAACCCAAGCCTGGTATGTTTATCTCCGCACGGGATTTTCTTGATATCGATATGGAAAAATCGGTGATGATAGGCGATAAAGCTGAAGATATGATGGCTGCACAAGCCGCAGGTGTTGGTACCCGAGTGTTAGTGCGTACGGGTAAGCCAGTTACTGAGCAAGGTGAATTACTCGCCACTGTGGTACTTGATAGCATTCGTGATGTCCCTGTTTTCCTTGCATCATAATTATTAATCTCTTTCCTACTTGAAGTAGCCACCGGGTTGACTAGGTTTGTTCATCATGGGCTAATGAGTTTATATTGGGCAGAAGTAACCACTGCGTGCTCGCAAGGTTTACTGGTTTGGGTGTCACGTTTTGTAATCAAACCACCCTTTGTGGGAGGAAATATGAATAAATCATTTCTTTTTATTGGATTCAGTGTTGGTTCCCTAGCCGCATGTTCAACACATTACGCGAACGATTCGCGCGTTGAAAGTGAGAACCAATTCCAGCATTATCAATGTCGCTCTGGTGAGCATTTTGATGTTGCGTATTGCGTATATTGAGCAACAGTCAGCCGTGCTCCGTATTGCTGGTCGCGAATATCCATTAATACAAATTCCAGCGGCCTCTGGCGTAAAATATAGGCTCGACGATAGCCAGCAAACTCAGCCTCAAACCGTGCTTTTACATACGAAAGGCGATGAGGCTTTGCTCGAAGTGGGATCAACGACTTATCAAGGCTGTACCACTCAATAATTCATTTAAGATAAGCGCATGCTATCTTCCATTTTTATTTACGCTATAGGTTCGCATGAGCAGAAAACTGACTATCTTGGATATTGCAAAACTGTCGGGTGTTGGTAAATCGACGGTTTCTCGTGTATTGACGAACGACCCAAAAGTGAAGCCTGAAACACGAGCAAAAGTGGAACGCGTTATCCAAGATTCTGGGTATGTGCCACTGAAATCCGCTCAGTTAATGCGTGGTGGCAGTGAGAAAGTGATTGGCGTGATTATCTCACGCCTTGAGTCACCGTCTGAAAACCGTGCCGTGGGGCGAATGCTACAGGTGTTGTATCAAAATGGGTACGATGTGGTGATTATGGAAAGCCAGTTTGATCGCACTAAAACGAACGAGCACCTTGAGGTTTTACATAAGCGTCATGTGGATGGTGTGATTGTATTTGGTTTTACCGATCTCGATATCACACAACTCAACCTATTGGCATCGCGAGCGGTTGTGATTGCGATGGATGCCGAGAAGGTCTCATCGATTAATTATGACAATTATGGTGTTATTCAAGGCGCGCTTGCTCATTTAACTGAGCAAAATCGAACCAATATAGCCTACATTGGAGTTGATCCTAGAGATAAAACGACAGGTAAATTACGTTTAGATTCGTACTTAGATTGGTGCAAGCAAAGCGGGTGCATTCCTAACTATCGTACTGGACGTTTGCATCATGAAAGTGCCTATCAACTGGTTGATGATGTGCTGAATGAGCAGACTCAAGCGATTGTGTGTGCCAGTGATACTCTGGCGCTTGGCGTGATTAAACGTCTCCAAGAATTGGGCCGAGATGATATTGCCGTCACTGGTGTGGGTGGTAATGAGCTGTTCTCTTTTCTTTTTCCTAATATTTACAGCATTGATCCTGGTTATGCTCAAGCAGGAGAAAAAGCTGCTAATCTTTTGATTTTACAATTAAATTCTGACATGGAACCTGCGCACATCACTCAACAGCCGCTGACAATATAACTCCTTATTTCTTAAAGTGAATTACAATTAGTCTGTGATCTTATTCAATTAATGGGATTGTTCCCATTTTTACCTTTTATTATTTATGTCAATATTGCATTTGCATTTGCATTTGCATTTGCATCTGGGAATGTTCCTATTGAAAAAGAAAAACAGACAGTATTCCAATATAGGGTGGACAAAAGTATGGCCAAGATAGCGAAGCAAGACGTGATACGTCTTATCGAGCTGGTAGGTGGTAAAGAGAACATCGCCAGTGTGAGTCATTGTTTGACTCGTTTACGTTTTGTTCTAAATGATACAGACAAGGCGGATAAAAAAGGGCTAGAACAGCTGAGCATGGTTAAAGGGTGTTTTACCAATGCTGGGCAGTTTCAAGTTGTGATTGGTACTGAGGTGGACGAAGTTTACGCCATCTTAATTGGGCTTTCAGGCAAAGAAGCCGTTTCTAAAGATGAAGCGAAGAAAGCCGCTCGCCAAAACATGAACTTTTTAGAACGTGGTATTTCGCATCTTGCGGAAATATTTGTTCCTTTGTTGCCAGCGATCATCACCGGCGGTTTAATCCTCGGTTTTCGTAATGTCATTGGCGACATTCGTATGTTCGATGGCAAAACCTTGGTTGAAATTAGCCAATTTTGGTCCACCGTCCATTCATTCTTATGGTTAATTGGTGAGGCTATTTTCTTCTTCCTACCGGTTGGCGTTTGTTGGTCAACGGTGAAAAAGTTGGGTGGGACACCGATACTGGGTATTACTTTGGGTGTGACTTTGGTTTCGCCTCAATTAATGAATGCTTATTTAATCGGTAAGCAGGTACCTGAAGTTTGGGATTTTGGCTTGTTTGTGATAGAAAAAGTTGGTTATCAAGCTCAGGTAATTCCTGCCATGTTGGCGGGTGTTGCTCTAGCGTTTATTGAGACAAACTTAAAGCGCATCATCCCTTCTTATCTTTATCTCGTTGTTGTGCCGTTTATCTCTATCATATTGTCCGTTATTTTGGCTCACGCTTTAATTGGTCCATTTTGCCGCGTATTGGGTGATGGCGTCGCGTTTGCCGCTAAAGCTGCAATGACTGGCGATTTTGCGGTTATCGGCTCAATGGTGTTCGGTTTATTGTATGCGCCACTGGTCATTACCGGGATTCACCACACCACCAACGCAGTGGATCTACAGTTGATGCAAGAAATGGGTGGTACGCCAATTTGGCCACTGATTGCACTGTCAAATATTGCACAAGCTTCGGCCGTTGTTGGGATTATCATTATCAGTAAAAAACAGGGTGAGCGTGATATCTCTGTTCCTGCGGCTATTTAGGCTTACTTGGGTGTAACAGAGCCAGCGATGTATGGTGTCAACTTAAAGTATAAGTTCCCAATGCTAAGCGCCATGATTGGTAGTGCTGTTGCAGCCGCAATTTGTGGTAGTGCCGGGGTGATGGCGAATGGCATCGGTGTGGGTGGTTTACCCGGTATTCTTTCGATTCAACCACAATACTGGGGTATTTATGGCATCGCGATGCTGGTGGCGATGTTAGTCCCAGTCCTGCTTACTCTGTTTTTATACAAACGAGCTCAAGCTAAAGGCGAGCTAGAGCCAGCAAGTGCATAACCTTTCATTCGAGTGGTGAGTCATCACCACTCATTTTTATTTTGGTAAGTGAGTTGTCAATATGGTTATAACCAAGAGCGATAGTCAGTGGTGGAAAACGGCCACCATCTATCAGATTTATCCCAAAAGTTTTTGTGATAGCGGCGCTAAAGGAACGGGAGATATCAAAGGGATCATCTCCAAACTGGATTACTTGCACCGCTTGGGAATTGATGCCATTTGGCTGACGCCGATTTACTCGTCTCCGATGATCGATAACGGTTATGACATCTCAGATTATTACGGCGTAAACCCTCAATTTGGTAGCATGCAAGATTTTGATGAACTGCTGGCTCAAGCTCATCAAAGAGGTATCCGCATTATTATGGATATTGTGGTTAACCACACCTCAACCGAGCACGCTTGGTTTCAGTCGGCGTTGGGTGATAAATCAAGCCCGTATCGTGACTATTATATTTGGCAAGACCCTGTTAATGGTCAGGCTCCAAATAATTGGCAGTCAAAGTTTGGTGGTAGTGCATGGGCGTTAGATGACGCAACAGGGCAATATTATCTGCACCTATTTGCCAAAGAGCAGGCGGATCTAAATTGGGAAAATTCTCAAGTTCGTGAAGAAGTGAAGCAGGTGATTCGTTTCTGGGCTGAAAAAGGGGTGGATGGCTTTCGTCTCGATGTGATCAATTTAATCTCAAAAGCACAGGATTTCAGTGATGATCACCAAGGTGATGGCCGCCGTTTTTATACCGATGGCCCGCGCGTGCATGAATTCTTACAAGAGATCAGCCAAGCGGTTTTCCAACAATACGGCAGTGTCACTGTGGGGGAAATGTCCTCAACAACGCTTGAGCATTGCCAGCAATATTCAAGCTTGGATGGCAAAGAACTTTCGATGGTGTTTAACTTCCATCATTTAAAAGTGGATTATCCGAACGGTGAAAAATGGACGAAAGCGCCATTTGATTTCTTGCAATTGAAGCAGATTTTCAACCATTGGCAAACGGGTTTAAATGGTAAAGGGTGGGGAGCACTTTTTTGGTGTAACCATGATCAACCTCGCATCGTGAGCCGTTTAGGGGATGATCAACGTTATCGTGTTGAGTCGGCAAAAATGTTGGCAGCATCGATTCATATGATGCAAGGCACGCCTTATGTTTATCAAAGTGAAGAAATAGGCATGACCAATCCCGGCTACACCGCTATTGAACAGTACCGAGATGTGGAAAGTACTAACATTTACGACATCATGGTGAACCAGCAAGGAGTAAGTCATGAAGGCATGATGGCCATTCTTGCACAAAAATCCCGTGACAATTCTCGCACGCCAATGCAGTGGAATGCAGAGCGCTTTGCTGGTTTTAGCCAAGGTAAGCCTTGGTTAGATATCGCAGAAAACTATCAAGAATTGAATGCACAATGCGCGTTAGCTGATGAGCAATCGGTTTTCTATTTCTACCAAGAGTTGATAGCGCTGCGCAAAAAAATCGGTGTAATTACCGATGGTGATTACACCGATTTGCTACCCGATCATAAAGAGATTTTTGCCTACCAGCGACGCAACGCGAAACAGGTGCTGATCTGTATCAATAACTATTATGGCGTTGACACTGAATGCGTGCTGCCAAAAGAGTTACCGATTGAGAAAGCAAAATACCTGTTAGGTAACTATACAGATATAAAACCACTCAAAGTTTTGGAACATCAAGTGCTTCGTCCGTATGAAACACGCGTAATTTTGTTCGATTTAGTATCCTGATTGAGTCCTACCCCTATAGGTTCAGTCATTTTTCAGCCCCGAATTTTCGGGGCTTTTTTATCGACTCTCTCCCATCTTACAGAGCTGTTTTTAAGCGGCGTATTTTTCTCATCCACCAGTGCCACTAAACCGATGGAATGGAGATCTGCCTTCAGCAGTGGGATCCGATTAAATGACCAGCTCAGCCAAACCAATACTCAATCGAATGTGATGATGGATTACCCACAACAAGATGCTGCAATGTATTTGGACGATAGTGAAGTAGCCTTTCTTTCCACCAGTATCAGTTACTTA
>AEZC01000039.1 GCA_000257205.1 Vibrio ordalii ATCC 33509 | reverse complement strand
CAGATAAACCTTGACGATAGTGTAAAACAATATGTAAATAAACTGATGTAAAGTAACTATTGCTTTGTTTTACACCGTTTGGGAACCAACATACTATGAAAATTGGCTATGCCCGTGTCTCAACAAATGATCAAGAGCTTCACCTACAACTCGACGCTCTAAATGAAATGGGGTGTGACAAGATATACACTGAAAAAGCGTCTGGAAAAACTTTTAACCGCCCTGAGCTTGAAAAAGCACTCGACAACCTACGTGAAGGAGATGTCTTCGTTGTATGGCGCTTAGATCGACTGGGACGAAGCCTGCCTCACCTTATCGAAACAGTTAACGGGTTAAAAGAGCGAAACATTGGGTTTGTATGCGT
>AEZC01000038.1 GCA_000257205.1 Vibrio ordalii ATCC 33509 | reverse complement strand
ACGCTAAGAATAACCTTGCCGACCTTGAACATTTTGCCACCGCCAGAACATTCGGCGTTGAACAGATCAACAAGCCGGTTGAATCAGCACCCACTCGCAAAGAGCGGTTTAATCGAGAAAGCCGTTCTGCTTCGTCAGGAAGCGACTGGTGCGATCATTTGCATGGTCATATTCACGGTTACTGGTGGCTAACCGCATTGCCGCAATATTTTAAGCGCTTTAGGAAAAGTGAACCGAGCATGCAGCTCTACCTGCTGAAAAAGGATCGTGGTCTGGAGTTCTGCCAACGCGATGACCACGGTGGTTTAAATGCCATTGAGTTAACACTCAATATTAAGCATCAACCGATCAATCTTGAACAACAGAAAAAATTATGGTTACAACGTAACTATGGCGATCTGATTAGCCAATACAGTCAAAGTAAAGAACATGAATTTATCACCTCACTAAAGTTTGGTGAAATCAGCTTGATTAATCGAGGTGAACAAGATGAATACACATATAACGACCAGTTTGGGCTGGTTAAGGTGAAATGATGGAGGGAACGAAAGTGCTAGATCCAGCGATAAGTACCTTTTTTGCCGAACGCAAAGAGGCTTGGCGAAAGAAAAATATCAAAGCGGACATGGAAGAGTGGGAAGTACGCGAAAAAGAGCGAGTCTGCGAACAGCAGTTCCAGCTTGCAAACTGGTTACCCGACGCGGCAAAAAGGGCAGGACAAATATCGTTATCATCACACCCCTGTACATTTAGCCACCCAAGTGCAAGAAAAAATAAAAATGGATATGTTTCGTCGATCATCGCGCAAAACAAAAGCCAAGCTGACGGCTTTTTACGTTCCGGAAATATTAATGTTGAGCTGGATGCATTAGGGAACGCCGCAGCTCTGGATGTACATAAATTCCTGACTTTAGTGATGTTTGATAACCGTCGTCTATTGGAGCACATCGAGCAGGAAAGTGATTTCGCTCAATTATTACTTAATCAACCCAATTGTAATTACCACGAGTTACGAGATGGCTTTTTAAAAATGATTGAGTCTGATGAAGAAGTGGTTTCAAGCTCAAAAATCAAACAGGTTTATTTCCCTATTGAAGATGGTGAATATCATTTGCTTTCACTCTTAACGCATTCAGGGCACTTATTTGAACAACGTAAGCGCATTGATAATCTTCGATTTGGAGAAGAGTTAAAACAAGCAAGAGAGTGTAAGAAATCCAACCAATACCATCCGAACGGGTATCGTGAAATTTTTGGTTTAACCACGATAGGTTTCGGTGGAACGAAACCGCAAAACATCAGCGTACTCAATAACCAAAATGCGGGTAAAGCTCATCTACTCGCATCTGCCCCTCCAGAACTTAAGCCCAGAAACCTACGTTTACCTAAAACCGACTTTTTTAAAGACAGCTTAAATCCTTGGCAGGGGAAAGAAGTATTGGAAGCGCTACATCGCTTATTTAATATCGATTACAACAATATCAATATCCGTGAAGGCAGGGATTATCGGATTCAAGAATATGTTGACCTTGTTATTGATAAAATGTGGCAGGTGAGAATTTTACTCGCAGAGTATCACGGGGAATTGTCTAGCGAATTAAAGGTCGAGCAACAAATCTGGCTTTATCCTCAGTTTGAGCAGCAACGCTTTGAAGATGATGAATGGCTAGACAGTATTATCCGGCAGATCTCTCGCAGCTTAATTAACCACTACCAAAAAGTGATCACCAACCCCGTTTCCTTAGCCGACCAAGAACTATTGGCGATTGAACGCATTGTCACCAACAACAAGGAGGCACTACGATGAGATTGCTCATTTTACCTCATATTAAAATTCATAATGCCAACGCCTTATCGAGCCCTTTTACCATTGGCTTTCCGGCAATGACAGCATGGTTAGGCTTTGTCCATGCGTTAGAGCGCAAACTCAATCAGACGGGATTGGAGGAATTAATGTTCCGTAGTGCCGCCGTAGTGAGCCATCAATTTGATTTACAAACTCATAAAGGCGAAGGAGATTTTGTACATTCGATTATTGGGACAGGTAATCCACTAGATAAGGATGGTTCACGTTCGGCATTTATTGAAGAAGCTCGTTGTCATCTTGACGTGTCGTTAGTGATCGAATGTGATGGTAACGACGATGAATTGGATCACGAAAACTTTGTTGTGCGTCTGCAAGATACGATTGCCACAATGAAAGTAGCGAGTGGTGATGTACTGAGTTTGCAATTGCCATTTCTAACCACAGTAAAAATCGACGATGAGCTAGAAACGGCAAAGCTGCTACGCCAGTTGATGCCCGGCTATTTTTTGCTCGAAAGACGAGATCTGATGATCGAAGCAATGAAACAAGGCCATGACGCTTTAGATGCCTTGCTGAGTCATCTAACAGTCGATCATCATTGTGAACAACTAAAGGATGAGACTGTGGTTTGGCGTAGTCAGAGAAAAACAGCGGGTTGGATTGTGCCGATTGCCACTGGTTTTCAGGGTATTTCGCCATTAGGTGAGGCGAAGAATCAGCGAGATCCATCAGTGCCACATCGCTTTGCCGAAAGCGTGGTCACACTAGGTGAATTTGTTATGGCGTATAAAATCAAGCATCTCGACGACATGCTCTGGCATTACCACTCAGATTTAGAAAATAACCTCTACCTTTGTCAGCAAAACAACCTCATTAATGAACATCAATAAGGAATCAACTCATGGCTAAAAATAACGACACGGCTTCTGTATTAGCATTTGAAAAGAAATTAGTTCCATCCGACGCTTATTTATTTGGCACAAATTGGGAGACGAAAGAACAAATCACTCCATTGTCACTACAAGAAAAATCGGTACGAGGCACCATTTCAAACCGCTTAAAAGCGGCGGTACAAAATGACCCTGTAAAACTTAATGCAGAAGTAGAAAAAGCTAACCTACAAAGGGTTGATGCCTGTGCTTTAGGTCAAGATCAAGACACACTTAAATTGCATTTCACACTCAAAGTATTAGGGGGCTTAGCTCAGCCGTCGGCTTGTAATAATGCCCTATTTAAACAGAGCTATAGCGCAGCAGTGAATCAATATATTGAAAAATATGGATGTTTTGAGCTGGCTAAGCGTTACGCCACAAACTTAGCCAATGCTCGTTTTCTATGGCGCAACCGAGTTGGCGCAGAAGAGATTGAAGTGCAAGTCAAGGCATTGAACAAAGGGGCAGAGCAGGCGTGGACTTTTAATGCTAAACAATTCAGTACTCGACACTTTGATCATAGCGATTCACAGATCAATAGTTTGGCCGACAGAATTGCTCAGGCACTGGCCAGCGAAACGGACCATTTGATGCTGCAAATTGACTGCTACGCTAAGGTGGGTAAAGCCCAAGAAGTGTATCCAAGCGAAGAACTGGTACTAGACAAAGGCAATAGTAAAAGTAAGAAGAGCAAAATCTTGTATGCAGTGAATGATAACGCTGCGATACATTCACAAAAAATCGGTAACGCGCTGCGTTCGATTGATACTTGGTATCCTGATTACAGCTTGCCAGAGCAAACAGCAGGCGCGATTGCGATTGAACCTTATGGTGCGGTTACTAACCTAGGTAAAGCTTTCCGCATCCCGAAAGATAAACAAGACTTTTATACATTTTTTGATAAATGGGCGCGAGGATCAGAGTTATCACGTGAAGAAGATGAGCATTACGTTGTAGCGGTATTGGTGCGCGGTGGTGTTTTTGGCGAAAGCGATAAGTAGGTGGCAATAATGAACTACTACCAAGAAATCACCTTATTACCCGATGTTGATATCTCACTTGGCTTTATCTGGCAAAACGTGTTTCAGCAAGTGCATATTGCCTTTGTTGAACATAAAATTGACGAAAATCAATCGGCAATAGCCATAGGTTTTCCAGAATACGGCAAGGTTGGGTTTCCGCTCGGTAATAAACTGCGTCTGTTTGCTAAGGAGCAAGCGATTCTAGAGAAGTTAGCCATCGGAAAATGGTTAGCTCGGCTGGAAGATTACGCTCATGTTAAAGCCATTAAGCCAGTCCCAACTGAAGTCACTTACGCCAGTTTTATGCGTAAGCACGTAAAATCTCCAGAGAGAATAGAGCGAAACATGCAGCAAAAAGCCACGCTTTGGGCAGCAAAATCAGGTAAACCGCTAGAAGAGTGTTTACTTGAGCTAGAAAAAACCAAACCCACTACGCTTTGCTCTTTACCATTTATTTACTTGCACAGCCAACAAACCAAACAGCGTTCGCCAGAGAAAAACAGCAAATTTACGCTGTTTATCGAAATGCAGCGACAAAGCGCATCACAAGTTGGACAGTTCGATTGCTATGGTTTGAGTGCAAAAGCGAATCGGCAGTCAGCATTGGCTACAGTGCCACACTTTTAAACTGAACTAAAAAGGGTAAGTTTTTACCCTTTATTTTTGCTCTTTAAAAATAATCTTTAAATACAAATAGTTACAGCAGGTGGTTTAAAATAGGGTAAAAATGCATTTTTTGCTCTAACTGCTTGTTGTAACTTATTTTTATGTTGTTATTCTATAGTTCACTGCCGCACAGGCAGCTTAGAAAATCCGTTTCTCTGTTGGGGTGTTCTTAGGTTTCTTCCCATCAATGACTTCTTTACAATGTGTTATTGATTTGAGCCTTGGTGCAACTTAGCCTGGTAGCCCCCACTATGACAGAGAGACATTCATGACTATTCACCGTATTAATCCAAGTAAACGTTGGTCTGACATCACCGTATTCAACGGCATTGCCCACTTTGTGGAAGTGGCTGATAGTGATACAAAAGCCGATATGAAAGGGCAGGTTGAGCAGATCTTAGCCCAAGCCGAGCAGCAGTTAACGGCGATCGACAGCGACAGAAGCCGTGTGTTATCGGTGACGATTTATGTCACATATTTTGCACATTTCGCCGCTTTGAATGAAGTGTGGGATAGCTGGTTTCCAGAAGGATGCGCACCAAGCCGAGCCTGCGTTCAAGCACAACTGGCAAGTCCTGACTATCTGGTTGAAATGGCTTTTGTTGCCGCAGCTGGCCCAAAATTTCAGTAAATACGTTTCTTACGATGTGATGAAAAATGGCGCTACAATTTGCGCCATTTTTTTATCTCAAAGCTTGATGATCTTAAACCTTGTTAACAGGTTATCGGCTTGCATATGAGTGAGTTACGATTCATCGAAATGCTCAGCTTGCTCAAGCCATAATCCATTGATTATGCCAAATGCGCAGGCGAGTAATACGCCAAGAACCCAACATAAATACCACATCAGTCATCTCCTTTAGTACAGCGATACGCTGTGGTTGCGAATATAATCATCATTCAATCGACCGAACATTTTGTAGTAACCCCACGCGGTGTAACTGAGAATAACTGGCACCACTAAGATGGCGACAATCGTGATGATATTGAGTGTTTTTTGGCTGGATGTGGCATCCCAAATCGTCAAACTGTGTGATGGCATTAAGCTTGACGGCATGATCATCGGAAATAGCGCCACGCCTGCTGTTAAAATAATGCATGCAATAGCAAGGCTAGAGAATAAGAAGGCCCAGCCAGATGCTCTTTTCAGGCTTGCCCATATGCACGCCAATAAGCTCGCGATGCCCACGCAAGGGATCAACCACAGCATGGCGTGTGCTTGATAGTTATGCAGTAAATGACGAGCGACGCTAACCACTTCTTTGTGCAAGGGGTTTGAAGCGGCATCCGTGACAATCGGGCTCACGATAATATAACCCGCCATGTTGGCGGCAAAGAATCCGCCGATGAGAAATAAAGCCACCGCAATGCTGGCACTGACCACCGACGCGTTATGGGCTCGCTCACGTAACGCATCACAAGTTTTGAGCTGTAAAAACGTTGCGCCTTGAGTGACGACGATGGCAAGGCTGAGCAGGCCACACAGTAGCGGAAATGGCGTGAATAGATCCCAAAAATGGCCTTGGTAATCAAGCATCAATAAGTTATTGAGCTGAAAAGGGACTCCTACCAATAAATTACCAAAACCAATGCCAAAGATGAGGGGCGGCACAATGCCACTGATGAACAGTGCGTTATCGCACGCCTTGCGCCATGAGGGGTTATCGATTTTTGAGCGATAATCCATACCAATTGGGCGCAGCCATAACGCAGCAAGTAGCAACATCATCGCTAAATAGAAACTAGAAAATGCGGTGGCGTAAACCAGTGGCCAGATAGCGAAAATCGCACCGCCAGCAGTAATCAACCACACTTGGTTGCCATCCCAATGAGGCGCGATACTGTTGATCATCACTCTTCGTTCAACATCACTGCGTCCCAACATGGGCAGTAGCGCTGCAACGCCCATATCAAAGCCATCGGTGATGATAAAACCAATCAATAGCACACCGATAATCGCCCAAGTCAGCAGACGTAAGGTTTCGTAATCAAACATTGTGTTCTCCCTTAATGGTGTACGTGAGATAGAGATCCGTGCCCATCTTGAGTTTCAAAATGGTAACGTCCGGTATGTAGGGCGCTTGGACCGCGTCGAGCAAACTTCACCATCAGGTACATTTCTACCACCAAAAATGCGCTATAGAGTAAGTAAACTAGGCCCAGTGAAATCCATAAATCGCTAGGTGATAGGTTAGATACGGCCATATTAACCGGAAGCACTTCACCGATAGCCCAAGGTTGGCGGCCAAATTCCGCTACAAACCATCCCGCTTCACTGGCAATCCAGGGAAGTGGAATGGCGAATAATGCCGCTTTAAGTAACCAAGGCTGAGTGCCGATTTTTCGCCGACAAAGTTGGATGAAACAGAGCCCAATCACAGCGAACATTGCCATACCGCAGGCTACCATTATGCGGAAGCTCCAAAACAGAGGTGCAACTTGCGGAATGGTATCTTGCGCGGCTTGTTTGATTTGGCTTTCAGTCGCATCAGTTACTTTATCTGTGTATTTCTTGAGCAGAAAACCGTACCCTAAATCCTCTTTTAGCGTTTCAAACTGAGCGATGTTTTGCGGTGAATCGTCACCATTGCGTAAGGCTTCCAATAACCCGTAAGCGAGCATGCCATTGCGAATGCGCTCTTCACTGCGCGCCATCAAATATTTTAAGCCGATGACGGGCTCATCCAATGAACGCGTGGCGATAATACCCATCAAATAAGGGACTTTAATCGCCGCGTCTGTGTGCATGGTTTCTTGGTTAGGTAGCCCAAACAGAGTAAAAGAGGCAGGGGCTTGTTCGGTATCCCACTTGGCTTCAATGGCGGCCAGTTTCACCTGTTGCACTTCACCTAAGGTGTAACCTGACTCATCACCTAGCAATAAAGTGGCGCTAATGGATGCCATGCCAAAAGCGCAAGCCACAGCAAATGAGCGACGCGCAAAGGGAAGGTCGCGCTTTTTCAATAGGTAGTAAGCGCTGATACCCATGATAAACAGTGCGCCTGTGGTGTAACCCGCCGCAACGGTATGCACAAACTTCACTTGGGTTACTGGGTTAAAAATGACCTCAGTAAAGTTGGTCATTTCCATACGCATGGTTTGATAGTTAAACTCGGCGCCGACGGGGTTTTGCATCCAGCCGTTGGCCATCAAAATCCACAATCCAGAAAAGTTAGAGCCTAAAGCGGTTAACCAAGTCACGCTTAAATGCTGACGCTTAGAAAGGCGCTCCCAGCCGAAGAAAAATAATCCAACGAGTGTTGATTCAAGGAAGAAAGCGATTAAAGCTTCAATCGCCAGTGGAGCACCAAAAATGTCACCCACATAATGAGAGTAGTACGCCCAGTTGGTGCCAAATTGAAACTCCATAGTGAGGCCGGTGGCAACGCCAACGGCGAAGTTGATGCCAAACAGCTTGCCCCAAAAACGAGTCATGTCTTTGTAAACGGTTTTGCCGGTCATCACATACAGTGATTCCATGATCGCCAGTAAAAATGATAAGCCAATGGTCAGCGGAACAAAAATAAAATGGTAAAGCGCCGTACTGGCGAACTGGAACCGTGACAGTTCCACCACATCTGTAAGCATAAAGTCTCCCTCCCGCCAGCAAAATGGCAGGTAAGATAGTCAGAGATGAATGTGTGATTGATAACGCCTGCCGCTTGAAGCTGCGGGTGGCAACTTCAAGTTAGTCGGCATCATTAGGTGTTAAGCGGTTTGAGGCGTGCGAGTGAATGGTTTTTTTAGCCAGTAGTCGAGGCTGACGTAGCGGCCACCACCATAAATGAAAAGAACCATCAGCATCACAAAGTAAGTCGCCGCAAATTCCATCCCGTTATTGAGCATCACAGGGTCACCGAGCTCAGTGATGTAGTTGTAGCGGCCTGGGAAATTTACGGCTAACCATTCAATAAATCCATTTAAGCGCACCGTCGCTTCCATACTGCTGGTGGCAATCGCGTCCCAGCCATGTTTCCAGTGCACCATTGCGCTCGCCACACTCATCATGAAAATCATTGGAATCGCCATAATGCGAGTAAAAAGACCAAGTGCAATGCAAATACAGCCGAGCACTTCCGTCGCGGCGGCTAAAAAAGCCAGCAGCTCAGGAAAAGGTAGATTTAAACCACCATCGGCGGTTGAGGCGCCAAACCAGGCAACGGTTCCAGCAAAACCAACCACTTTGGAATGAGCACCGACAAAAATCACCGGCACGAGAAAAAGTCGAATCGCAAGTAGTACTATAAAATCGAATTTTTTAAATTTTTCGATCACGCCATCGTACCAATTGAGGGCTGAATGAATCATAGAGTTTCTCCTAATAAATACAGGCTGATGAGTCCTTGTTGCTGAAACGTTTGAACCCACGCCAAAAAATGGAAGTTGGATAGGTGTTGAGCTATCTGTTGTTCTAGTTGCGTTAGTGACTGCGCTGGGGCGTTTTGAATCATCTGAATCAGGGCGATATCCACTTCTCTGAGTTTTTGTGATACCACTTGATGCGATGCATGACGAAATACCCCGTAACAGACCGTTTTCTGTTCTTGAGTTAGAAAAGTGACCGATTCTGGATGGACAAGAAAAGGCACTTCGACCAGTTTTAACGTTGGGTTAAGCTGTATGAAAAACGCCTCCGGTTGAGCTTCAACATCATCCCACCACACGTTGAGATCCGGCACATGGGCGCTATCCATTTCAGCGTTGAAAACGATCCATTCATATTCAAGCAGTGCGATTTGCTCAGAACTGAGGTTAACATTGGCGTTATGGTTATTTTGCTGTTGGATAAACTGAACAAATTCAGTCGCAATCTGATGGAACTCATGCTCCATAGCACCATGTATTACCAACCATTCGTCCGTAAAAATGTAGAGTGTTTCCTCGTTAAGTTGAGCGCAAAACAGAGGAAAAGTGTGCGTAATGACAGAATAAATGTTCTCTCGAATAAACTCTCGATAACGGCAGGGCGGTTCGCCTTGCGCAATCGGTGAGCGGATCACGCAGGTCAGTGCGTACATTGACATACTCATGTTCATCGGTGGTTTAAGCATGGCTACGCTCCACATCGATAACTAATGATGGCGCTGGCTGCATAATATCGTGATGGATAGTGCGCAACTCTTCAGTCAAAACCACCAGAGGAGGCAGATGATGATCACGTTCAAGCAGCAAAGGACGGCTACCTTGCAGAGCGTAAGAATAACGAGCTAAGTCAATCACCTCTTGCTGTACTGGTTTACCATGGGTATCGAGCAAGAAATCTTCGCGCTCTTTTAAGTGACCGGCGATGTGGTAGTAGCAGATCGCTTCGCTCGGTAAAGTGGCCAGCATGTCAAACGGGCAGTAATTGTGGTTACGGCTATTCACATACACATTATTGATATCAATCAGCAGTTGGCAGCCGCTGCGCTCAACTATCTCAGCAATAAATTCGCCTTCGGGGATCTCCTTGCCGTAACTGTGGTAGTAGGAGATGTTTTCCAGCACCAAAGGGCGTTGCACAATATCTTGAACGCAGTGAATGCGATCGACCAAGTAAGCAATGCTCTCTTTATAGCGCGGGATAGGCAGCAGTTCATACAAGTACCCTTGGGCATCACGCGAAAAGCTCAAATGCTCACTGTAAATGTCGATGTTAAATTCATCTAAAAATGCCGCTACCTTTTTCACAAACGCTTTGTTCAGTGGCTGACCATCGCCAATCGACAAACTCAGCCCATGTGCAACCAGAGGATAGTGCTTTGCTATCTGCTGTAACTGCTCGCGTTTAAGGCCGCCCATATTCATCCAGTTCTCCGGAGCAAGCTCAAGGAAATCAATGTCGGGATGGTCAGGCAACTGGCATAGCAAATCGACGTGTTCGCTACGCAAGCCGATGCCTTTTGAGGTGCGATCTATTGCCCGCATACACCACCAGTGATTTTGCTGTTGGTTAGAGTAATGGTTTCAGCGGAAGGTGTGATTCCCTCTGCGGTTAAGCCGCATTTACCATCTCTGGCGCGTACTAAACGTCCTTGCGGATCGCTTTTTAAATCCTGCTTTTCAAAACGTTTTTCAGTACCACATTTACCAGCCGCGCATTTGCCACCATTTTGCGAGGTGGGTTGCGCACTCACTGGTGCTTCCGTTGACGTTTCGGCAAAGCTCATACCTGAATGCAGAGCAATGGCGGAAGTCATCGCAATAGATAAAGCAATTTTACAATTCATGGGTTATCTCCTTCACGGAACTCATTGGGAAGCTTGAGAGATCACGGGCGGCAATAACTTCGCCGTGATAAAACTGTTTGATGATCTTGGTCGACTCTGACTTATGTTTAAGGCCGACTCCCATCCAGTGATTGAGCACGAGCAGTTTAGGATTGATTTTGGCGGCAATTTCGCCAATCACTGACGGTTTAGCGTGCATAAATGCCGAAACTTCATCGGCTGATTCATGAATTGCCATCGGCATGACTAAGATGTCAGCGCCTTGAGCAAAATCGAGAAATGCTGGGTTACTGCCGTTTTGATCGGCAGAGATAACAATAACGCCCTGCTCACTTTCAATACGATAAGCCAAACATGGCACGTCCCCATGAGGAATACCGAGTGCGTAAATGGTTAAACCGTCTTGTTGATACACTTTAGTTGGTGTGGTGGTTTTGTAAGAAACATCAGTGATGGTGACTGGGAACAAACCATCGCTGCCATCATACAAACCGTTCAAATAAGCGTAAGCGCCATCTTTGCTATTAAAGAGTGCGTCCATATAACCGGTTAAGCTAGGGAAGGCAGATCCCGCTTGCGGCCCTGCAATATCTAGTGGGTCTTCTCGCTTAAAGAAGTAGCCACCTTTGAGCAGCGCGGGCAGGTCGGCGACGTGGTCGGTGTGAAAATGGGTAATGCCTAGAAAATCCAAATCTTCCAGTTTAGAGCCGGATTGGCCAAAGCGCAGATACGCACCGCCGCCAGCATCAATCATGATTTTAGATTTGCCTTTCCACCAAATCACTTCCGCTGAAGAAGAGCGCAGATCATCGGAAATTGGCCCTCCCGATCCTAAAACTTGTAAAGTGAACTCTTTGTCGAGCGGTTCTAACGAGTTTGCGTAAGCACCGATGGCACCGCACGACAAACTGATTGCGAGCACCAGCGCCTTGAGTGGTTGTTTCATGCTGACTACCTTTTGATTGTCTTTTTTATGATATGTGGATACCTAGGGCGAAAAGAGATTTGCGATAAAAGTGCAAGCTTTTTGATTCTCGTCAAGGTGTAGGTGAAAGATATGATTTAGGAGGATGTTTGGTCAATCTTAATTTTCTTACCTATTGGTTAAGGTAAATTGAACAATGTGGTGTGATGCAATGATAAGCCTGTTAGATTCTAGGTTTGCACCGTATAGCTAGAACCAATTAATACACATAAAAAAATAACAAATGTTCTATTTAGAACGGCATCACTCCAGTGTTCAGTGATATTGAACCCACGTTTACTTTTAAGTGATGTTATTTTTGGGTGGTTTTCAATAGGGTAAAGCTATTATTTTTTAACAAATACCTGTGATGTCAGTAATGTTTATGATGAAGATGAAGCCAAGCTATTACGTGATTCCTATGCTTATTGCATTTAATGTCCATGCGGCTGACAGTCAGTGTGATGTGATTTCCAGCCAGTTACACGATGTGAGCAATGGCTCTGAAGAGGTTGAACATTCAGGCGGGTACAGCGTTCGTGACAATCCGCCGATTCGCTGCGCCGAGGTCGTGTTTAAGACCAAACAGAGTTACGACAAAGTGGTTGCTTGGATGAATGATGATTTCACGGCGATTTATGTCGATGGTTCAGAAGTGACGTCTAATATGGTTCGATTTCGAGAAGATGACGTTCAAGCAGGTTACGTTAAAATAAAAGCGAATCAACCGATTAGCGCTTATGTCTGTTTTGGTCAATCGAGTATTCCGATCAACAAAATCGAGTGTAGTGTTCAGTAACTAGCTAACTAGCTAACTAGCTAACTAGCGAACTAACTAGCCGTGAGGTGCGCTGTGCACCTTGAGGTAGTGAGGAAACAATAGCTAAGAGCCATCCTGATAAAGCCCTAACGCGGGGCGGTGCTGAAGCGGGGCTTACTCAAACCTAACGCTTGTTATGGGGCACGGTTATTTTTTGTCATAATTCTTCCGTAATTTGATACATCTTTTTCCTCGGTCTTACAGCTGATGATTGGTACAACTCATTGGCTGCACTGCTGTGGATTTTTCATTTTCATTAATCGATGAGAAGGCTTAGTTAATTTAAGTAAGAAAATCCTCAGGCAGTGAACTTAATTAGGTCGATCAACGTAATTAACAATTAAGTAAATTGTTGTTATTTGATTGCCTAGTATTTTTTGATTGAGGAAAGAGTGATGTTAGAGACCCTCATGTTGTCGCGGATCCAGTTTGCCGCCAATATCAGTTTTCATATTTTATTTCCAACCATTACGATTGCGCTTGCATGGGTGATGGTGTTTTTTAAGTGGCGTTTTGTACGAACGCAAGCTCAGTTGTGGTTGGACTTATATTATTTCTGGGTCAAGATCTTTGCCCTGACTTTTGCGCTCGGTGTTGTTTCTGGTATCACGATGAGTTTTCAATTTGGGACTAACTGGCCAGGATTCATGGAGAGAGTCGGTAACGTCGCTGGGCCATTGTTAGGCTACGAAGTGATGACGGCCTTTTTTATGGAAGCGACCTTCCTTGGCGTGATGCTTTTTGGGCGTGGAAGAGTACCTGAATGGGTGCATACCTTAGCAACCGTGCTGGTGGCGATAGGCACATCACTCTCTGCTTTTTGGATTTTAGTTTTAAATAGTTGGATGCATACACCTGCTGGTTATGAAGTGATTGAAGGCATTGTTCATGTCACCAGTTGGAAGGAGGTTATTTTTAATCCTTCTATGCCGTATCGGCTTGTACATATGTTGCTGGCTTCTTTACTCACCGCAAGTTTTGTCATTGCAGGGATCTCTGCTTACCAATTTTTGCGTAATTCACAACTGGAAGCAGCGAAAGTGGGCCTTAGAGTCGGCATTATTCTCGCGGCCATTGCTATACCAATACAAATTTTTGTTGGTGATTTACACGGCTTAAATACGTTAAAACACCAACCCGCTAAAATTGCCGCGATGGAAGGGGTGTGGGATACGGAGCAAGGAGCACCGTTACTCTTGTTCGCTTGGCCTGATGAAGCCACGCGTAGCAATCACTTTGAACTCGGTATTCCTAAATTAGCCAGCTTGATACTCACACATGACCTCGACGGTGAAATTGTGGGTTTAAATCAATTTGCACCGGATCATCCCCCGGTTAAGCCACTGTTCTTCGGCTTTCGAATTATGGTCGGAATTGGCGTGCTGATGCTGCTAGTGAGTTGGTTTGGTGCATGGCGTTTAATTCGTAAAAAAACCTTACCCAAGTTCTATCTTTATACCGTTGTCGCGATGACGTTTTCGGGATGGGTAGCCACATTAGCAGGGTGGTATGTTACTGAAATTGGCCGTCAACCATGGCTTGTTAGTGGTGTATTGCGTACTTCTGATGCGGTCACTGCGATTGGAAGTGGTTCTGTTGTGCTGTCATTAGTGATGTATTTAACCATTTATGCCGTACTGCTAGTTGCTTATATCCATACACTGTTTTATTTAGCAAGGCAGTTCTCTACAGGCATAACGATTCAACCGATTGACGAGCAAAAGGCACCATTATGATCTCTTATCTACCGGAAATTTATCTTTTATTGCTTGGTTTTAGCGTTTTCATGTATGCGGTACTTGATGGTTATGATTTGGGTGTCGGTATTTTATTACCCCAAAATAATGAGCAACAGCGCGATAGAATGATCGCCTCAATTGGTCCTTTCTGGGATGCCAATGAAACATGGCTAGTGCTAGGCGTTGGTATTTTATTGATTGCGTTTCCAAGTGCACATAGCTTGATTTTGACAGAGCTGTATTTGCCCACCGCACTGATGCTGATCGCATTGATTATGCGTGGTGTAGCGTTTGATTTCCGTGCAAAAGCGAAAGCGGATCATAAAGACCACTGGGACTTGTGTTTTAAAACCGGTTCTTTACTTGCCGCATTAACCCAAGGTTACATGATTGGACGGTATGTGATGAGCTTTGAGGAATCGATGCAGGCTTATGGCTTTGCACTACTCAGTTCGCTGTGCGTGACGGCCGCTTATGTTTATATCGGTGGAGCTTGGCTGGTGTTAAAGACCGAAGGCGCGTTACAAATTCGAGCGGCGCGCTGGTCACGCCGCGCGGGTTGGTTGGCCGCGCTGGGTATTTTCTCAGTCA
>AEZC01000037.1 GCA_000257205.1 Vibrio ordalii ATCC 33509 | reverse complement strand
GAAAACTGTTATTTGTAACTCACTTCAAATCTTTTGGGATATGGCTGATAACCAATTCCTTGAAGGCCAACATGTGCATTGCGTATTTCCCGTTAACGACAAGCTACGAGTCTTTATACTCAGCTCGCAAGATCGTTATAAAATCAGAAACATCTCTTTTACTCATGCTTTCGCATAGCAGCACACCAAATCAGTAATTGAGCTTCCCCCAAACAACAGAATGAATTCAACATACCATGTAAATTTCAAACTGTGTGGGGACAGCTCAAACTCGTTTATCCTAGTTGTTGATTTACGCTAGTCTCTTGTCTAATCTCGTAACTAAGCCGCTGGCTCGCTGCGTTTTTATCTTGAGCCCTCGTTTCATCGTTCCCATGTCAGCAAAAAGCATCAGCTGCTTCTTGGCGCGCGTAATGCCAGTATAGATAAGCTCTCTGGTCAATATCGGGCTAAAATCAGGCGGTAAAATCATCAGCGTTAGATCAAACTCACTGCCTTGTGATTTATGAATGGTCATCGCATAGGCTGTTTCGTGCTCTGGTACGCGGCTTGGTAAAATAGCTTTCACGCTACCATCTGGCAGCTCAAAATACACCTTCAAACGCGGTTCTTGCTCGCTCGTATCGAGCATGCATATGCCGATATCGCCATTATACAAACCCAAACTATGATCATTACGCGTCACCATCACTGGCCGGCCGTGATACCAAATCTCATCTTGAGTCTTGATCAACTTACGTGCGACCAGCGCACGTTCAATGCGTTGATTCAAACCACTTACCCCAAAATCCCCTTCACGAATAGCGCAAAGCAAACGGCATTGATTAAAGCAATCCAATACGGCTTTGGCTTTTTGGGCTTGAGTTTCCGCAGCATAAGCACCAGAACTCTCGATGCGCGTGAGATAACGACCATACTCCTTGACTAAGGTTTTCAGCATTAGGTTATAGCTTTCACTGCTGAGTGAGTGGTGCGTAATATCAGCATAATTACGTTTTAACACCTCATCCACCATAGCCACTTGCCCAGCATTGATCGCTTTGGCTAATTGACCAATGCCTGATCGGACATCAAAGCGGTAGCTTTTTTGCAACATGCATAAGCTGTCTGAAATCGGGCTTGCGTTAGGGTGTGAATGAGCAATCAAGGTTTGATAGCCTGTTAACTTAGCCAGGTACTCGCTGTGCGCTCGGCTGTAGCCTAAGGTCAAAAATGAACAAATGTCCCCCAGCACAGCGCCCGCTTCGACTGACGCGAGTTGGTCTTTATCACCCAGTAAAATCAAGCGCGCGTGTTTGGGTAATGCCTCGATTAACTTGACCATCATCGGTAAATCGACCATTGATGCTTCATCAACCACCAATATATCCAAATGCAGCGGGTTACGCTGATGGTGACGAAACTCAACACTGTTAGGTATGACGCCCAATAAACGGTGAAGTGTGCTCGACTCGGTGGGAATCGCCGCTTTCAACGCTGGCTCAACCGCCAGTTCAGCCACCGCTTTACCGATCGATTCCGTTAAACGTACCGCGGCTTTACCCGTTGGTGCGACCAATTTAATGGTGGGCGTCTCACCTTGCTGTTGGGCTTGGGTAATCAAAGCGGCTAGTAATTTAGTAACCGTGGTGGTTTTACCGGTTCCCGGACCGCCAGAAATCACGGCAAAGCGGCGTGTCAGTGCCACTGCCGCTGCGACTTTTTGCCAGTTGATGCAAACGCTTTGCGGGATCAGCGTCTCTAATGCTTCGAGTTCTTTCGCCGTACGTGCTTGGCTAATGACTTGATCAATCTCATTCCAATCAAGTTCATCGGCGTTGACCACATCCAGAAAATCACACACTTGTTGCTGGCGTGCTGATGCATTGGCTGTCTCTGGCAATTGACGAAGCGTATGGAGCAGAAAGTGGTATTGACGCGCAAACAGTGCATCGAGCAGCAATTTTAGCTTTTGGACATCAGTAGGCTTTAGGCTCATGGGTGTCCCAAAGCTGATTAAACGCTGTGCTAAGGTAACTTCATAATACCAATAACGGTGTAGGTATAAACGTTGCCCATCAAACATTAAAGGCACCGCTTCCCCTTGCTGGCCGACTAAGTCTGAACGGTTGAGTAGCCAAGGCCAATCAATCGCCAATAGGTGCTGATTGACCGCCAATGCAGCCTCACCAAACAAGCCTAACTTAGCCGCGAGGTCGACACCCTGCGCCGTTGAAGCATCCACTAAAGGTAAGCAGATATGTCCCTTGGCCAATTCAGCACTGACCACCGCGGCAATAAATCCGAGCGCTTGGCTATGTTCAGCGCCAAGTTGCTGCTGGCTTTTTTGTTCGATAAAACGCGCGAATTGGTAATCTAACTGACGCATAGCGCCTTTTTCCGCTAACTGCTTAAGCGTTGTCATTAGCGTACTGCTCATAAATCTAACTCCATTTGCCCTGCATCGGTCGCGCGAGTATCTACGGTTTCTCCATCAATCAATCTGTCCATCTCATCAAGCAGTTCAAAGCTCGGTTTGGTTGAGAAAATCCCATGCTCAGACTCGCCATCCATGCCGCGCAAAAAGAGATAATAGACTCCGCCAAAATGGCGATGGTAGTCATAGTTTGCTAAACGGCTGCGTAAGAATCGATGCAGCGCCAATGCGTAGAGTTGATATTGTAAATCATAGCGATGCTCTGCCATCGCCGCTTTCAAACGCTCGCCATGATAGGCGCTGACATCATCCCCCAAATGATTCGACTTCCAGTCCAGCACGTAATACTTTCCTTGATGCTCAAACAGCAAATCAATAAAGCCCTTCAGCATGCCCTGCACAGTGTAAAAACCAAGATCTCCAGCTTTAGCCGACAGTGGATCATGGCGTTGAATAACACGGTTCAATGCAGGAGCGCTCAGTACTTCTATCGGTAATAGAAATTCCATTTCAACCAAACGCTGAGTGGCGGTTTTTTGGTTCAAACGCAACGTTTTGCCATCTAAAGGTGTCTGTAACACGGTATCGACCAGCGTTTGTAATACTGGTAACCATTCAATATCGATTTGTTCTCGCACCAGTAAATCCAGTATCACTTTTTGGTTAGCATCGCTGCTAGCAGGCTCAGTAAACTCGACCTCCTCAAAGATAGAGTGCAAAAAAGTACCGGGCGTTGCACCGCGTGGAAAAGTAAAAATGGAACGTTCTGGCTCAACCAGTAAAGCTTCCGCTTGCTCATCAGCAGAGTCGATATCAAAGCCTGAGACTTCTAAACTCGCGTCGTGGCTAGCGTGTTTCACACCTTGTTTTACCAACCCAGAATAGCTGGTCATTCGCCAAAAACGGTCAATCTGCGCTTGCAGTGTTTTGGCACTCAATACCGGCGTCTCGACGCTCAACGCTTTAAACGGCTCTGGCTGATCGGCAGGTGGCTCAGAGACACGAATGTATTGATTGGATTGAGCGTGCAACGCAGCGTTAAGATCGGCAATGCCTGCGGCTTGACCATTTTGCAGCAGATAGCCAATGGCACTTAAATGCACACCGGTTGGCTCTTTGGTGGAGCGGCCATTACGCAGCGGCGCAATGCCGATAAAACAGCCATACACAGCACGAGTCAGCGCTACATAAATCAAGCGAAGATCTTCCGCAAGCCGCTCTTTATCTGCTTGCTTGAGAGAAGCTTCACTGGCGGTAATATCCAGCACCGTTTCCTCATTCACGGCATCATGATATTTGCCTTCACTTGCCTCTCGGTAGCTGACCACAAACGGCAGAAATACTAAGTCGTATTCCAAACCTTTCGATTTGTGAATGGTGACGATCTGCACTAGGTTGCGTTCGGATTCCAAACGTTGAATTTGATCATCACGGCCCCCTAGGCCATGCTCGGCGTCACTGATAGCTTGTGCCAGCCAACGCAGCAAACCGTGATCGCTATCAATCTCTTGTCGCGCTTGCTGTAGTAGCTCACCGATGTGCATAAAATCGGTCAGTGAGCGCTCACCTTGCGGCTCTTCCAACCAACGTTCAGCGACGTGACGTTTACTCATCACACTGAGCAACATAGGAAGCACGCCGCGCTCAAGCCACAATTGGCGATACTGTTTAAATTCGTTAACCGCGTTTTCCCATACCGATTCGTCGTTGTTTAAATCATCCAAGCTGGCAGCATCTAACGCGAAAAGTGGTGAGGCCAAACAGGCCCGCAAGGCGCGATCATGTTCAGGAGTCAGTACTGCTTGCAATAGACGCTGTACATCTTGTGCTACCTCACTGCCAAAAACACTATCGCGGTTCGAGAGATAAACACTGGCAATGCCTTGCGTAGCGAGCGCCTCTTTCACCATACGACCTTCATTACCCGTCCGCACTAAGACTGCGATGTCACCTGCTTGCACACTCTTTTGCCCTTTAGCCGTATCAAAGTACGCTTGTTGATGCTGCGCGGCGCTCAAAATTGTCTGAATTTGGCTGGCGCACGCTTTGGCCATGCATTGCAGGTATTCGCCTTTTGGCAACGGGCTGTCTTGCGCTTCTTGCAGCCAATAGGTGAGCGCTGGTTGCACGGTTCCGTTAAGCCACCATTGACGCTGCTGCGCATTTGGGCTGGCTTCAACGGGTAAAAAGGGAATATCTTGGTCGTAGATAAAAGCACTGTCAGGCGTACTAAAAATCTGATTGACGGCATTGACCATATTCGCGCTAGAACGCCAGTTGGTCCCCAAGGTGTAGTGTGCGCTCACCTGTTTACGCGCTTTGATGTAGGTAAAAATGTCTGCACCACGAAACGCGTAAATCGCTTGTTTTGGGTCGCCAATCATAAACAAACCGCATTCAGCCTTAGGCAGATAAATGCGGCTAAAAATGCTGTATTGCAGCGGATCGGTATCTTGGAATTCATCGATCATCGCAACGGGGTAAAGGCTGCGAATCCGCTCAGTCAGTATGCCCAGCTCATCATTATCTATCGCGGCAGAAAGCTGAGTGAGCAAATCATCAAACGATAACCACTGCTTTTGTGCTTTCGCTTTGGCAAGCATGGCTCGGCAATGAGTAATAGCGTGCGCCAGAAGCGGCGCTTCTAAGCTGATGGGTTGTTGCAAAAAGAGCTCAATGGTCGTGAACAGCGCATGTTGCGGGGGTTGACCTTTTTTCGACTTAGCCTCCAACGCGCTTTGTGCAAACTCTTGTAATTCGCTCGGTAGGTTCAATTCATGCTGCGGGTTGATCGCCCACAACGCTAACCCTTCTAGCCGTTTCAGTAACGCTTTCTTGGTTGCTGCATGCAAATCTGAAGCTTCAATGCACGGCGGTAAATCATCGCATGAATCAAGCCACTGCTTTTTTAACGACTCTATGCGTGACAGGCACGATTGATAAAGCGCGCTTAAATCGCCACTCATCGCTTCAACAGAGAGCGTTAGCGCCGAGCCAGTTAAATAGCCACTGATTTTTTCAAGCAGCGCCGCTGGTGATGACCATAAACGGCGCACTTCCGCAGCAAGCTGAATCGACAACGGATAGAACTGACGACGCCAATAATCCGCGACCACTTGCGCTTTTAGATGGCTTTCATCGGTCACAAATTCGTTATTAAAACGGCTTCCCGATTCAAACGCATTTTGGGTGAGCATACGCTGGCAAAAGCCGTGAATGGTATAGACTGCTGCTTCATCCATCTGCCGTTCCGCTTGCAGTAATATTTGCGCCGCTTGCTTGTGATGACGGGTTTGCTCAAGTAGCGGTTTGATAACAGGGTCATCACTGAAACCGCGCGAAAAAGCGATACGCGCCTCATGAATGCGCCGCCGAATGCGGTCGCGAAGCTCAGCTGTGGCAGCTTCCGTAAAGGTCACCACTAGAATTTGATCGACCGTCAGTGGCGCTTGATGACGTGACTTTGCATCACCATGCCCAAGTAACAGGCGCAAATACAAACCTGTAATGGTGAAGGTTTTACCCGTGCCCGCCGACGCTTCGATAAGCCTTGCACCGTGCAGCGGGAACGTAAGGGTATTTAATGGTGTTGTGACCGTAGCCGGGGTCATACTCATAAACAGTTAGCCTTTGAATACGCAAGCGAATGTGATCGCGCTTAAATAATGGTATGAATAATCAAAATAAGTTTATAAATTAAGACGTTGTGAGATCTTTCTCACGGTTCGCCAAACGGGCAGCCTTTACTATCCGCGCCACGTGTTTCGTCAATCTCACGATGATGCGAACCAACCAAATCATGGTCCCTCTGACCTGTGGCCGTACAGAAAACGCCCTACACAATAATGATTGACTGGCGGCCACTTTACTTTCCAAGCAGTTATCCATCGCTAAACATCCTGCGCCACTTGAAGCCACAATCGTGGCCCTTGCATCACCAACGTGGCTAATAAACGCACCTGCTCAGCTAAGGCTTCATTCCACTGCGGCCAAATACGCGCGATGTAAACATTGCTTCCTTCACCATGGCTCATGTAACTTTCATTAAAGCTATCGGCCATTTTCTTGAGCGATTTGTCGCGATCATCAACCCATTGACCACGGCTGAAGCCAGCTTCCACACAGGCTAACGCGGTTTTTGGAAAGTAAGCGAGCGGCGCTGTCATACCTTGATAAAACAAACCCACCAGTTCTGCGAGCAACGCTTTGGCTTGTTCGGTATCGGGCATGGGCGGATAAATAAAATGCTGCACACCGTCTTTACGATCGTAGCCCATCAAATGAGTAGGTTGACTTTCGCCCATCGCCGCTAGTGAGAGGTGATCAATCCACGCGGCTAAATAATCCTGCGCGCGAATCGAACCACTGCGGTAGCGCACTAAACCGGATTGATAGCGCTTAGTCAGCCACCCCGTCAGTTGTACGTTTTTGCCTTCACCAAACAATTCAAATTTTAGATCGATCTCTTGGTCATCAAGTGGCGAATGGCATAAGAAAGCGATTCTTTGCGCCAATTCTTGTGCTTGCACGCGATTAGTTTCAAATTCCAAGGCTCCAAAAGCACCAATCGGTAACTTTCCTTGCGCGCGCTGCTGGTCAATGAATCTCTCAAGGGCATGCGGTGAATTGGGTTGCTCAAGCAGCAACTCTAGTAGTTCCTCGCGTAACTGGTAGCTCTCCAAGCCATTTAAGGCAAAGGGTTCATCATCTTCCATGACTGGTAACGGAGGCTCGAACGTCACTTTAAGGCGACGATTAAAGAAATATTGCACAGGCAAACGCCAAAACCGTTGCAGCTCAACCAGATCTAAACTGACAGGAAAGCTCGCCCCTTGTAAATAATCGCTCAGGTCGAGATTAAACTCACCACTGGCTCGCCCTTGCCGACTGGCGGCAGGTAGCCACTCTTTGGCATAGCTACCGGTTTTACTCAAAAAAGCATTAGGGCTAAAAGGCACCATGGCGTGAGTGGTCGTTAAAGCACAGGCTAAATTTTTGGCCGATTGATCGCTGCCAAGCGCTTCATCCCCGACCAAACAGTAATTTTGTTGGCAATACTCTAAAAGCTCAGAGACCAACACTGAAGGAACGCGTTCGGTATTATCTTGAATTGAGCGTCCAACGTAGCTGATGTACAAGGTTTGCTGCGCCGAGAGCATCGCTTCTAAGAACAAATAGCGGTCATCGTCACGCCGCGAGCGATCGCCAGCGCGGGTGCGACCGTTCATCAAATCAAACCCTTCGGCTGGCATAGTACGCGGGTAAACGCCATCGTTCATTCCTAGTAAACAAACGGTTTTAAAAGGGATGGAACGCATTGGCATTAAAGTACAGAAATTGACTTGTCCCGCCAGAAAACGCTGGCTGATGCGCGTACCTGACAATTTGTTTTGCAAATATTGAGTAATAATACTTGGCGCAAGTGCTTGCTCATAACCGGCCTCGGCCAGTTGATCTTTTAACTGAGACAAGGTGTCGCGAATCGACTTGAGTGCGAGCTCCCCTTCCAGCTCAACCTTGAAAAAAGCGCCAAGCATCTCACCGAGCAAGCGACGCCACTCGTCCACGCTTTGGGTTTGCGCTAACTGCTCGCGGTAATGGCTCACTTGCTGAATAAAGTGCGCTAATTTACCCGCCAATTCAGCGTTGATGCCTTGCACTTCATTATAAGGAACGAGCGCCACTTCGCCTTGCGTAAATAAACCCGCTGAGGCAGGCATGGCATAACCAAGTAACATGCGCTCAATCCCGAATTGCCAAGTATTTTGCTCGGTCTGCGGCAACTCAAATTGTTGCGCGGTGCTCGCATTAAGCCCCCAGCGAATACCTGACTCTTCTACCCACAATTTGGCTTGTGCAAAGTCTTGCTCATTAAGCTCAAATTTTGCCATCATCGCCGGAGTTTCAAGCAGCTCTAATAACTCTGACGCTAGGCAGCGAGAATCAGGTAAATGCACTAATTGCATAAATGCCGCTAAGATCGGGCTCTCTTGATCCGCCGTACGGTCTGAAATGGAGTAAGGAATAAAGCGCTCACCCGGCGCGTTACCAAATACTGCCGCAATGGCTGGGCTGTACGCATTGATGTCCGCCACCATCACAATAATATCGCGCGGTTTCAGTTCAGGGTCAGCATCAAACATTGCCAACAATTGATCATGCAACACTTCCACTTCTCGCATCGGGCTATGGCAAGCATGAAGAGTGAGCGATGGATCATCCAAAGCAATCACTTGTTTGTGGTCGCTACTGTCCAGTTGACTATCATCTCGATGCTCTTGCAAATGTAAGATGTCGGCCTGCAACTGATGCAATAAGTTATCGCATGGCAGATCAATAAAAAATTCGTGCTCTTCATTTTCCGTTTGGGAGAGCAAAAAAAGATTATCGCGCCCAAGTTTCCCCATCGAGGCCAATAACTCATTGCCAACTGCAGCTTCGGTATGCAATTCATCCACGAGGTTAGCTTCAATGTCACCTTTAAGCGGCGAGCGTTGCCCTTCAAACTGAATCTCATCACCTTGTAAGGCGAACGTTTTACGTTGCTGACTGTGCAGTCTGGCGAGCGTTTTTCTATCTCGAAGATCGCCCCAATAATGCTGACAAGGGTTGGTAAACATCAAGTGGACATCAATCTGCTCACCCAGCGCTTTGAGTGCATCCATATAACGAGGCGGCAGTGACGAAATACCGAAAATAAACAAACGTTTGGGCAGTTTGGTTAAATCAACCGAGCCACGCGCAAGCTGATCAATAAAACTTTGATAGAGATTGGCACGGTGGTAGTGCGACTGGCCTTGATCTAGCGTGTATTGATATAAGGCTTGCCATAATATCGGCTGCCATGGATGCTCATCACCAATCTCGCTCACGTCATCGCCCGCCTCCCACTTGGCAATCCAATCGGGGCGGTAGACTAAATAACCATCAAAAATATCGGCAATTTTCTCGGCCAACTGATAGAGCTTGGAATGGTCATCATCCTGTTCAAGATAACGCTGCAAAGGGGCAAAGGGGTCGAGCGTGAGCAAGGTTGGCAACAGATGCATCAGTTTCCACGTCATCGCTTCTTTGTTAAAAGCGCTGCGCTTAGGTACATCAGGTAGCACTTTAGTGAACATGTCCCAGATAAAGGTCGCCGGTAGAGGAAACTCAAGGTTCGCCGCCACACCGAGCTCTTTCGCTAAGGCCATTTTGAGCCATTGCGACATCCCTGGGCTTTGCACCAAGATCTGCTCTTTCTCAAAGGGGTTGGCTAACGGTGCACTTTTGATCAAATGCACGAGTAGGATCTTTAAGGTATCGACTTTATTGGAATGATAGACAGTAAACAAAATGCACTCACGCTTTTCTTGTCACAATAAGGACTGAGATTAGCATAAGTGCATTCTATACTTGAGAATTTTATGTTTTGAATTGCCTAAACTGCAGGCTATTTCATTTTGCAGTTCAATGCGTGTTCATCTTGCTCTTCTAGCTCATTCATGCTGCTGAGTAGCACGATGAGGTTGATAGAAATTTAAGTAACGAATAGCAACATAACCCACCACAATGGTTGCCACAATCAACTCTAATCCAGCTAACCAATGCACTTGCTGTACATATTCAGCACTTATTCCAACGGTTTCCATCCAATGTGTGAGTTTAAACAACGCCGTTGCACCAATCACCATTGGGAAGGTAAACGCTGCGTAGCCTGGGCTAAAAGGCAAGCGTAATAATTTAAAGAAAGCTAAGTAGATAATCGCTGTCATTAACACGGCAATACCAAATAAAATGCCGATGATCACTGGCGATGGGTTAGCCGTGACAGTTAAATAACCAGCCAATGAGAGGCTCGCTGGCGCCGCCAAAATAGCCATGGTTGGTTTTGCTGCATCTGGAACTTCATGCGTAAACATGAAACGGTAAATCATCATCGGCAGCATCACCGCATAAGCGACTAAACCGAACATCAAGGTGGCATTGGCGATTGGTGCAAGTGCTGGATTTCCAGAAAACGCCACGTCAGCCACAATAATACCCACAGGTGGAACGAACCAACTTGGCACCATGTGGTGAAGTTCAAAAGACTGCGCGCGATGGTACAAAAAACTGACCAAGAAGATGATGTGTAAACCCACAGCAAATAGCCATAACGCATCACCGGCCATTGGGTAAAAATGGCCTAATGAATTGGAAACCACCATTGTGCCCATCGCAAAAGTAGGCACAACACTGCCCACAACCGGATGAGCGAGATCTTGGCGTAATAAGTGGCCATGAAAGAGAAATTTAAACGCAAGAACCACCAGCAACACGCTGGCAATAACGGCTCCACTTAATTGGCCATAACCTTGTAATGGTGCAAAGTTTTCCCAACTCCAACCCAAGCTTGCGATGCCTAGAGCTAAACCCTCCATAGGGGTTGGCGCACCCATAACTTTCGCTTTTGCTGCTCGAATCATATTGACCTCTCATCAGAACTAACAAAGTAGTTGTTCAATGTTGCTATTATAGCCTTGCCTTTTGTTCTGATATATCTAAATATACAGAACATACGTTAAGATTTATTAAACAAAATTATGGCTGCCAATATTTCTCTTAAGCAATTGAAAGTATTCACTTCGATTACGAAACACAAAACCTTGACCCAAGCTGCAGAGGCGCTGTTTTTGTCGAAAGCGGCCGTGAGTATGGCATTGTCTGAACTAGAGAAACAGCTTGGGCATGCGCTGTTCGATAGGGTCAATAACCGTTTAATCCTCAATCAAGAGGGACAAAAACTGTTGCCGCTCGCCGATGAACTGCTAAGCCGAGCGAGCAACATCAATCATCTGTTTGACAGTGAACAAAGCCTTTCGGGTCAATTACGCATTGGCACCAGTGATACGATTGGCAACCATGTCGCGCCTTATCTACTCAGTCAATTTCGCCAGCAAACCCAACACATCTCGCAAAGTTTGTTTATTTGCAACTCAGCGCTGATTTGCCAAAAGTTGGTCGATTACGAATTGGATCTTGCGTTGATTGAAGGAAAAACACTGCACCCAGAGCTGATTTCAACGCCTTTTTCACACGATGAAATGTGTATTATTTGCGCACCCGAACATCCACTCACAATGATAAATCAGCTCACCCTCAATGATTTCGAACAGAGCCAATGGGTATTGCGCGAAGCGGGTTCTGGCTCGCGAGAGTTTTTCTTACTGGCTATCGCACCGCGGCTCGAACAGTGGCATGAAGCCTTTGAATTGAATACTACGGAAGCCTTAATCAACAGTGTTTCGGCAGGGTTAGGTTTAGGCTGTTTATCCACCCTTTCTGCGCATTCAGCACTGCAAGATGGCCGGGTCAAACGGCTCCATGTGCCGCTGGACATGAAACGCCGTTTTTGGCTATTGGTACATAAAGAAAAATACCAAAGCCCACTGCTCAAACACTTTATTGAATTTTGTTATCAATGGAACAAAGAGTAGCCATCCACCTCTCACTTTTTCCTGCTCACCTAGACTTCATGGTTTAAAAACTGTATAAACAGCCAGTAGAATTAATGACTAAGTTAGAGGATTAACCATGGCTGTAATCGTCAAGTACGTGGTGGAACGCAACGGAGAAGAAAAGATGACTTTTACCTCTAAAGCAGACGCTGACGCTTATGACAAAATGCTCGATATGGCAGATGAGCTTTTCGAACTGTTAGGGAAAAGTGAGTTGCTAGAAGATGAAGCCAAGCAAGAAGCTTTGGCGATGTTCTTAGCGCAAAATAAAGAGGAAGTGCTTTACGCACTTGGCGCAAAGCGCAAGCCTGCACCGGCTAAGCCTAAAAAAGCCAAAGCGGTAAAAGACGAAGCACCAGAAGAAGATGCAGCTTAAGGCGATTAAACGCTTAAGATGATAGAACGTGAAAAGGCCGCTGCTTCGTCAGCGGTTTTGTATTTCTTTCTAAAGAAATACATCGCTAAAAAGACAAAAGGTATCGTTTTACGGACTTTCTCCCCTTTTGCCCTTTCCTACCCCTGCCTCACTCTTTATGATGCTTGATAAATCGAGTGCGCCGCAATGATGCTCAACCTACGCTGGCGAGCGCATCAATAGTGACAACATGGAGATATCAAAATGGCTTACTTTGCACTTGCCTTTGGCACGGCAACTAAAAACCGTGATGGAAAAATTATTGAAGCGTTTTTTCCAGCGCCAATTCTCAACCCAAGTGACGCACTAGTGAGCGAGCTTGCTCAAGTCTCTGGTTATGGCGAAGGCAACCAGTATATCGACATCTCAACCGAGCAAAGCACCCAACTCGCCGCGATATTTGCTCAACATGATCAGGCTAACAATGCCAGTTTTGCCGATAAAGCCGCTAACGCCTCACAACCACTGGTGCTGGTTATTTTAGCTTCCGACCAACAGCCTCAATCAGTCGCTGAAGGCTTTTTGAAGCTACAACTGATTTCACACCGTTTAGTGAAACCACACGGTACTGTGCTTGATGGTATTTTTGGCCTGCTGCATAACATCGCATGGACCAATGAGGGTCCTATCGATCTACCTGAACTAGCCGATCGTCAAATTGAAGCTCGCCTTGCAGGCCGAGCTTTAACGGTAGATTGTGTCGATAAATTCCCGAAAATGGTTGATTACATTGTCCCAGCGGGCATCCGTATTGCGGATACCTCGCGCGTTCGCCTTGGCGCGCACGTGGGCGAAGGTACCACTGTGATGCATGAAGGTTTTATCAACTTCAACGCTGGTACAACAGGCGTGAGCATGGTTGAAGGGCGTATTTCTGCAGGTGTAGTTGTTGGTAATGGATCGGACATCGGCGGTGGCGCTTCTATCATGGGTACGCTTTCTGGCGGCGGTAAGGTCGTGGTCTCTATCGGTGAAAACTCACTGCTTGGCGCAAATGCAGGCTTAGGTTTCCCACTCGGCAATCGCTGCACGATAGAATCAGGTTTGTATGTAACTGCTGGCACTAAAGTGCGTATGCTCGATAACCAAGGCCAAGAAGTGGAAATCGTCAAAGCACGTGATTTAGCTGGTGTATCGGATCTACTTTTCCGTCGCAACTCGATCACAGGTCAAATTGAGTGTTTAGCCAATAAATCAGCCGTTGAACTGAACAGCATGCTGCACAGCCATAACTGATCCATTTTTTCTGATAAAAAGGCTTGGCGATGTGCCAAGCCTTTTTCTTTTGCGCGCTTTCTACTGCTAGGCTACTTTCTACTTTTTTATTTTGCTACTTCCACGTGACTAGCCAAACCGTTATCCCGGGTGGCCATCGACTCTCGGCGTAAG
This sequence comes from Vibrio ordalii ATCC 33509, assembly GCA_000257205.1. Lineage (GTDB taxonomy): Bacteria > Pseudomonadota > Gammaproteobacteria > Enterobacterales > Vibrionaceae > Vibrio > Vibrio ordalii. The sequence continues at coordinate 4,473 of AEZC01000037.1, read as the reverse complement.
TAACATCGTGCCGAATTTCCACACAAACAGAGTAAAAGCCAATATCCAGAGTGCGGCGCTGATATTCACCATCAAAAAGAGTTGCGCTGGAAAAAACGCCACACCGAGGCTGCGTACCAATGCCGACATCATCAAAGCCGCAAACGCAATACTCATTTTAGGCCCTTGATAAATCGCCCTGCCGGTATGCCCCATGGTCACGCGTGCAATCATCGACAAAATCAAGCCTGAGATGGCTCCAATGGCAAAGAGATGGATCAGGTTATGAGTGACATATACATCATCAATTAACCCGCGCAGTAATAAGCTCAAAGGAATACAGGCATACGCGGCGTGCAGCGACCAAACCAGAGGCTCACTCAATGTTAGCCATGGTTTCCAACGCATCCAACGTACCCACTGCGCTAACCCAGCCAGTAACATGATAGGCTGACCAATCTGCACCATCGTCAGCGGGAAGAAACTCAAAATAAACAAGGCCGCAATGGGCGCATTGGCTAACCAATCGAGCCATACCCATGGCTGTGCTTTTTCAAAGTTAAAACGCCTTGCGCTGAAGAAAGGGATCACGCGTGCTCCCATGACCGATAGCAACAATGTGAACCACCACAACATCGCCTGCCATACTGCCGCTGAGCTAAAAGGCGGCATTCCTTTGATGGTGGCATAACTCGCAAAGTTCGCGCCGATCGCTAAAATAAACAGCGGCACAAAAAAGAGATTTTTCCAGCCTTTCGCTTGCACTATTCGGCGGCCAAAAAAAGCGCTTCGACAGAAGAGATGACCCACAAAGGTGTCGGCGTCCACAATAAGATTCGAGGCGCTAGCCACAAGGCGACTAACACAGCTAAGCGATAATGTTTCGTGCCATTAATGCCAGTCCAGTTCTGTACGGCAGTCAATAGAAAACCGACCACAATTGCCATAGCAAAACCAAACAGCATTTCATGTACATGCCACCACAGCGCAGGAACTTGCAATGCCGATGGTTGACCGGTTTGAAACATCCAGACCCATAACGTCACCGCGAAAACAGCATATACGCTACCGAGTAGGAAAAAGGGACGAAAACCAAGGCGCAACCAAGCGGGTATGCGTTGTTCTACTTTTATATCGGTAATATTGAGCACTGTGACCTCTTACGGCGGTGGCGGATATCATGACAGACGACCAACACCACAAGCACAATTCAAGCCAATAAAAACACCGAATAAAAACACCGAATAAAAACAACGCAATAAAAAATACCACTCAAAAAAAAGAGTCATAACAACCCAATAAAAAGCAGTCATTATGACTCAATGAATTCATTTGAACTCTATCCTAACCAGTGGTTACACCCATAGCAGTGGTTACACGCATAGCACTGCGGTTCGAGCTAATCACCACACAAGCCGTCTGTTTTTGTTTACCAAAACCGATGATTTGTGACAGCGCTTTTTTACCGACAGGAATGAAGGCCGAAGCCATCGCATCCGCTTCTGTTTCTGCATGTGGATCGTGAATGAAGAAGAATTTATCGCTCATACCACTGAGTACGATCCAATGCGGCTCTTTCTTACCATCGAAACGATAAGTGCTGATGAGTAGCAGCACACATGCTCCTTCCGTTACCCACGCTTCTAGTTGCTCTTGACTCGGTGGTGCATCAATCATCGCCACATCTTGATGACTAAGCTGCTCACAAAAATCAAGATGAACCAATTCGATAACTTGTTTTTTATTGGTATCTCGCACGCTATCAATAAAAGGCGTGCTTTTGGATTGGCTCCACAGCTCCACATGATAACCGCGTCGACTAGCAGCCAATGCCAACCCTTGCCCGCTGCACCCACCGTGCCCCGCCGCCATAAAAATCGTTGTCGCTTCTCGCCACAGTTGCAGCTCAGCGGTGCGACTCGGCTCAAACGATTTAGACAAGCAAGAAAAGCTCATCAGCAAGCATGCCGCACCGCAAGTAAATGGCGTAGTCTGAACATAAAGTGGCATCGGCAATTGCACCTTAGGCCCTTGTGGCGACAAGCGTTTTTGCATCCGGCGTCCATTACACAAATCATCGTAATAATGGATAAGAAATTTCAGGGTTTTATAGCCCATTTTTTCATATAAATTTATCGCGGCCGTATTGTCTTCACGCACTTCTAATCGTAATGTAGTGGCACCTTGATCAAGAGCAGCACGCTCGCATTGCTCGACCAAATTTTGAGCAATCCTCCGGCCTCTGAAATCAGGTTTTACGGCAATCGAATACAACCTTGATAGCTGTGTACCTTGATGAAATAGTAGCAATGCATATCCAGCCAGCTCTGTGCCGGCATCGGCCACAAACAACACCGCTTGGTTGGAATGTAAAAAACGCTTCATTTGGCGTGGAGAGATTTTATCTCCGTCAAACAGCTGTTGTTCTAACGCATTAAGAGCAGTGAGATCAGCACTTTTCGCAAGACGAAAGTCCATACGACGTCCTTAAGTGGTTGGCAAGATTGCGGCTCAATATTATTCCTATTGATTAAGGAAAAGAATAGCAATGGCAAACCTTTTGATCGTGACCGACCAGTCCAGTGACTGGCAACAATATTTCCCCTCAGAGCAAGTGGTAAGTGTAGACCAATACCTCAACAGTAATGGCACCCATACTCATCGCAGCCTGCAAGTGGTCAACCTGTGTCGCGATTATGGCTACATGAGCAGCGGCTATTACTGCTCGCTGATGGCAGAGGCACGCGGCCACCGCGTTATCCCTCGAGTGATGGCGATCAACGACATCAATCAACCCTTTTTACTCTCTTCTGGCTTATTGAAACTCAATAAACTGTGCGCCCAAACCGATTTTATACAGTGCAAAATTTATTTTGGCCGCACCGCAGAAAAAGGCTTGGATAAACTGGCTCGCCGCCTGTTTGAACAGTTTATGGTGCCCGTTATTGAGTTGGAAATGAACCGCGTTCAAGGGCAGTGGCAAATCAGCAAAATTGGCCCTTTCCCATTCCAGGATTTGAACGACCAAGAGCAAGATTTCTTCGTCGAATCATTAGAGCTGTTTTCAACCAAAGTTTGGCGTAAACCGAAGCAAGAGAAAAAATACCGTTACGATATTGCCATGCTAGTGGACGAAGAAGAGAAAATGCCACCTTCTGACCCCTCAGCATTAAAACGTTTTCGCCGCGCCGCAAACCGTTTAGGGGTTAACCTAGAAACCATTTCACCGGATGACTTATCGCGTTTGGGTGAATTTGATGGCTTGTTTATTCGCGCCACCACCAACATCAGTAACTACACTTACCGCTTTGCAAAAACGGCCGAGAAAATGGGCTTGGTGGTGATGGATGATTCTGAATCGATCATGAAATGCACCAATAAAGTGTTCTTAACTGAGTTATTGCAACGCAATAAAGTGCCTGCGCCAAAAGGCGTGATTTTGCAAAGTTTTGATGAGCAATGGAAAAGCAATGTCATGCAGGAGTTGAGCTTTCCCATGGTATTAAAAATTCCAGATGGCGCATTTTCACGTGGCGTGGTCAAAGTACGCGACGAGCAAGAGCTGGAACGCGAAGCCGGCGCACTGTTTGAAAAAAGTGCTCTGATTTTGGCACAAGCCTTCATGCCAACTGACTTTGACTGGCGCATCGGTGTAATGAACCGCCAAGCCATCTTCGCCTGCAAATACATGATGAGCCGCGGCAACTGGCAAATTTATCAACATCACAACAGTGGCCGAGTCTCTTCTGGCGGCTTTGAAACCTTGGATTTAAAACAAGTACCTAAAAACGTCGTTGATGTTGCCTTAAAAGCGTCAAACCTTATCGGCAGTGGCCTGTACGGCGTTGACTTGAAAGAGATTGATGGCCAAGTTTATGTAATTGAAGTGAATGATAACCCTAGTATTGATCACCAAGTTGAGGATGCGTTTTTAGGCGATCTTCTTTACGATAGGATCATGACTGAGTTTCTGCGCCGTATTCAAATGCGCGGCTTCTGATCTCAATTGGTATAATCTACTGCTCCTCAATGCTGAGTCATTGAGGAGCAAGTGATAAGGATATTCATGGAATTGTTGATCGACCAGTGGCATTTTTCTGCATCTTTTACCTTGGTGAGCTCGAACTGATCAAAGGGGAATTACGTCAATATCATGCAGAGAAGATGAACCAAAACACCTATTTATTTTCAGTGATTACGGCGATCTTCCTACCAACAAGCTTTTTAACTGGCTTACTTGGGGTTAATGTCGGCGGTATTCCCGGCACTGAATCCCCCGTTGCTTTTGCTCTCTTTTGCATCGCACTGGTCGGTATTTTTGGTTTAGAGTTTTGGATTTTGCATCGATTACGTTTTTTCAATAAGGAGTCGTAATTCACTAATTTAGCGGGTAGAACCCCGTCATCATGCGATCATTGATGAGCTAATTGCTACTGCCCGTCAACACATTAGCTTTTATTCCAACTCTAAACGTTTACCTTACCCCCTCTGGCA
>AEZC01000036.1 GCA_000257205.1 Vibrio ordalii ATCC 33509 | reverse complement strand
GTCATGACCGCTTTTTGTGGCTGCGTTAGTGGCTGTGATGGGGGTTGGTTTTAACCAAGGCATCAACATGATTTCTAACTGGACAGTCAGCATGGCGGTGTTGTTTACCCTGTTTGTATTATTGGCGACTCAACCTTCTTTCATTCTTAATAGTTTCACTGACTCTCTGGGCGTGATGTTGGATAATTTCTTTAGAATGTCATTGTGGACAGACCCTGTTCAGCAAAGTGGTTTTGCACAAGGCTGGACTCAGTACTATTGGTTTTGGTATTACGCGTACTTGATTATGATGGGCCTATTCATCACGCGAATTTCTCGTGGACGAACGATTCGTGAAGTGGTTTTGTACACCATCTCGATGGGCGCTTTGGGCTGCGCATTTTTTATCTCCATTTTTGGTGGCTATGCGGTGTGGGCTCAAATGTTGGGCGGTTTACCCGTTCAGGGCTGGATGGCGGAAGGTGGCTTAACCTACGCAGTGGTTTCATTGATAAAAACCTTGCCTGGGGGAAATGGGGTGCTTGGGCTATTTCTGCTCATTCAGTTTTTATTGATGCTGACCACGATGTCCAGTGCGAGTGTTGCGACGGCGATGCTCACCACCAATGAATTGGCTTTGAATGGTGATCCCGATAACCGAGTAAAATTACTTTGGGCCTGTGCGATTGGGCTGATCAGTTTAAGTGTATTTTTGGCTGGGGGAGGGATTGAAACCATTAAGTCGCTTTGTGTGGTCGCAGGCCTTCCTATGATGTTCATTTACGCCATCATGCTCAAAACCTTTTTACATACTTTAGGCATTTTGCCCAATCAGCATGAGCGGGAATCTGATCAAGAACCCGTGTTAATGAAAGTCACTTAAAGCAAGCCTTAACCTTATAGCGTTTAGAGCGTTTAGAGCGTTTAGAGCGTTTAGAGCGCTTAGCTTTATAGCGTTTAGCTCTATAGCGTTTAGCTCTATAGCGTTTAGCAAAACAAGCCAGCACGATGAAGATGCTGGCTTGTTGTATTGAAAGAAGACCAATGACTCTCTTTGAGGTTTAAATATTATTGAGAACCATGAAATGGGTCGAAAGTGGGGTGAAGTCGATCATCACATAGCTCTCTTGTTCGTTGACGAAGAGTGTCAGCGTTTGTTGATTTAGCGGGTCGAATAGAGTGTGCTCACCACAGGTTAACTGCCAATAAGTGGTCAATGCTTTAGGTAAATGCAGTTTTACGGTTTTGCCACTTGTGGCACTGAAGTTCGCTGCGATGATCAGCTTTTGTGACGGGTTAGAGCGAGCAAAGGCAAATAAGTAATCTTGCTGGTCGGAGAAGTGTTCAACATTGGCGGCGTACAGATCATGATATTCACCGGTCAGTGCGGGGCTCTGTTGGACTAAATTCAGTAATGTTGAGTAGAAATCGCGCAGCTGTTTCCCGCTCTCGCTTAATTGGCCACCATCAAATGCACCGTTATTCATCCATTTTTGGTGTTGTGGAACACCGATATAGTCAAAAATAGAGGTGCGCGAAGGCTGGCCAAAGCCGGCATATTCCGCTCCTGGTTCGCCCACTTCTTGCCCAAAATAAAGCAAGGTTGGTGAGCTGGATAAACAGGCTGAAATCAACATGGCTGGGCGTGCTTTATGTGCTTCCACTGCAAATTCAGGCGAGGCAATTCTCTGCTCGTCATGGTTTTCCAAGAAATGCAGCATGTGATGCTCAATGTCGCGCAGTTGATGTTCAATACGCCCAATCTCTTTAGTTGAACCGTGTCCTTGTATGATGGCTTTGAGACAATCGTAAAGGTCAACTTTGTCGTATAGATAGTCCATTTTGCCGAGCTGGATATAATCGCGGTATAAATCTGGCTGATACACCTCTGCCATTAAAAAAGCATCGGGGTTGTGTAGTTTAATCGCCGAGTTGAGATAGCTCCAAAATTCAATCGGTACCATTTCGGCCATATCATAACGAAAGCCATCGACGCCTTTATCGAGCCAATAAAGAGCGATATCCCGAAACTTACGCCATGAATCTGGAACGCTTTTGTCTTGCCAGAAAACGGCGTGTTCCAAGAGAGATAGGAAACGGTATTGCTGCGGAAGTTCGGTAAAATCTTTGCTTCCGTCAGGCTTGATGCCGTAGTTTATTTTGACGGTTTCATACCAATCATCGATGTTCGGCTTGGCTAAACGAGATCCATTGCCTGTCCATTTTGCGGGGTGTTCGTAAAACGGGGTGGCTAAATCTGGGTGGCATTCACCGCCCAACGGTAGCAATGAGGTAGGAATATCTGGCAGTTCAAAGCAGGTGTCGGGTAGGTAATAGAAGTTATTGTCCCTGGCGTATTGCACACTGGTATCATCATTTGCACCAAAATCATTGACCCCGACAGGGTTATTGAGCCCTTGATATTGGCGCGCCACGTGGTTAGGGACAATGTCGATGATGACTTTCATGCCCGCTTGGTGTGTACGCTTAATCAAGGCTTCAAATTCGTAATTACGCTGAGCTGGGTCGTCGGCTAAATCAGGGTTTATCGAATAGTAGTCTTTAATGGCGTAAGGCGAGCCCGATCTACCTTTGACAACACTTGGGTGATCATTCTCTATTCCCCATGCATGGTAATCACCCACCAGTGCGTGATGTAAAACACCGGTATACCAAATATGAGTGATCCCAAGTTGATGAATGGCATTGAGTGCATCGTCAGTGAAGTCACTCAATTTACCGACGCCATTTTGTTCTTTCGTTGCCCAAGGAGTGTTGCAGCGGTTTGTATTACCGAATAAGCGCGTGAAAACTTGATAGATAGTGTATTTGTTGTAAGCCATAACGTGTCAACCTAAGCGATGATGGGGTGCGATAAATAAGAGATGAGTTGCAGGCTAATAGAAGTTGATGAAGACAGAATCATCCTTGAGTAGTGATTTTGGGGCGTAGAGAGAAAGAAGGCGTAAAAGTGTGATGCGGGGATGGTTTAGTCAACAAAATCCCACCGGGCGGTGGGATTTGTAAAGAAACATTATGCTTATGAGCGTTTTTCTTGTTTAGGGCGAGGGCTACGACGCGGTGCACTTGAGTGCTCGTTATCACGCTTTTTCAAGTGGTAATTTAAAATGGAAATAGGCACGTCTTTTTTCGGTGTGAAACCTTCAATCTCTTTACGCACAAGCAAATGTCCTAAGCGGCTTTCAATCATGCACAAGTTTTTAAAATCATCGCGTGATACGAGAGAAATTGCTTCACCGGTTGCGCCAGCACGACCGGTTCGTCCAATACGGTGAATGTAGTTCTCCGCAGGATAAGGCAAGTCGTAATTCACCACTCTTTCTAAGTTATCAATATCAATACCGCGCGCAGCAACGCCCGTTGCAATCAAAAATTGCAGTTTACCTGCTTTGAAATCGGCTAATAATTTTTCACGAACTTCTTGGCTACGGCCACTGTGAAACGCCTCTGCCGCAATGCCACGCTTTTCCAGTTGGCTCGCCAGCTTTGCCGCACCGTGTTTGGTTTCGATGAAAATCATCGCCTGCTGCCATTGGTTTTCAGTAATCAAATGGCTCAGTAGTGCAGATTTTTGATCTTTATCGACAGTGATAATCCACTGCTCGATTTGATTTGGCGTGCGGTTGTAACCAGCGACATCAATTTCAATCGGATCATTAATGGCTGATTTGGCCAACTCGCGCACTGGACGAGAAAGGGTCGCCGAAAACAGCAAGTTCTGACGATTTAGTGGCAGGCGATCAACAATTTTGTTGATGTCTTCAATGAAACCCATGTCGAGCATGCGGTCAGCTTCATCCATCACCAACACTTCAAGCTCATCAAAATGAACGGCGCGTTGGCCATACATATCAAGCAAGCGCCCCGGCGTGGCGATCAAAATATCCACCCCTTCAATCAAGCGTTGTTTTTGCTTTTGTGAATCGACACCGCCATACATTGCAAGCGAGGTTAAGGGCAAATATTTTGCGTATTGCGTGATGTTCTCTTCTACTTGCAGAGCCAATTCGCGCGTGGGCGCTAAAATTAATGCGCGAACACGTTTGGCGCGCTGAGTTGTTCCTTGACTAAGCATCTGCAAAATGGGTAGTACAAAGCTAGCGGTTTTACCCGTGCCGGTTTGCGCTGCCGCAATGACATTTTTACCCGTCAAAATGGCAGGGATTGCCTGTTCTTGAATTGGTGTTGGGGCAGAATAGCCGAGTTCGTGAACGGCTTTTAAGATTGGATCGCTCAATCCTAGGTTGGAAAATGGCATGCGGGCTCTCAGAATTAAAAAGTCAAAACAGTTAGCAAGCGATGGCTTTCTCATCGTAAGGCGCTACGCCCTAATACTTTGAGTGCAACTCATCGCAAATTCGGCGCATTCTAGCATGAACTCTTCAAATGCGGTGAGATACCTCAGTGTCAGCGCTTGTCTCTTTATTCAGAATAGCGCCTCGTTGCTGAGTCACCAATATGAGATACCGATAATATTGTTATCAATGAGTGCGGTTAGTTGAATTGGCATCACGGAGCTTTTAGGGTAAGTGAGGTCTATTTTCGATATATTAACCCTACTTATTTTCCAGGGAATGGATTCATGAAATCTAAGCAGCTACCGATCCAATACATTGTGGTCAGCGCGTTAAAATTAGTCCAAAAAAATTGGCTGACTCTCATGCTGCAATCTTCACCTTTTTTGGTGGTGAATCTCTATTTCACGATTAGCGTTATTGACCTTGATGACCCACAACGGTTGTTCACATTAACGAATGCGATTATTTATATGCTTTATACGGTAACGGCGACGATGGCGACAGTGCGCTTGCATCGTTTGGTTCTGCTGGGTGAAAAATCTTGCCGTTTGAGCACGATTTTTTACTTAAGTTCGCGTGAATTGCGCTTTATTGGATGGTGGGCTGCGTTAGGAGCTATGCTGTTTGCTATTCTAATCATACCCATGTTTATCATTGGCTCGCTGGCAAATATAGTGACGATGCCAATGTGGTTAATCCAGCTTTATACCTATGCCGCAATGCTGCCTATTGGCTGGTTTATCTCCCGCTGGTCATTAGTTTTGCCAGCAACAGCACTAGATCATCAACCTAGAGGCTTGAGTGTCGCGTGGCAAATGTCAAAGCCCCACGCCAAAGCACTATTTGTGCTGATAGGTGTGATCCCCATGCTCATCAATGCACTACTACAGCCCTTGTTTAATCTGCATTTTCTTCCATTGACATTATTATTGTCACTCTTCTGGTTAGTGGTTTGTGCGGTTGAGATTTGTGTGTTGTCGCTCAGCTTTCAGTGGATTGTGCAGCGAGAAGCGATTACTCAGAACCAAGAGTTACGCATTCCTGAATTTACCGCTTAAATAAGCCCTGTATTCACACAGGGCTTGATGAGGATTGAACGGTATTACTATTCACAAGGTGGTGATAGGTGGATTAACGCTAAGCCGCCTAACGAGGTTTCACGATATTTCCGATTCATATCTTTCCCCGTCTGGTACATTGTCTCAATCACTTTATCTAGAGAAATTAAGCATTTGCTGGTCCGTTTTAGGGCCATGCGTGAAGCGTTAATCGCTTTCACGGCTCCCATTGCATTGCGTTCGATGCAAGGGACTTGCACTAAGCCACCCATTGGGTCGCATGTCATACCCAATGAATGCTCCATGGCAATTTCAGCCGCCATGCAAATTTGTTCGTTGCTGCCACCTCTTAGCGCTGTCAACCCTGCCGCCGCCATTGAGGAAGAGACTCCAATCTCCCCTTGACAGCCTACTTCGGCCCCCGAAATAGAAGCATTGGTTTTGTATAAAATACCAATAGCGCCAGCCACGGCGAGGAAATCTTTCAACTGCTTAGTGTCAAGCTCTCGGATAAAGCGGTGGTAATACATTAATACGGCGGGTATCACTCCTGCCGCGCCATTGGTTGGTGAGGTGACCACTTGCCCTCCCGCTGCATTTTCTTCACTGACCGCGAAAGCAAACAGGTTAATCCAGTCCATGATCTCCATTGGGTCACTTTCAATCGCCGCGTTAGCTTCCAGCTTTTTGAGCAGTGCTGGTGCGCGGCGCGTGACATGCAACCCACCTTCGAGAATGCCTTCCGTTTCAAAGCCGCGCTGCATGCAGAGCGACATCACTTTCCAGATTTGATCGGCTTTGTGGTTAATCGTTTCAAGGTCATGAAATGCTATTTCATTGCGCAAAACGAGACTGCCTAAACTTAAGCCATGTTTTTCGGCTTTAAAGAGTAATTCATCAGCAGAAGTAAAAGGAAATTCGACCTCCACGGATGCATTTGCACTACCGTGTTCCAACTCTTTGGCAGTAGCAACAAAGCCGCCTCCCACTGAGTAGTAAGTTTCAAAGGCTAACGTTTCTCCTTGCGCTCCCAAAGCGGTAATCGTCATGCCATTTTCATGCAAGGGAAGATTAGTATTTTGGAAGAGGAGGTCTGTTTTTAGCTGGAATGGAATGAGCTGTTTTCCCGCTAAATTAAGCTCGCCGTGTTCAATAGCATGCGCTAGCGCTTGATTGGCGCTGGTGATTTTGATGGTGTCAGGCTTATTGCCCAGCAGGCCTAATATCACGGCGCGATCCGTGTGGTGGCCACGTCCTGTAAGTGATAATGAACCGTAAAGGTCAATCTGCACTCTTGCCACTTGCGTTAAATCAGCAATGATTTGGCTAAATTGATAGCCCGCAATCATTGGCCCATTAGTGTGTGAGCTAGAAGGGCCCACGCCAATTTTAAAAATATCAAAAATGGATAACATCGACTTCACCTTGAATGTGACCTGTAATAGGTGACAACTTTGCCTAATAATACCCTAGTCTAGAGCTCAAGTATTTGCTAACGTGCAAAAGTCGGTCATGACTCCAAT
>AEZC01000035.1 GCA_000257205.1 Vibrio ordalii ATCC 33509 | reverse complement strand
TTTATGATGCGCTTACCGAATAGCGATAAAATACTCCCAATTATCAATCAACAAAGTAACTAAAGTCGGGTCAAAATGTTTACCATTTTGGCTAATTAATTCATTTTTAATATCATCTTCCGACCAAGGCTCTTTATAACTACGTTTAGATCCTAAAGCATCAAACACATCCGCTAACGCGGTGATAAGACCACTGATGGGTATCTGCTCGCCAGCCAATCCATTGGGATAACCGCTGCCATCCCATTTTTCATGATGACTACCTGCAATTTCTTTTGCTTTCACAATCAGTGGACCGGTGTTTTT
>AEZC01000034.1 GCA_000257205.1 Vibrio ordalii ATCC 33509 | reverse complement strand
CCAAAAATAAAAACTTGGAGTTTATGCATGTATAAAAATAAAATCACCCAAGCCCTTCTTCTAGGGGCGGGTATGGCCGTTGCTGCCACTTCTACTTTTTCTCTCGCCGCTGATGTTCCAGCGGGCACTAAGTTGGCTAAAGTTCAGGAAATCGTTCGTGGTAACGGTACTGAAGTCGCCACACTCGATCCTCACAAATCTCAAGGTGTTCCTGAGTCGCACGTTATTCGCGACTTATTGGAAGGGCTTGTGAACCAAGACGCGGATGGTAAAACTATTCCTGGCGTCGCAGAGAGCTGGGAAACCGCAGACAACAAAACCTTTATTTTCCATTTGCGTAAAAATGCGAAATGGTCAAATGGCGATCCTGTCACGGCGGGTGATTTTGTTTTCAGCTTCCAACGTGCAGTCGACCCTGTAACGGCTTCTCCTTATTCTTGGTATATGGAATATACTAAGATGAAGAATGCAAAAGATATTGTGGCAGGAACGAAAGACAAAAGTGAGCTTGGCGTTAAAGCTAAAGATGACCACACACTCGTTGTTGAGCTTGAAGATGCTGTGCCTTATTTCGTCATGATGATGGGCCACACAACCGTGAAACCCGTTCATAAAGCAACCGTAGAAAAGTTTGGTGACCAATGGACCAAGCCTGAGCATTTTGTTGGTAACGGTGCCTACGTTGTTGATCAATGGGTTGTCAATGAGCGTTTAGTATTAAAACGTAACGAGCAATATTGGGACAATGACAAAACAGTCATTAACAAAGTCACCTTTTTGCCCATAGAAAACCAAGTATCAGAAATGAACCGTTTCCTAGCAGGCGAAATCGATATCTCTTATGAAGTACCCACCGAGCATTTTAAGCGTCTGAAGAAAGAACACCCGGAATCAGTATCGATTCAGGGTAACTTGTGTACTTATTACTATCTGTTCAATACCAAAAAGGCACCATTTGACGACGTTCGCGTACGCAAAGCGATTTCTTACGCTATCGACCGTAACATTGTGAGTGATGCGATTTTAGGTCAAGGCCAAAAACCAGCTTATTTCTTAACACCTGAAATTACGGCTGGCTTTAATCCTCAAATGCCAGCATATGGCAAGATGACGCAAAAAGAGCGCGATGCAGAAGCGGCAAAATTGTTGGCTGAAGCGGGCTTTAATGAAGACAACCCT
>AEZC01000033.1 GCA_000257205.1 Vibrio ordalii ATCC 33509 | reverse complement strand
AAAAATAGTGCCTTATGTTATTTGATATACGTTCAATTGTGCTTAATGCAATCCAGAACCATCTCCATAAACCTGCTCTTTGGGTGGATAAGTGCAGCTACACGTACCAACAAATGACCGCAATTGCTTGCGCTTTAAATAAACAGTGGCAGTCACTTTCCATTACTAATATTGCTATTTTGTCGCAGCGCGACCTCAGCGCATACGCCGCTATTTGGGGATGCTATTTAGGCGGTAAAACGTATATCCCATTGAACCAACGGCTGGCCTCGAAACAAATCATAGAAACTCTTGAAGAGACAGGTTGCACCGCTCTAGTGATTGATAAACACCAATTACACCGTCTTTCTGACATTCTTGAAATAGCCCCTATCCATTATCAGATATTTGGTCGTGACTCCAACATGGAGATGTTGTGTTAAAATGGTAGCCTTTTCACCCTCAAATTAGAAATCATGGCTACCATTCAAGTTCAATGTCGATTTTGCAACCAAACTGAACATGTTCGTAAACACGGAACTGGAGTAACAGGCTTTCAGCGCTTTCGTTGCA
>AEZC01000032.1 GCA_000257205.1 Vibrio ordalii ATCC 33509 | reverse complement strand
GGGCCGATACCTTTCTAAACGGTATGAGTGATTGATAAGGATGAGCAACAAGTCTGAGATCACAAATAATGCCACAAATGAGCAGGTCAATGACAATAAACGCATTGAGTTTGTCTCATGTTTGATATCATCTTCTTTCATACGAAGCTCAAAAATAGTGTTTTTTTGATTTGTTTGAGTTTGTATCTACTGACCTAAATTATCAACGAATAAGACAGAGTGGAGAACTGACAATGACAACAATGGCATTTAAGCCATGGGAACGTTTGATTACCGATATTCGTCTCGTTCCTAAAATGGTTATGCTGATGGTGTTTAGTACAGTATTGATCGTCACAAAGCAGCTTTGGGATGCTCGTACTTTTTACGAATCACTGCTTGCAGTAACTCAGAATACCGACATCGCTCAGCAACACTATGATGCTTATTTGACTCAAGTAGTATGGCAAACGGCACTCATGATCATCGTTTTTGTTGTGCTGTTACTCGCCGCAGCCAAAGTCATGCTGCGCCAAACACAATATTTAAGTGATTCAATTAAGTTGATGGCAAGTCGTGATCTTTCCACACCGATTAATATGGAATGTAAAGATGAGTACGGTGACGTTGCACGCGAACTTGAGAAAACTCGCCGCCAGTTACAAGACGTCATCAAGATGCAAGTCGATGCCTCGCAAGAGCTTTCGTCACTTACTGAGGTCATGACTATTAGCATGTCAGAAACCAAAGAGTCCGCTCAAGAAGAGTTTAACGAAATTGATCAACTTTCTACCGCGATGAGTCAAATGACATCGACTGCACAAACGGTCGCTGAGCATGCACAACATGCGTCAGCATTAACCGAACAAGCATCATGCCAAGCGGAAACGGGGCAGCGTTTTGTCAAAGGCACCATTACTAAAATGAGTGAATTATCGAAAGATATCGCTGCATCAGCGCAAGCCGTGACTCAAGTTGAAGAGCGCGTCGCGGCCATTGGCAGCGTGGTTGGCACTATCCAAAGTATTTCCGAACAAACGAATTTACTCGCGCTTAACGCTGCTATTGAAGCGGCGCGTGCCGGTGAAGCAGGACGAGGCTTTGCCGTGGTCGCTGATGAAGTGCGTAACTTAGCGCAGCGCACCCAAAAAGCAACGATTGAGATCCAAGAGATGATTTCTCAATTACAAAATAGTGCCAATTCTGCTGTTGATTTGATGGAAAAAAGTGTGGTTGAAGCGGCTGATGGAGTTGAATTGGTCACTAATGCAGGTAGCGAACTCGACGGCATTGTCAGTCAAGTACAACGCATCAACGGTATGAACTTGCAGATAGCAACGGTGGCAGGGCAGCAAACTAGCGTGGCTCAGGAAATGGACCAAAATCTCACCAATGTGAGGGAGCTCGTTGAAGCCTCAGTAACAGTGGTTGGTGAGTTGCTTGAAACATCAGAGATCATGCAAAGTAACGCTGAAGAGTTAGATCGGAAAATTACGATGTTCAAAGTCTAACTCTGTAGAAATTCGATCCTTCAATCAACGCCCACAATTCTTGTTGTTGGGCGTTTTTTATTGATATAAGTTTGCTATAAATAGCCTTCTAGCGACTGCATTGGTCTCAATTCACAAGGATGTCACATGTTACTGCCTTCATCACTTCACGCTTTTGCGCACACAACCTATCAAGATTTGCTAGAGCAACAACCGAGTATTGCGCAGTGGTCCGAGCCATTGAAAAAACAACTGTTGTATGTGGTCGGGATGAGCCAGTTTATCAATGAAGCATTATTGCGCGATGAACGGTTGTGTACGCAATTGCCGGAAATGTTGGCGGGAGAGCCAAGGCTAGAGCACTACCGAGACGATCTCGCCATACAGTTAGAAGGGTGCAAAGATGAAATGTCAGGGCATCGTATTTTGCGTCAGTTTCGTAACCGTGAAATGGTGTACATCGCTTGGCGAGATTTCACCGCCAGTTGGACGTTAGAAGAGAGCCTTACACATCTTTCAGCACTGGCGGAAGCGCTCATTTTTGAGACCTATCAGTGGCAGTACGCTGCTTGCTGCTTAGAGTGGGGAGCGCCAAGCAACGACCGAGGTGAAGCGCAACCTATGTTGATCATTGGCATGGGCAAATTAGGTGGCGGTGAGTTGAACTTTTCTTCAGATATCGATCTCATCTTTACTTATCCTGAAAACGGTGAAACACAAGGCGCTCGCCGCAGCATCGCGAATGCACAATTTTTTACCCGCTTAGGCCAGCGAATCATCAAAGCGTTGGATCAACATACCTTTGACGGTTTTTGCTACCGAGTTGATATGCGTTTGCGTCCTTTTGGCGAAAGTGGCCCACTGGTGATGAGCTATGCGGCGCTCGAAGATTATTACCAAGAGCAAGGGCGTGATTGGGAGCGTTATGCGATGATCAAAGCTCGAGTGATGGGGCGGGAAATGTATCCGCAGTATCAAGAGCTGCGTCAAATGCTGCGGCCATTTGTGTTCCGCCGCTACATCGATTTTAGCGCCATTCAATCGCTGCGCCGTATGAAATCGATGATCAGCAGTGAAGTGCGACGTCGAGGGCTGCATAACAACATCAAATTAGGCGCGGGTGGAATCCGCGAAATTGAATTCATCGCCCAAGTATTTCAGTTAATTCGTGGTGGACGAGAACCCAGTTTACGTCAGCGTGGATTATTAGAAACACTGGTTGCAATAGAAGAACTTGCCCTGCTCAAATCGCAAGAAGTGGCCGATTTACGACAAGCTTATCTGTTTTTACGTCGCCTTGAGAACCTATTGCAAGCGATGGCCGATAAGCAGACGCAAACCTTGCCAGACAATGAACTGGATCAACTTCGCTTAGCCGTTGCTATGCAATGCCCTGATTGGGTAACGCTGCTTCACGAAACGCATCAGCATATGACCAAAGTACATCAAGTGTTTGCAACTCTGATTGGTGATGATGAAGAAGATGACCACTGCGTTGCTAAATATTTTCACGAGCTGTGGGATATGGCGCACAAGCCAGATGTGCTTGAAACGATTTTTCAACAAGAGCTTACCTGTGATGATCCTGCCGGCATGGCGCATGTATTGATCCAATTTAAAGAGGATTTGGCGAAAAAAACGCTGGGTCCACGCGGACGAGATGTTTTAAACCGATTGATGCCTAAACTGTTCCAAGCAATTTTTACCCACCCAGATGCGCAGTTTGGCTTGCCTCGTGTGCTGCATTTGATGTACAAAATTGTGACTCGAACCACTTACCTTGAGCTGCTAGATGAACACCCTGCGGCATTGACGCAACTGGTGCGTTTATGCACCGCAAGCCCGATGATTTCGGAACAGCTTAGTCGTTACCCCATTTTACTCGACGAACTTATCGACCCGCAGCATCTCTATAATCCAATGGCGCTGTCCGCTTATAAAACTGAACTGCGTGATTTTCTTGCTCGTATTCCCGAAGAGGATATGGAGCAGCAAATGGAAGGATTACGCCAATTTAAGCAGATCTGCATTTTGCGTATTGCTGCCGCTGATATTGCCGGTGCGTTGCCTGTGATGAAAGTGAGCGATCACTTAACTTACCTTGCTGAAGCCATCGTTGAAGCTGTGATCAACCAAGCTTGGCAGCAAGTCAGTGCAAAATACGGCCAACCCACTCATTTAAAAGAGAGGGATGGTAAAGGGTTTGCCGTGGTTGGTTATGGCAAGGTGGGGGGCTGGGAGTTGGGCTACAATTCCGATCTTGATATCGTATTTCTCCATGACTGCCCAGCGGATTGCTACACTGATGGCGCAAAAGAGATTGACGGCCGTCAGTTTTATTTGCGCTTAGCCCAGCGCGTGATCCACATTTTTGCCACTCGCACCGCCTCTGGTATTTTGTATGAGGTTGATACTCGTTTGCGCCCATCTGGAGCGTCTGGTTTGTTAGTTAGCCCTGCTGAAGCGTTTGATGAATACCAGAGAAATGAAGCGTGGACGTGGGAACACCAAGCCTTAGTTCGTGCCCGAATCATTTATGGTGATGAGCCTCTGCAACAGGCTTTCCATCACACCCGTCATGAGATTTTGTCATTGACGAGAGATGAAACCAAGCTCAAGCAAGATGTAGTTTCGATGCGGATAAAAATGCGTGATCATTTGGGCAGTAAGAAGAGTGGCCGCTTTATGCTCAAACAAGACGCTGGTGGCATCACTGATATTGAGTTTTTAGCTCAATATCTAGTGCTGCGTTTTAGCCATGAAAAGCCAAAGTTGACGTTTTGGTCAGACAACGTACGCATTTTTGAATCACTACTGAACCAAGGTGTGATGGACAAAGAACAATCGCTGGCTCTCACCGATGCCTATACTTCGATGCGCAATCAGATCCATCATCGAAACTTGCTTAACTTGGATGCGGATGTTGATGAAAGTAAGTTTGTTGACCTGCGAAAACGAGTCACAGATGCTTGGCAGCAGTGGCTAGGTTGAGTGTTTTAGACACTCAATGAGCTGTGTTACACTCAGCACAATAACAAAAATTGGAGATCCACAATGAAACCAATCCTACCTGACTACAATGATGCAGGTGTATTGATTATTGGCGATGTGATGCTTGATCGCTACTGGTATGGCCCAACCGGTCGCATCTCACCAGAAGCCCCCGTTCCTGTAGTAAAAGTAGAGAATAGCGAAGAACGTCCAGGCGGCGCGGCAAACGTTGCAATGAACATTGCTTCACTAGGCGGTCATGCGCACATTGTTGGTTTAACTGGCGTGGATGAGCCAGCGAACGTTCTGACTGAAACGTTAACAGCGTTGAAAGTGAGTTGTGATTTTGTTGCTCTGCCAAATTACCCAACCATTACGAAATTACGCGTGCTAAGCCGAGGCCAGCAGCTGATCCGTTTGGATTTCGAAGATAAGTTTGAGAACACCGATCCAGAACTGATTTTATCTCGCATGGAACTGGCTTTACCGAAAGTAAAAGCGGTGATCTTGTCCGATTACGCCAAAGGCGCACTAGAGCATGTGCAGCAATTAATTCAAAAAGCACGTGCAGCCAACGTTCCCGTTTTTATCGATCCTAAAGGAGCCGATTTCGAACGTTATCGCGGTGCAACATTGCTTACACCTAACATGTCTGAATTTGAACAAGTCGTAGGCAAAGTAAAAACAGAGCAAGAGTTAGTAGAAAAAGGCTCTGCCTTGATTGAACAGTTTGATCTTGGCGCACTGCTGGTGACTCGCAGCGAACATGGCATGACACTATTACAGCGCAACCAGAAGCCATTCCATTTACCGACGTTAGCCAAAGAAGTGTATGACGTAACGGGCGCGGGAGATACGGTCATTTCAGTGCTGGCGGCATCAGTTGCGGCAGGTAAACCACTTGATGAAGCGTGCGCATTGGCCAATGCAGCGGCGGGTGTTGTGGTTGGGAAATTGGGCACTTCAACCGTTTCAACCATTGAACTAGCGGAAGCGGTTCATGGTAGCAAAGATACTGATTATGGTGTCATCAGTGAACAAGCCTTAATTGATGCGGTAAAAGTGGCTCAAGCTCAGGGCGAAAAGGTGGTGATGACCAATGGTTGCTTTGATATTTTGCATGCAGGACATGTTTCTTATCTTAACCACGCTGCCAAATTGGGCGATCGCCTGATTGTTGCGGTTAACACGGATGAGTCGGTTAAGCGTTTGAAAGGCCCAGGTCGCCCAGTCAATACAACAGATCGCCGCATGGCGGTACTGGCTGCATTGGGCGCTGTCGATTGGGTGGTTCCTTTTTCTGAAGATACGCCACAGCGTTTGATTGCGGCTGTACTACCTAACTTATTGGTGAAAGGTGGCGACTATAAACCTGAAGATATCGCTGGTGGTGAAGAAGTGATTGCGGCGGGTGGAGAAGTCAAAGTGTTGAACTTTGAAGATGGCTGCTCAACCACAGAAATTATTGAAGCGATTAAAGGCGGCAGAGGCTAACATCGCGCTGCATCCTTTGGCGGATTGTATAAAATGAGCCAATCGCTACAAAAAAGCCGCTGAAAATTCAGCGGCTTTTACTTTTTTAGTCTGTCCGCTTTTAAGCCAGCATTGATATCTAAAATATCTTGCTCGCTCAAGGTGCCTACTGCTTGACGCAATTGCAGTACGTTCAGTACATAGTCATAACGTGCGTTAGAGAGACTTTTATTCGCCTCGAAGAGAAGGCGCGTTGAATCAAGTACGTCAACAATAGTTCGCGTACCTACATCAAACCCTGCTTCGGTCGCCTCCAGTGCTGATTTCGCTGAAATAACTGACTGCTCATAAGCACGTAAAGCGCCAATGGAGGCATTGATGTTGTTATTAAATGCGCGTACATCTTTCACCACGCTGCGATACGTTTTTTCTAAATCTTGGCTTGCAGCAACGTACGCAAATTCGGCTTGTTTGGTTTGCGAGGTGGTATTTCCGCCAGTATACAGCGGCACCTTAAGGTTAATCCCAACATTGAAATCGTTGTAATCCACTTTAGAGCCGCCGTTATTATTACTCTCATCACCGTACTTATAGCCACCATCAAGAGTCAGTGAGGGTAAGTGTCCTGAACTTGCTAATGAAATATTATCTTTCGCGACATCCTGAGTAATACGCGCAGTCAGCAAAGAGAGGTTTTTCTGTTGAGCTTCTTCAAGTAGAACATCAATCGGCTGCGTTGTTTTGCTGGCTGAAAAACGATTAGTATCCAACACACTTAAATCAGAATGTTCTTGACCTGTTATTTCACGCAAGGTTTCATAGCTGTTGGTAAGACTATTCTTTGCTAAGACTTCATCAGCAAGTACACGATCGTATTGCGCTTGCGCATCATGCACGTCAGTAATCGCAGAAAGGCCGACTTCAAAACGTTGTTTCGTCTGCTCTAATTGACGAGCTACCGCCACTTTTTCTGCACGGACAAAGGCCAAGTTATCTTTAGCACGAAGCACTTCAAAATACGCTTGTGCAACGCGTAAAATCAGCCCTTGTTGCGTTGCCGCGTAGGCAGAATCCGCTTTGCGTGCATTTTTTTCTGCGGTATCTAAAGAAATCCAACTTGAGCGTTGATAAAGTTGCTGAGTAAAAGTGATGCCTGCCGTGAGCTTATCGCTTTCACGTTCATCAATATTACTGCGGTTAATATTGTAACCTGCGGCTAGGTCGATTTGTGGTAACAGATCGCCACGGCTAGATGTTACCGCTTCAAATGCAGCATCACGTTGAGCTGCAGAGCTCAGTAGCTGAGGGTCATTTTCTTTGGCTTGATTATAGATTTCAGCGAGGGTATCCGCCCATACTGAAGAGCTCAGGCTGCCTAATGCTGCGCTGATGAATAGTGGAAGCAGTTTTTTCATTGGTCCTATTCCCTGCCTTAATATGTAAGAAGGTTACTTTTAAGGAGTTTAACTTAAATTGGTGGTAATTCACTCGAAACTTTGCACTTTTTTACACATAACTGTCCATCTGTGCAATAAAAATTGATGCTCATTTAAAAATAAATATAAAATTTGTATAAAAAGTTGAGCAATATCCTTGGTGATGGATGAATTCCATGATTAAACTATGAGATTAAATGAGCGAGGTTTCAAATGCAGCAGCCTGATAAACGGTACAACCTTTTTACGCCCCAAGATGTGGACGTCATTTCAAAAGAAACTCTGTTCCAAGGTTTTTTCCGCATGGTGAAATACCGCTTTAAACACAAGTTGTTTGAAGGCGGATGGAGTGAGGAGATTGAAAGAGAAATGTTTGAAAGAGGTCATGCTGCGGCTATGCTTCCTTATGATCCTGCGCGTGATGAGGTGGTGATTATAGAGCAAATTCGAGTTGGAGCATTAGAGCACGCCCAGCCTTGGCAACTGGAAATTGTTGCGGGAGTCATCGACCCTGATGAATCGTCCGAGCAGGTTATCCGTCGAGAGGCGATCGAAGAGGCGGGAATTAAAGTGAACCGAATCGAAAAAATTAGCTCTTATTATCCATCATCTGGCGGATGCTCTGAATTACTGGACGTCTTTGTGGGTGAAATCGATGCAACGCAAGCTAAAGGTGTACATGGGTTGGAGTGTGAAGGTGAAGACATCAAAGTTCATGTCATGAGCCGTGAAGAGGCTTACCGCTTGGTGAAAAATGGTCAAATTGAGAATGGTGCCTCAATTATCGCTTTACAATGGTTAGAGCTAAACTATCAACAGTTACAATTGCAATGGCAGAATTAGCATTGAAAAAACCGTATCACGTTGATTTATCGGAATTAATGCGTGTGTACGAAACTAACTACGCGAAATTGAACGCTTTGCTACCAAGTCAGCCGAGCGTGGGTGACTTACGCTGTTATCAAGCTGCTCAAATGACCTATCAATTACAAGTGCTAGAGGTCACAAAGTACACAACTTTAGTGGAGATTTGTCAGAGTGATGACGTTTCAGTATTTCCATTACCGTCGATTTCTGTCAGGCTTTACCACGATGCACGTGTTTCCTAAGTGTGTGCAAGTGCGCGGATAAATCAGATCAAAGCTCGCTATGATTACCCGAATGAACAAATGATGCAAAAAGATGAGAAAGCGCAAATCAATCGCTTTTTAGGCGATTGGCTTACTTTCTGTTTAAAGCACGGGATTAGCCGAGCTCCAATTTAGTCTTCGTCATCGATGAAAATTAGTCATTCAATTTGGATTAATAAATTTTGAACGTGTCGCCAACTCTAGACAATTCAGACAGCATCAAGCTGCTACAAATCACCGATACGCATCTGTTTGCGCCGGATGATGGCAGCTTGTTGAGTGTTAATACGGTAGATAGCTTTCATGCTGTTGTGGCGGAGATTTGTGCGCAACATGTTAAATTTGATGCCATTCTGGCCACAGGCGACATCTCACAAGATCATAGTGCTGAGTCTTATCTTCGCTTCTCTCGTGGTATTTCCTCATTAGAAAAAACTTGTTTTTGGCTTCCAGGTAATCACGACTTTAAACCCAATATGGGCGCGGTATTCCCGTCAGAGCAGATTCAACAGTCGGAGCATGTATTACTCGGTGAACACTGGCAAATGGTGATGCTCGACTCTCAAGTCGTGGGCGTACCGCATGGACGGCTGAGCGATCAACAATTGGCTTTACTTGACGAAAAATTATCGACGCACCATCAGCGACACACCTTGGTTGTGCTACATCATCATCCTCTATTGGTGGGGAGTGCTTGGCTCGATCAACATAACCTTAAAGACAGCGATGCTTTTTGGAATATCGTCACGCAACATCGCAATGTGAAAGCCGTCCTGTGTGGTCATGTTCATCAAAATATGGATAAACTCCATCACGGTGTCCGAGTGATGGCCACTCCCTCAACCTGTGTACAATTTAAGCCCAATTCAGATGATTTTGTTTTGGATCGCACTTCCCCAGGGTGGCGTGAATTAACGCTATCGGCTGATGGTCAAATAGAAACTCAAGTCAAACGTTTAGCTAACGGCGCATTCCAACCTGATTTTAACGCTAATGGATACTGAAATGCCTATTCGTCAACCTATGCTGCTGTACATTCACGGCTTTAATAGCTCGCCGTTGTCGCATAAAGCACAAGTGATGGTGATGTATTGCCAAATGCAGCGACCTGATATCAAAGTGCTAGTGCCTAAGTTACCCAGTTTTCCCGCGCAAGCTGCGGAATATCTACTTGATCTTATTCACCAACATCAAGATCAATATCGCATTGCGCTGGTGGGGAGTTCATTAGGCGGGTATTTGTCGATTTGGTTAAACTATTTGTTTGGTTTTCGTGCCGTGGTGATAAACCCAGCAATCAAACCGTATGAATTATTGGCCAATTTTTTAGGCGAACAAGTCAACCCGTACACGCAAGAGCACTATCGACTCGAAGCAAAACATATTGAAGAGCTCAAAGCGTTAGAGGTTAAAATTAATGACGCCACTTCGTTTTGGTTGTTGCAACAAATGGGTGACGAAGTACTAGATTACCGTCAAGCTGTCGCTAAACTGACAGGGTCGAAACAGACGGTTGAATTTGGCGGCGATCATAGTTTTGTGAACTTTGAGCGATATCCGCGGCAAATCATCGAATTCCTAGATCTCTGACGGCTTCATTGAGGGGAGAGTCATAATTTTACCTGTTACTTACTTATCTCGCTTGACATAAGCAAGTCTCTTCCAGACTATGTTCTACCTATACTTTTGCAGTTTATAATGCTGAAAAAATCAGCGTTGTTGTCGTTAATTAAGCACAAGCACATCATTGATAAACTGCCGAAAAAGTAACGAATCATTTATCTATAAAAGCATTCCGTATTATGACTGAACAATATAATGCTGGGGCCATTGAAGTTCTTAATGGTTTAGAACCAGTACGTCGCCGACCTGGGATGTATACGGACACCGCGCGGCCGAACCATTTGGGCCAAGAAGTTATCGATAACAGTGTCGATGAAGCGCTAGCCGGATATGCCTCCAAGGTACAAGTTATTCTCCACGCCGATCAATCACTTGAAGTGATCGATGATGGGCGTGGTATGCCCGTTGATATTCACCCTGAAGAGAAAATATCAGGCGTTGAGCTTATCTTCTGTAAATTACATGCGGGGGGTAAGTTTTCAAACAAAAGCTACCAGTTCTCCGGTGGTTTACATGGGGTAGGTATTTCTGTAGTGAATGCCCTATCCAAGCGTGTGGAAGTGACCGTTCGCCGTGATGGGCAAATATATGAAATGGCGTTTGAGCACGGTAATAAAGTCGAGGAATTGACGGTAACTGGGAGCTGTGGTCGCCGTAATAAAGGGACGAGTGTTCACTTTTGGCCCGATACCAGCTATTTTGACTCGCCTAACTTTTCAGTGACTCGCCTAATCAATAATTTGCGCGCTAAAGCGGTGCTTTGCCCGGGGCTCGAGATTACTTTTAGTGATAAGGTTAACAATCTTGAGCACCGTTGGTACTACGAAGACGGCCTAAAAGATTATCTCGCAGAAGGCGTAAAGGGTTACACCTTATTGCCCGAAGAGCCATTTACGGGTGAGTTTGTCGCTGAAACTGAAGCGGCCAACTGGGCAGTGATTTGGCTACCTGAAGGTGGTGAGATGATCACCGAAAGCTATGTTAACTTAATCCCTACCGCACAAGGTGGTACGCACGTTAACGGCTTACGCCAAGGGTTGCTCGATGCGATGCGTGAATTCTGTGAATTCCGCAACCTGTTGCCGCGTGGCGTTAAGTTAACTGGTGAAGATGTCTTTGACCGCTGTTCTTATGTATTGTCGGTTAAGATGCAAGACCCACAGTTTGCAGGGCAAACCAAAGAGCGCCTTTCTTCACGTCAAACCGCGGCTTTTGTTTCTGGTGTGATAAAAGACTCCTTCAGTTTATGGCTGAATGAAAAACCACAACTGGCGGAATTACTTGCCGAAGTGTGCATAGCCAATGCGCATCGCCGCATGCGAGCCAGCAAAAAAGTGGTACGGAAAAAAATCGCATCAGGCCCCGCGCTCCCCGGTAAATTGACCGACTGTTCAGTACAAGACCTGAGCCGCACTGAAATCTTCTTTGTCGAAGGGGATTCAGCAGGCGGCAGTGCTAAGCAAGCGCGCGATCGTGAATTTCAAGCGGTTATGCCACTGCGTGGGAAAATTTTAAATACGTGGGAAGTGTCGGCAGACCAAGTGCTGGCTTCACAAGAAGTGCATGATATTTCTGTTGCGCTTGGGATTGATCCTGATAACGACGATCTGGATGGATTGCGTTACGGTAAAATCTGTATTCTCGCAGATGCGGACTCTGATGGTTTACATATTGCCACCTTGCTCTGCGCCTTATTTACCAAACATTTCCGAGCATTAGTCAAAGCGGGGCATATTTTTGTTGCGATGCCTCCTTTGTATCGGATCGACTGCGGCAAAGAGGTCTTTTATGCACTCGATGATGCTGAAAAAGAGGGCATTTTAGAGCGACTTAGCCAGAAAAAAGCCAAAATCAACGTCCAGCGATTTAAAGGTTTGGGTGAAATGAATCCGCTTCAATTGCGTGAAACAACGATGGATCCAAACACGCGCCGCTTGGTGCAACTGACCATTGATGATGCTGAAGCAACGGATGAAATGATGGACATGTTGCTAGGTAAAAAGCGTGCAGATGACCGCCGCGCATGGTTGCAACGTTATGGCGATATGGCAGAGGTGCAATAAATGTCAACTGAAATAACCTTTGATGGTGTTGAGAAACTGCCGCTGCGTAAGTTCACTGAAGACGCCTATCTCAATTATTCGATGTACGTCATCATGGACCGCGCACTGCCTTATATTGGCGATGGTTTAAAACCGGTACAGCGACGTATTATTTATGCGATGTCGGAGCTTGGACTCTCGGCGTCAGCCAAGTACAAAAAATCAGCGCGTACCGTTGGTGACGTGCTAGGTAAATACCACCCGCACGGTGATTCGGCCTGTTACGAAGCAATGGTATTAATGGCGCAACCCTTTTCTTACCGCTATCCACTGGTGGATGGTCAAGGTAACTGGGGTGCTCCGGACGATCCAAAATCCTTCGCGGCGATGCGTTATACCGAAGCGAAACTGTCTAAATTCGCTGAAGTTTTACTGGGTGAGCTTGGACAAGGCAACGTTGATTGGCAGCCTAACTTTGATGGCACAATGCAAGAACCCCAAATGCTGCCGGCGCGTTTACCTCATATTTTGCTCAATGGCGTCACGGGAATTGCGGTGGGCATGGCGACCGATATTCCACCACACAATGTGCGTGAAATTGCCGATGCGACGATTCACCTGATCGATAACCCAGAGGCGCAACTGCACGATGTGATGCAGTATGTGCAAGGGCCAGATTATCCGACCGAAGCGGAAATTATTTCACCCAGAATTGAAATTGAGAAAATATATCGCTCAGGTCGCGGCAGTATCAAAATGCGCTCGGTTTGGCATAAAGAGGGTGGTGATGTTGTGATCACCGCATTACCTCATCAAGTTTCAGGCGCTAAATTGCTCGAACAAATCGCTAACCAAATGCGCGCGAAGAAATTGCCAATGGTTGAAGATTTACGCGATGAATCGGATCACGAGAACCCTACGCGCATTGTTATTGTGCCGCGTTCTAACCGTGTAGATTGTGACTTGTTGATGAGCCACTTGTTCGCATCAACCGATCTAGAAAAAAGCTTCCGTGTTAACTTGAACATGATTGGCTTAAACAATCGCCCAGAAGTGAAAGGTTTAGTGACTATTCTTTCTGAGTGGATTGAGTTTCGCCGCACCACGGTTCGCCGCCGTTTGCAGTACCGTCTTGATAAAGTCATGGCGCGTTTGCACATCTTGGAAGGTTTACTAATCGCTTATCTGAATATTGATGAAGTGATTGAAATCATTCGTACTGAAGATGAACCGAAAGCGGTACTGATGGCCCGTTTTGGTATTAGTGCTATTCAAGCCGATGCGATTTTAGATACCAAACTTCGCCACTTAGCCAAACTTGAAGAGATGAAGATTCGTGGTGAGCAAGATGAGCTTGCTAAAGAGCGCGAAAAATTAGAGCAGTTGCTTGGTTCTGAGCGTCGCTTGAACACCTTGTTGAAGAAAGAGATCAAAGCAGATGCTGAGAAGTATGGTGATGATCGCCGTTCACCACTGATTGAGCGTGCTGAATCTAAAGCCTTGACTGAGCGTGACCTTGTGCCAAGTGAAGCGATCACCGTTGTGCTTTCGGAAAAAGGCTGGGTACGTCATGCCAAAGGGCATGATGTGGATTGCCAAAGTTTGAGCTATAAATCCGGCGATCAGTATTTGGCTCATGCTTGTGGTAAGAGCAATCAACAGGTCGTATTCTTGGGTAGCGATGGTCGAAGTTATTCGCTTGAAGCCCACTCGCTACCTTCGGCGCGCAGCCAAGGTGAGCCGATTACGGGTCGTCTCAACATCACAGAGGGCTCGTCTATTCGCCAAGTAGTGATGGGGGAAGAGGATCAACTCTGGTTAGTGGGCTCGGATGCCGGTTATGGTTTTGTGTGTAAAGGTGGTGAACTACTGTCGAAAAACCGTAGTGGTAAAGCCTTAGTTAATTTGCCTGAGAACTCAGAGATAATGACGCCGCATACCATCGGCCATTTGGAGTCTGATGACATTTTAGCGATCACGAATCAGGGCCGAATGTTGCTATTCCCAATCAAAGATTTACCACAGCTAACCAAAGGCAAAGGCAACAAAATAATCAATATTCCTGCGGCTAAGTCCAAAGAGCGTGAAGAGTTTGTGTCACACTTAATTTCCTTGCCTCAAGGAGCGGCTATTACGCTCTATGCTGGTAAACGCAAACTTGGTTTAAAAGCCAGCGATCTAGATAACTTCCGTGGTGAGCGTGGGCGTCGAGGTAGCTTACTACCGAGAGGGCTGCAACGTGTTACTGCAATTGAGATTGAATCAGACCTTAGTGATTCAGATCTTGAGCAAGAGTAAAAATCTATAAATAAAAGCCCCCTTCGTGAGTTGGGGGCTTTTTTATGTCTCTTTGTTTTTGGTGCTTAGTTTTATTCGCGTAGGTCTTCAACAATTGTCACGGGAAGTGTCATCTCTTCACCTTTACGTAAGATAAGCACATCGACAACGGTACCTGGGCGCAAGTCAGTGACAATTTCCATCACACTCTTGCGACCATTAATTTTTTTACCGCCAATTTTTAGAATAATGTCACGCTCTTTAAAACCAGCCGTTTCCGCAGGGCCATTGGGGTCAATGCCCAACACAACTATACCGCCAATATGTTCACTGCCAAGTAAGCGAGATGTTACTGGAGTAATATCTTGCCCATCAATACCGATATAGCCGCGAATCACGCGTCCATCAGCTATGATTTTTTCCATAATGGTATTGGCTAATTTGTAGGGAATCGCGAATGATATACCATCAGTTTTCATTTCAGTTGCTTGTTGAAACGAAGCCGTGTTAATACCTACCAGCTCTCCTTGAGTGTTGACCAAAGCTCCTCCTGAATTGCCTTCATTAATGGCCGCATCAGTTTGGATCAAAGCTTGGCGTCCATCGGTGCTGACAGATGAACGTTCAGTAGCAGAAATGATACCAAAAGTAGTGGTTTGCCCAAGGTTGTATGGATTGCCAATGGCCAGTACCACATCGCCAACTTTCACCGAGTAATTGGGATTTTGTGGAATAACGGGAAGGTTTGTGCCTTCAATTCGCAAAATTGCGATATCCGTGCGTCGATCTTTGCCTACCAATTGTGCGGCAGCGAGACGGCCATCTTGCAATGCCGCCACGATTTGGTCGGCTTGGGCTACTACGTGATAGTTCGTAATGATGTACCCTTTCTCGCTCACAATTACACCAGAGCCTAACCCCTGAATCGACAGTTTACTGCGATCGCTTTCGGTGTATTTTTGGTTGTAAATATTGACGACAGCAGGTGCGGCGCGGCGAACTGCTTGGTTAAACGAAATTTGCAAAGAGAGTGCATTAGGTGATTCTATTGCTGTTATTTTTGGGAGAACATTGGAACGTAGCGAGGGAACCGCTAATAAGATAACGACAGCAGCGAGAAGCCCAAGTCCCATTGAACGAAGTAAAAAGTTAAGCATATCTTCCCCAAACAAAACCCGCTATATACTCAGCTTATTTTACACCTGAGCTTGAGAGAGGAAGAATAGCACTACATGATTGAATAAGAAAAGGGCAGCATTCAAATGCTGCCCTTTTCGCTCCACAAGCGATTCTCACTAATTAGCGAATAACCAAGTAAATGTTAGCGAATAACCAAGTAAATGTTAGCGAATAACCAAGTAAATGTTAGCGAATAACCAAGTAAATGGTTCTATCACCTCGTTGGATATTCAGCGCAAGTATGCTCGGCTTTTTCTCCAAAATTTCGCGTAATTGTGCGAGGTTTTTCACTCGTTGGCGGTTAACACCAATGATGATGTCCTCTTTTTGTAGTTGGTACGCTTCTGCTGCTGACCCTTTCTCTATAGTAGTCACTTTAACGCCAGCGATTGGGTCTTGATCCGTAGTATTGGTCAGTGCCGCACCAGTCAACCCCGAGTGCAGTTGCTCTGCTTTAGTTGTGGTGTTGTTTTCACTCAAGGTTACGTCGAAGGTTTTGTTTTGACCATCGCGGATAACATCGATTGTGATTTTTTTACCTGCACCTAATGTCGCTACTTTGGCTCTTAATTCGTTGAAGGTAGAAACGTTTTTTCCATTAATAGCTGTGATGACATCACCCGCTTTGATCCCTGCTTTATCGGCGGCGCTATCTTTGATAACTTGGCTAACAAACGCCCCTTTACTTGACTCATAGCCTAGCGCTTCAGCCAGTTCAGAGGTTATTTCACCCCCTTGAACGCCGAGCACGCCACGTTTTACCTCACCAAATTCTAAGATCTGTTCGGTCAAGTTTTTCATCATATTTGATGGGATTGCAAAACCGATCCCAACGTTGCCACCATTCGGTCCAAGAATCGCGGTATTAATCCCAATCAATTCACCATTGAGATTGACCAAGGCACCACCAGAGTTGCCACTGTTAATCGCGGCATCGGTCTGAATAAAGTTCTCAAAGTTTTCAAGATTAAGTCCACTTCGTCCCAACGCAGAAACAATGCCGGAAGTCACCGTTTGACCAAGACCAAACGGGTTCCCGATCGCGACAGTGAAATCACCTACACGCAGTTTGTCTGAATCTGCGATACGAATTTGGGTTAAATTTTTTGCTTTTTTGAGTTTGATCAGCGCGACATCGGACATTTTATCGCCACCGACGAGCTCCGCATCGTATTCTCGGCCGTCGTACAGTTTAACGCGAATCTTATCAGCACCATCGATGACGTGATAATTAGTCACAACATAGCCTTTGTCTGCGTCAGTAATGACACCAGAGCCTAATGCTCTAAATGGCCGCTCTTGCGATTGGTCGATTGGAAAATCAGGACCAAAGAAAAATCGAAACTGCTCGGGTAAACGTTGATGAGAAACTTGAGTTCCTTCAACGGAGATACTGACAACCGCAGGCGTCACTTGCTCTAGCATCGGTGCTAAGCTTGGCAATGGCTCACCACTGACAGAAAAGGGTAGTGCTGCCATTGCAGGTAGTGGGGTGATGATTGAACTTAAACTTAATGATAGGGCGGTTAAAATAAGTAAAGGTTTTTTCATCATAAGCTCCTTTAGAATAACTGTGTCCGAAGTTTAATATTTGTACGAAAGACAAAACTTCAACACTCTCGTGAGGTTTATGACTCAAAAACCTTTATAAGGTTCATGAATTCAGATTAAAGGGCTTTCGCCTTAACTACGTCTGCAGAATGAATGATCTCTTTTTCTGGAGTATTAAAAAGCCCCGTAGCCCCATTAGCATAATCTTTTGGTGGTTGTTCAAAAAGATTATCGTTACTTTTTTCTGGTTCACTGTGCAGTGCAATTTTTTTGATAAATGGATTATCTTGCTCTGGCATATTCGGTAAAATTTCGGACGATGTTTTGGCCATGTGTTGGTACAGTTTGGTGTAATCTTTACCTAGGGTATCGAGCATCTCTGCTGTTTGAGCAAAATGATCTGACAATTCTTGGCGCTGTTGTTCCAAACTAAATTTCGCGTTATCTAATTCTTTTTGTAGAGACTTTTGGTTTTTATATTGAGGCGTAGTCAATCGTGAAATGACCATTCCCAACGCAGCCCCTACTAGCAAGCCCACAATGGCATATATCAAAGGCATAACAGCTCCTTATTGTTGTTATTTAACATGTTTATTACCTATTGGTTACACATGTTGCTTCGACATGTTACTATGACTGCTCTAGCCAATAAAGCGAAATACACGAAATAGCAGTTTCCATTTTTTAGTGTAGTAGGCAGTCATGACACCAAAACAGCGATATGAACACGATTTGAAAAAACTCGGTTTTCAACGAGACTCTGCTCAAGAAAGCGCCGTCGATGCGTTGGATTTACTCTACCACCAGTTTCAGGATTATCTTAACCAACCAATTAAGCCTTCCGCGGTTTGGGCTAAATGGTTTGGTCGCCAACCTGAGCTGCCTAACTTGCCTAAAGGGCTCTATTTTTGGGGCGGTGTCGGGAGAGGAAAAACCTATTTAATGGATACGTTTTTTGAGGCTCTGCCAACCACTCGTAAATTGCGAGTGCATTTCCACCGTTTTATGTATCGAGTTCATGATGAGTTGAAGGAACTGGCTGGAGTTGAGGAGCCCTTAGAAAAGGTTGCCGATATTTTTAAGTCAGAAACGGAAATTATCTGTTTTGATGAGTTTTTCGTATCAGATATTACTGATGCGATGATTTTGGGTACCTTGTTTCAAGCACTGTTTAAACGCGGTATTATCTTAGTGGCGACATCGAACATTCCACCGCACGACTTATATCGCAACGGCTTGCAACGAGCCCGATTTCTCCCTGCAATTGCTTTGATTGAATTACACTGTCATGTGTTGAACGTCGATAGTGGTATTGATTATCGCTTAAGAACATTAGAGCAAGCGGAAATTTACCACTATCCATTGGATGAAGCGGCAAGCCATAATTTACAACATTACTATCGGCAATTGGTTGGTGACGAGAAAAAAGAGGCGCTCAGTGAGATCGAAATCAATCACCGCACTCTCTCTGTTGTAAAAGCTGGTGATGGTATTTTGTATGCAACCTTCGAGCAGTTATGCCAAACGGCAAGAAGCCAAAATGATTACATTGAGTTGTCCAAAATTTACCATACAGTACTGTTGGCTGATGTGAAGCAGATGGATAGAACCATTGATGATGCAGCACGGCGTTTTATTGCGTTGATTGATGAGTTTTATGAACGGCATGTCAAAGTGATTATCTCAGCCGAAGTGGCGTTGGACGAGCTGTACCCGCATGGGCAACTTGAGTTTGAATTCAAACGTTGTCAGTCGCGGTTAATTGAAATGCAAAGTCATGAGTATTTAGCAAGGGAACATCTGGCTTAGCTCAATTCGGACACTTTTAAAGCAAAATAAAAAAATCGTGATTTTGTTCAAAAAGAGGTGATTTTTTCTACTGACTTCCCTATAATCCTGCGACCCACCGTTACTGCAGGCCTGTTTCTGTGAAACGAGAGGCCGAGAGAAACCAAACGCTCGAAGGGGTAACTTTGGACTCTTAGACAGTGGGGGCATTTTAATGCTCCTTTTAGTGTAAATTTTATTTAACGGGTTATTATTAGCATGAAAACTTTCGTTGCTAAACCAGAAACTGTAAAACGCGACTGGTATATCGTAGACGCTGAGGGTAAAACTCTAGGTCGTCTAGCAAGTGAAATTGCATCTCGCCTACGTGGCAAACATAAAGCTGAATACACTCCTCACGTAGACACTGGTGATTACATCATCGTTGTAAACGCTGAGAAAGTTACTGTAACTGGTAACAAAGCAGCAGCTAAAACTTACTACCGTCACACTGAATTTCCAGGCGGCTTAAAATCAATCACTTTCGACAAGCTGATTGTTCGTAAGCCAGAGATGGTTATTGAGCTAGCGGTTAAAGGTATGCTACCACGTGGTCCTCTAGGCCGTGCTATGTACCGTAAGCTGAAAGTTTACGCTGGCGCTGAGCACAACCATGCTGCTCAACAACCAAAAGTACTAGACATCTAATTGGGGATTTCGAAAATGGCAGAGAATCAATACTACGGCACTGGCCGTCGCAAAAGCTCAGCTGCACGCGTTTTTATTAAACCAGGCAGCGGCAACATTGTAATCAACAAGCGTAGCCTTGATGTTTACTTTGGTCGTCCAACTTCTCGCATGGTTGTTAAACAACCTCTTGAGCTAGTTGAACTCACTGAGAAACTGGATCTATACATCACTGTTAAAGGTGGTGGTATTTCTGGTCAAGCTGGTGCTATCCGTCACGGTATCACTCGCGCTCTAATGGAATACGACGAATCACTACGTCCTGTTCTACGTGCAGCTGGCTACGTTACTCGCGACGCTCGTTGCGTTGAACGTAAGAAAGTTGGTCTGCGTAAAGCACGTCGTAAACCACAATTCTCTAAGCGTTAATCTTTTTTCAAAAGATTCGCTTCCAGTGTTACTGGATTGTGGTTCAAAAGCCCGGTATTTATACCGGGCTTTTTGTTTTTTGGTGTTAGCAAACACTCATTTTTTTAATCACATCATTTGGTTATGGTTCTTTAATCTTTCTTTTGTGACCTCACGTGCGATTTACTTCACGAATGTTACGAAAAGGTAGCTTTATCTTGTCAAAAAGTAGGGTTTTATTTATCATTTACCATCAAATAAATACAACTAGATTCGTATTTTGTTAGCCATGCTCTTATAAGCGGAATAACAATAATCCACAGGGAGCAAATGGGAGAATGTTTGGATGAGCAATGCGCCTTTAAATAACGGCCGCAGACGTTTCTTAACCGCGACAACAGCCGTTGTCGGAGGGTTAGGCGCCGCTGCTGTCGCCGTTCCTTTTATTAAATCTTGGAACCCAAGTGCCAAAGCCAAAGCGGCGGGTGCTCCTGTTGAAGTTGAAATAGGTAAACTTGAAGAGGGGCAAATGGTTCGTGTTGAGTGGCGAGGAAAGCCTGTTTGGGTTGTTCGTCGTTCTCAATCAGTGGTCGATGGGCTAAAAGATATCGAAAACCAGCTTCGAGATCCTCAATCAGATGAACAGCAGCAGCCTAATTATGCACAAAATGCTTATCGTTCGATTAAACCTGAATATTTCGTTGCGGTTGGTATCTGTACCCACCTTGGCTGTTCACCCACTTATTTACCGGATTCTTTTAGTGAACAAGTTCAAGGGGTGAAATCTGGTTTCTTCTGTCCTTGTCATGGTTCAAAATTTGATATGGCTGGCCGAGTTTTCCAAGGCGTACCTGCACCACTAAACTTGGTTATCCCTCAATACATGTATCTTAGCGATACTCGTATTGTCATTGGGTTAGATGAAACAGGGGAGGCTGCATAATGCAAGTTTTACTTGATTGGGTAGAAAAGCGTTTACCTGCAATGAACGCTTATAAGAAACACCTATCTGAATACCCAATGCCGAAAAACTTTAACTTTTGGTATTTGTTTGGATCGTTAGCTATGTTGGTTCTAGTTAACCAACTGCTCACAGGTGTGTGGCTAACCATGAACTATGTGCCATCAGGTGAAGGCGCTTTCGCGTCAGTTGAATACATAATGCGTGATGTTGAGTATGGTTGGTTACTGCGCTATATGCACTCTACCGGAGCTTCAGCTTTCTTTGTGGTGATTTATCTACATATGTTCCGTGGCTTAATTTACGGTTCATATCAGAAGCCTCGTGAGCTGCTATGGCTATTTGGAATGCTGATCTTCTTAGTGTTGATGGCTGAAGCCTTTATGGGATACTTGCTACCATGGGGACAAATGTCCTACTGGGGAGCGCAAGTTATTATCTCTTTGTTCGGTGCAATCCCTGTTATCGGTGATGATTTAACTCTATGGATACGTGGTGACTACGTTATTTCAGGCGCTACATTAAACCGCTTCTTTGCTCTGCATGTGATTGCTTTACCTATCGTCTTATTATTACTTATTGTTCTTCATATTTTAGCACTGCATGAAGTTGGCTCTAATAACCCTGACGGTATTGAAACCAAGATACCAAAAGGGTCTATGGGCGATGATTATAAAACGCAGTTTAAATTCCATGACTACTACACTAAGAAATACGACATCATTGATTCTATTCCATTCCACCCTTACGGGACGGTAAAAGATCTTATTGGTGTTGCTGGCTTCTTGTTCTTATTCTGTTACGTGCTGTTTTTTAACCCAGAGATGGGGGGATATTTCCTTGAGCCGCCTAACTTTGAAGCGGCAAATCCACTTAAAACACCTGAACACATTGCACCCGTTTGGTATTTCACTCCGTTTTACGCCATTTTACGTGCCGTTCCAGATAAGCTGATCGGTGTAATTGCAATGGGCGCATCGATTGTAGTGCTGTTCTTATTGCCATGGTTGGATCGCTGTAAAGTTCGTTCTTACCGCTACCGCAGTAAGTTTCACTTATTCAATATCATTCAGTTCACTATCTGCTTTATTGCTTTGGGTGTATTGGGCGCGTTGCCAGCCACGCCAACTTATACTCTTATGGCGCAGATCTTTAGCTTAGGTTATTTCATGTTCTTTGTTTTGCTCTATTTCTATAGCAAAAATGAAGCAACGAAACCATTACCAGAAAGGGTGACATTTAAATGAAAAAGTGGATTGTAGTTTTATTTGCAATGCTGCCGTCACTTGCTCTGGCAGCTGGAGCCAATGTACATCTAGATAAAGCGAATAATGATTTAAGGGACCAAGCATCACTACAGCATGGTGCTAAGTTATTCATGAACTACTGTTTTGCTTGCCACTCAACTCAATACCAGCGTTATGAACGTGTAGCGAATGACTTGAATATTCCTGCAGATTTGATGAAAGAGAATTTGATCTTTGATCCTAATGCCAAAATTGGTCAACTGATGGAGAATGCTATTCCAGATAAGTCAGCAGCAAAATGGTTTGGTGCACCACCACCTGATTTAACGCTGGTGGCCCGAGTGCGAGGAACAGATTGGCTGTATACTTACCTTCGCTCATTTTATGCCGATCCTAGCCGGCCATTTGGTGTAAACAATATTGTATTCCCAAGCGTCGGTATGCCTCATGTGCTTGAAGAGCTACAAGGTATACCACAGCCTGTTTATAGCACCCATATCGTTAATGGTGAGGAAGTTAAGACGGTTATTGGTGTCGAGTCTGATGGGACTGGTGAGCTGAGTAAAAGTGAGTATGATCAAGCGGTCCGCGACATCGTTAACTTTCTTGAATATTCCGCTGAACCAGTCAAGCTTGAAAGGCAAACTTTAGGCTGGTGGGTAATGGCATTCCTTGTGCTATTTACTATCGTGGTCATTCTATTGAAGAAAGAATATTGGCGTGATGTGCACTAATTATGCTACCATGCGGCGTTAATTTCTAATTTTTAGAATCTTCAATGGAGGCCTGGCCTCCATTGTTTTTATATCTGTAAGTGTGCTGGAGGGCTCCATGGCTGTAGCTGCCAATAAACGTTCTGTGATGACGCTATTTTCGAGTGCATCTGATATGTATAGTCATCAGGTACGTATTGTTCTAGCGGAAAAAGGTGTCAGTGTTGAAGTAGAATTAGTTGATGAAACCAATCTACCTGCTGACCTTATTGAGCTAAACCCATATAAGACAGTACCAACGTTGGTTGATCGTGAGCTTGCTCTTTATGACTCAAAGATCATCATGGAATACCTAGATGAGCGTTTCCCTCATCCACCGCTGATGCCTGTTTATCCTGTGGCTCGTGGTAATAGCCGTTTGATGATTTACCGTATTGAGAAAAACTGGTACTCACTGGCTGAGAAAGTCGTGAAGGGCAATGCGGAAGAGTCAGAAGCTGCTCGTAATAAATTACGCAATGATCTATTAACTCTTGGCCCTGTGTTCGCGGAATACGAATATTTCATGAGCGAAGAGTTTAGCCTCATTGATTGCTATTTAGCTCCATTATTATGGCGCTTACCTATCTTAGGGATCGATCTGATTGGTCCTGGCTCTAAAGAGCTTAAAGTATATATGAATCGTGTTTTTGAGCATGATTCATTCTTGGCTTCTTTAACAGAAGCTGAACGTGAGATGCGTTTAGTTCGTTAAGGCAGTTTGATGGATATCTCTCAAATGACTCCTCGCCGACCTTATATGCTTAGAGCATTTTATGATTGGCTATTAGAAAATGAATTGACTCCTCATGTTGTTGTGGATGCTACTCTTACGGGTGTACGAGTGCCGATGGAGTTTGTGCAAGATGGACAAATTATCCTTAATCTCGCCCCAAGAGCTATAGGTAACCTTGAGCTTGGCAATGAAGCGATTACGTTCAATGCTCGCTTTGGTGGACGTCCTCATTCGGTCATAGTGCCTTTGTACGCAGTGCAAGCTATCTATGCACGTGAAAACGGTGCCGGTACTATGTTTGAACCTGAAGAGGCCTATATCGCTTATCTAGAAGCTGGCATAACAGAGGAATCTGAACAAGAACCGATGTTAAGCGTTGCTTCTCAAGAAGATGAGGAATTATTAGAGACTCGGGCACAAGAAACTTCTCGGCCTAAGGGAAAACCAAGCTTAAGAGTCATTAAGTAACTCATTTTCACACATTAAGCAGTCATGATCGAAAAAGCAGCGATATTCGCTGCTTTTTTTCTAACAAAAACAAAGGATAACCAAGGTTATTCGCTGTATTGAAATGCCTTAATCACCTGTTTTACGCCTGATATGTTTCGAGCGATATCGCTGGCTAGATTAGCCTGTTCTGCCGAGATATAGCCAAGTAAAAATACTTCTCTATTTTCTGTGATTACTTTGATTTTGATTGTGTTCAGTTCAGAATTGGCCAACAGCGCTGATTTTACTTTAGTCGTAATCCAACTGTCGTTACTGATTTCGCCAATCGATAAAGGCGCTTTTATTCTGACTTGATTATGAATGGTTGTGACCCCTTTTGTCTCACGTGCTTTATTTTCAAACTCATTGAGTAATCCGGAGTTTTTAGCTTGTCCCATCAACACGACAATCCCTTGATAAGAACTGGCCGTAATGCGAGTTTTTCCGTTAAAGGGGGCTTTATTGGCGATACCTGCTACTTCAAATTCGATGTTATTATCATTCCAAATTTCTTGAGTGGTTCGAGGGTCTGTTACTAGGCTCGCTGTTGTTGCCGCGCCAGCAAGGATAACGCCTGCACAACCTGATACAGCAAAGCTCAACAGTAGAATGAGTGAAAGTTTTAATCTATTCATTGTCTATTCTTCATGAGAAGGGAAAAGGACTTGATCAATCAAGTCACATAAGCAGTGTAGGGTGACCATATGAACTTCATGGATTCGAGCTGTCCGCTGCGATGGAATACGGATCTCCACATCATTTTCACCTAAAAGACCAGCCATTTCTCCACCGTCTTTGCCTGTGAGAGCGATAATCGTCATATCGCGAGTCACAGCCGCTTCCATCGCTTTAATGATGTTTTTGCTGTTACCACTGGTTGAAATAGCCAACAAAACATCGCCAGGTTGACCAAATGCACGCACCTGTTTCGAGAATATTTCTTGGTAGTGATAGTCGTTAGCCACTGCGGTTAACGTGGTATTGTCTGCGGTTAATGCAATGGCGGGTAAACTCGGGCGTTCAGTTTCAAAACGGTTCAGTAAGCAAGAAGAAAAAAGCTGGGCATTGGCCGAGGAGCCACCATTACCACAACAGAGAATTTTATGACCGTTAAGTAGCGTTGCCACCATGGCTTGTGCAGCATGCGTGATCGCATGGGGTAGTGCTTCAGCAGCCGCAATTTGAATTTGGATGCTTTCGGTAAAACTGTCTTTAATGCTGTCTAGCATCGTTTATCCTTGAGTTATTGCGTTTTTAATCCACTCAATATGATGCACATCTTGGTGGATGGCGATCACATCGAAACGAAAATCGGTGTCATAGGGCGATAGGCCACGCTTCAGTAGCCATAAATTCGCGGTTTTCATCAACTTTGTCATTTTTGCAGTAGTAACCATTTCTGCTGCATGGCCATGATGTTGATCTTTCCTGTATTTAACCTCTACGAACACTAAGGTATTTTTATCCCGCATAATGATGAGGTCAATTTCACCGATTTTGGTATTGAAATTTTGTTCAATAAAAACTAAACCGCAACTCAATAAATAGTGTTTGGCTGCGTTTTCATACTGTTGACCTATCGCTCTGCGACTAAAGAGCGCCATATACCGCCCAACTGATCTCTCTCTGTATTACGCATTGTTCATCAATACTTAATGTGCCTGTTTTGCCATCGATGCTATACCCATCGACGACTTTCATTTGTGGTAGCTCAATCATCAACTGGTAAGCATCCATACCTAATGCTTGTAAGCGCCTCTCACTATTAGAGTTCTTTGGCCACAATTGGTTCATTTCATTATCCAGCATTGAATTGGGATGAATGAGTAATGGAATATCGCTATAAGTTACACCAGAGAGGTCTTCATACTGTGTGTTACCACTGTTACTACGAGAGTTTGAAAACAGTTTGGGTGGCTTAGTGTCAGGGTTAATTGCGACCTCGATAAAGGGTTTAATTAAAGTCAATTCTGCGCTGTTAGCCACGATATAAACCGAATCGATATCACGACGACTGCGGGGCAGGCTTTGCAAATCAATACCCATCAACGCATCCATTTGCGCGATATTTTGTTGGCTATCTTGCAGACCAAATACTGAGTTAATGTTGCGTTGCAATTGATGCTTATCACCAAACAGGTTCACCGATACTTTATTCTTGCTGTATTTTTGCCATTCTTCGCTAAATGCTTCTACTACACGTTGGCCGTAATTACCTTGAGGAGCGAGTATTAAAGGGTATTGATAGCCTTGGCTAAACAGATACTTAGCGGCTTGTTCAACCTCTTGCTCTGGCGAAAGTGCAAGATAGCAAGTGTTAGGATGATCTTCAATTTGGTCTGGAATATTCAACGCCAGCGTAGGGATAGAAGCTAAGCGTGCTTGTTGAAGCTTATGTAGATTCTCGATGTTCTCTTTGATGAGTGGTCCAACAATGAAATCAATGTTTTTTTCAATCAGTTGCTTGTCTATGAGCGCGGCGTCTTCGACATTGGTATCAATCACAGTCAAGGTAGCATTGAGGTCACGGTTATGGTCATTCATCATCGCCATGATAAAGCCATCACGGATCAGTTGAGCTTGCGTGGCAAACTTTCCTGAAAGAGGAAGTAACAACGCGGTGTTAGTGGGCTTGATGATCTCCAGCGCTAAAATATCTTGTATCGCTTTAGGCGTATAACGAGCCGCTGGGTGATTGCTGTTTTCCGCAAGCCATTTTTCGAGCGTATTCTTCAGCTGCGGAATATTGCTATTGAGCGTTTTCATATATACAGCCAGTTGTAGCCAGCCATCGAGCACGTTTTCGTTAGGCTCTGGATTGAATTGGGTAATTTCACGTTCGCTATAGTGATTGAAATTGAGCCAAATTTGATCGGCAATCGCTTCTTGCTCGGCATCATCAACGTAAGTGCTTAATGCAATAAGCTCCCTACTTGAATCAAAAGGGCGGCTGAGCGCGGTAAAAATATCGGCGCGCATTTGATGGTATTGAGCCCATGTTTCAGGGCTTAGCTTCCACCAAGCCTGAAAATTAAGCTGAGAGAGCGCTTGTGAAAACTGTTCCGCATTACTCAGCAACTGCGCCCTAGCCATTTGCCATTCAGCTTGTTGCGCTTCAGAGAGCGACTGCTTGGCTAAGCGCATAATCAACAGTTGCGCTTGTTCGCTGTTGTTTTCGTTAATGGCGGCTTTAAGAGCCATGATCAACCAATCATTTTGCAGTGGACCTTGGCTACTATCTGCTTGCATCAAGTAAGTTTGCGCTGACTTGGCGGGATCTTGCGTAATATCGACTGAGGTGGGCGTCGACGGTGAAGACGAACACGCCGCCAAAGCCATTGCTAATGCAACGGGCGTGAATAAGCGTGGTACACTGAGTCTCGGATGGTTCTTCATAGCCATGAGTTCTTTCATTATTCCGTGTAAAATTGTCTCTATATTAATCGTTGAAGTGATGGTAAACAAATGACAGATAGCAAAACCTTGCCAGCAGAGATCCCAACTCTCTACATTGTTCCTACGCCAATTGGCAATTTGGGTGATATTACCCAGCGAGCCATTGAAGTACTCTCAAGTGTTGATGTTATCGCTGCGGAAGATACACGCCATACTGGCAGACTTCTCGCTCACTTCAATATCCAGACTAAAACCTTTGCCTTGCATGATCACAACGAACAGCAAAAAGCACAAGTGTTAGTCGATAAATTATTATCAGGGCAATCTATTGCGTTGGTTTCTGATGCAGGAACGCCACTGATCAGTGATCCAGGGTACCATCTTGTCAATCAATGTCGTCAAGCTGGTGTGAGAGTTGTGCCACTTCCTGGCGCCTGTGCTGTGATTACTGCGCTCAGTGCATCAGGCTTACCTTCTGATCGTTTCAGTTTTGAAGGTTTTTTGCCGCCGAAAAGCAAAGGGCGTAAAGATAAATTCCTCGAGATCGCTAAGGCTGAACGCACCTGTATTTTTTATGAGTCACCACACCGAATTAGCGAATCACTGCAAGATATGTTAGCTATCTTAGGGCCAGATCGTAACGTGGTGCTAGCCCGCGAACTCACCAAAACCTTCGAGACGATTCAAGGTTTGCCGTTAGGCGAACTGATTAATTGGATTAATGAAGATGAGAACCGCAAGCGTGGTGAAATGGTGTTACTGATCCATGGTTACAGAGACAGCGTGGACGATAGCTTGCCGGACGAAGCGTTGCGCAGTTTAGCGATTTTGACAAAAGAGCTGCCTCTGAAAAAAGCGGCCGCATTGGCGGCTGAAATTTATAACCTT
Source organism: Vibrio ordalii ATCC 33509 (assembly GCA_000257205.1). Lineage (GTDB taxonomy): Bacteria > Pseudomonadota > Gammaproteobacteria > Enterobacterales > Vibrionaceae > Vibrio > Vibrio ordalii. Next base: position 28,982 of record AEZC01000032.1, on the reverse strand, counting down.
AAGAAAAATGCCCTTTATAAGTGGGGGCTTGAAAACCTATCTGCTTAATTAGCCAGCAGCATCTTAATGCTTTAAATCGATGGATAATTAAACGCTTAAGCGTGAATTAAACACAGAAGTTGTTTGAGCCTAGACAGTACCTATCTTTCTCTATACAATCCGCCCTCGGAGTTGACTGGGTAGTCGCTGCTTCATTGATGTCCTTTAGCCTTGTGCTGGGGAGACTGATGGAGGGGAGGAAAGTCCGGGCTCCATAGAGCAGGGTGCCAGGTAACGCCTGGGGGGCGAAAGCCTACGACAAGTGCAGCAGAGAGAAGACCGCCGATGGCCCAATTTCTTCGGAATGGGCACAGGTAAGGGTGAAAGGGTGCGGTAAGAGCGCACCGTGCGTCTGGCAACAGTTCGTAGCAAGGTAAACTCCACCCGGAGCAAGACCAAATAGGCTTCCACATTGCGTTGCTCGCGTAAGGAAGCGGGTAGGTTGCTTGAGCCAGTGAGTGATTGCTGGCCTAGACGAATGGCTACTGCCGCGCAAGCGGAACAGAACCCGGCTTATACGTCAACTCCACCTATTGCAGACCCATCATAACTCTTGCGGTTATGATGGGTTTTTTGCTTTTTATTGACGAAAATTATTTCGTAAGCACTAAACTTAGCGCAATATCACGTGATGCCAACGTCAAGTGGTAGCGATGCGGCGTTAAATCAGTAAACTGAATACTTGCGCCGTAGCCGATTGCTATATTTCAGCTTTAGCCCGATGAGAAAACGATGACTGAACCTTTTCAACACATTTCTGTACTACTGAATGAATCCATTGATGGCCTTGCTATCAAACCAGACGGTATTTATATCGACGGCACGTTTGGCCGTGGTGGTCATAGTCGTACAATTCTCTCTAAGTTGGGTGACAATGGTCGGCTTTACAGCATAGACCGCGATCCACAAGCGATTGCTGAAGCTGGAAAAATTAACGACCCGCGTTTTACTATCATTCATGGCCCATTCTCTGGCATGGCACAATACGCTGAGCGCTACGATCTGGTTGGGAAAGTAGATGGAGTACTGCTTGATTTAGGCGTTTCCTCGCCGCAGTTGGACGATGCCGAGCGCGGTTTTAGTTTCATGAAAGATGGCCCGCTTGATATGCGTATGGACCCGACGTCAGGGATCCCTGTCTCGCAGTGGCTTGCGCAAGCCGATTTGGACGACATTACTTGGGTGATTCGTGAATTTGGTGAAGACAAGCACGCACGCCGTATTGCCAAAGCGATTGTCGCTTACCGTGAAGACGATGAAAAAGAGCCTCTGACGCGCACCAGCCAATTGGCCAAACTGATTTCAGAAGCTGCGCCGAAAAGCTTTAAAGAGAAAAAACACCCGGCTACGCGCTCATTTCAAGCATTTCGTATCTATATCAATAGTGAATTAGAAGAGATCGACACTGCATTGAAAGGCGCAGCTAAGATCTTAGCCCCGCAAGGGCGCTTATCGGTGATCAGTTTCCATTCGCTTGAAGATCGCATGGTCAAACGCTTTATTCGTAAAGAGAGTAAAGGCCCAGAGGTTCCACATGGTTTGCCGTTAACAGAAATACAAATTCAGGCATTGGGCTCAGCCAACTTAAAACCAGTTGGGAAAGCGATTATGCCAACTAAAGAAGAAGTGGAACTCAATCCCCGTTCACGTAGCTCAGTATTACGAGTTGCTGAAAAACTGTAGTCTATGTCTAAATCGCCGCCGAATTTAACCAAACTGATTGCACTTGACCTGTTTACGGTGGGTCGAGTGCCGCTTATTTTGTTAATGTTAATTTTTGCCAGTGCGATGGGAGTGGTGTTTATTACCCACCATTCTAGGCAGGCGATTTCGGAAAAAGATCAAACCTTAGTTGAGCGCGAGCGGCTCGATAATGAATGGCGTAACCTCATTCTTGAGGAAACGGCCCTAGCAGAACATAGTCGCGTGCAGAATCTTGCCAAACAAGAGCTGGAAATGAAGCGACCTGATTCTGATAAAGAAGTGGTGATTACGCTCAAATGAAAAAAAACAAAGACAAAGCCCAAGCGGCACCTCGTCAAGAAAAAGCGACATCTCCTATTTTGATCCGTTGGCGATTCTATCTCATCCTCTTTTTTGTATTCGTTACTTTCGCTTTATTGGTTGGGCGCGTTGCCTTCATCCAAATTATCGAACCGGATAATTTGATCCGCGAAGGGGATATGCGCTCTGTCCGAGCCAAAACCTTGCCATCGGCACGCGGAATCATTTCGGATCGTAATGGTGAACCTCTCGCAGTCAGTGTTCCTGTCGATGCAGTATGGGCTGATCCTGTGGCTATTTTTAAAGCCGGCGGCTTAGTTGAACGTGAACGTTGGTACGCACTGGCTGATGTGTTAGGCATTAAGCGCAGTGAGCTGCTGAAAAAAATTGAAGAGAACCAAACCCGCCGTTTTATCTATTTGCAGCGTCAAGTGAGCCCTGCAATGGCCAATTATATTCGCGAACTCAAATTAGCGGGTGTGGGGCTCAAGGCCGAATCTCGCCGTTACTATCCAGCCGGTGAGGCGAGTGCACACTTAATTGGTGTGACGGGCATCGATGGCCACGGTTTAGAAGGGGTTGAGCGCAGCTATGATAAATGGCTGACGGGGGAAGCGGGCAAACAGGTGATCCGCAAAGATCGGTATGGCCGAGTGGTGGAAAATATCTCGCTTGAAGAGCGTGAAGAGGGCAAGCCACTGGCGTTGACCATTGACCAACGTTTGCAAGCGATCGCCTTTCGTGCGGTCAAGCAAGCTGTGGCGGACTATCGTGCCACTTCGGCATCGGCGATTTTGCTCGACGTGAAAACGGGTGCAGTATTAGCGATGGTTAACGCCCCCTCATACAACCCCAATAACCGTTCCGATTGGCAAAGTTTTAAAATGCGTAACCGCGTGATCACGGACGCCTTTGAACCGGGCTCAACTGTCAAACCTTTTGTAGTATTGGCCGCGCTTGAAAATGGCGTTGCGAATGACAAAACGGTGATTGATACAGGGAATGGCATCATGCAAATCGGCGGCAGTCGAGTGCGTGATACCTCAAAAGTCGGCAAAGCCGATTTAACCTTAATTCTGAAAAAATCGAGTAACATCGGAGTGGCTAAGCTGGCGCTTGAAATGCCTCTCGAAGCTCTATTAGGTATGTATACCTCTGTAGGGCTTGGTGAAATGTCGGGTTTAAACCTTGTCGGTGAGACTTTGGGTATTTTCCCGAATCGCCGCCGTTGGTCACCGTTTGAAATTGCCACCTTGGCATTTGGCTATGGTTTGTCAATTACCCCCATTCAGTTGGCTCATGCTTATGCCACTTTAGGCAATTTAGGTCAGTACCAACCAATCCATATTATTGACAGCAACCAGCAAGATTTATCACGCCAAGTGGTTGATAAAACTAATGCTAAGAAAGTGTTGGAAATGTTAGGAACCGTTACCCAACCCGGTGGCACAGCAACTCAAGCCGCGGTTCCGGGCTATCGTATTGCGGCCAAGTCAGGCACTTCGCGCAAAGCGATTGCCGGCGGTTATGGTGATGAATATTTTGCTTACACGGCAGGAGTGGCTCCAGTGAGTGACCCTCGAGTCTCGTTAGTGGTGATGGTGAATGAACCTCAAGGTGACTTATATTATGGCGGTTCCGTTGCCGGCCCTGTCTTTGCCGAAATAATGAAAGGAGCGTTGCAGATCCTCAATGTCGCTCCTGATGAAAATCGATTCCAAAAATAATTAAGAGAGAAGCACAATGACGCCGAGTATGTGTTTACAAGATCTCATCGCCCCTTGGCTTGACCTCGATGGCCATTCTATTTCAACGTTGTCGGTGACTCGTTTAGTGCTCGATAGCCGTAAAATATCATCCAATGATACCTTTATTGCAGTGGTCGGCCATGCCATCGACGGAAGGCAGTTTATTGATAGCGCTACTCAAGCTGGGGCGAATCTGGTATTGGCTCAAGCGTGTGCGCAGCATCCGCATGGCAGTATGACTACGGTCAATGGCGTGTTAGTGATTTACCTTGCTGATCTAAACCAACATTTATCTCAACTGGCATCGCGGCTTTATCGTTCGAAGACCAGTACGTTGATTGGGGTTACGGGAACCAACGGTAAAACCACCATTACTCAATTAATCGCGCAGTGGATTGACTTGTTAGGCGATAAAGCGGCGGTGCTGGGTACGACGGGTAATGGTTTTCTTAACCATTTACAGCCTGCCGCCAATACCACAGGTAATGCCATTGAGGTCCAAGAAACACTCTATCAATTAGCGCAGCAAGGCGCTCGCTATACCGCGCTGGAAGTCTCTTCGCACGGATTAGTTCAAGGGCGAGTTCAAGCATTGAAGTTCGCTGTGGGCGTGTTTTCTAACTTAAGCCGCGATCATCTCGATTATCATGGCACCATGGAAGAGTACGCCAAAGCAAAGCTCTCCTTATTTACCGCTCATCACTGCCAACACGCTGTCATCAATGCCGACGATGCGGTGGGTGCGAGTTGGTTAGCACAGCTGAAAGCACCGATTGCTGTCTCTTTAAAGCAGCAACCGCAATGCGCTAAAGCGCTGTGGGCGAGCTCGGTCTCTTACAGTGATAATGGTATTTCATTAACCTTCGACGGCTACTATGGTCAAGGTGAATTGAGCGTGCCGTTGATTGGCGAATTTAACGCCAGCAATCTTCTACTCGCTTTTGCCATTATGCTGACTTTAGGGTTTGATAAACAAGCCTTGATGACAACGGCTTCTCAACTGCAGCCGGTCTTAGGGCGAATGGAACTCTTTCAAGCGCCAAATCGTGCGAAGATCGTCGTCGATTATGCACACACGCCCGATGCTTTGGAAAAAGCACTGTTGGCACTTCGCGTTCATTGCCAAGGTCAGCTATGGGCGATTTTTGGTTGTGGTGGCGACCGCGATAAAGGCAAACGTCCGATGATGGCCGAAATTGCAGAGCGCTGCGCTGATAAGATCATTTTGACCGACGATAACCCTCGTAGCGAAAAACCGGCAGACATTGTGCAAGATATGGTGGCAGGACTTAAGTTTGCAAGTCGCGCACACGTTGAGCACAATCGTTATGCTGCCGTGCAATACGCCCTGCAACATGCCGATCAGCAAGATATCATTTTATTGGCAGGCAAAGGGCATGAAGATTATCAAGTGATGGCCCATCAAACTATTCACTATTCGGATCGCGAAACGGCGCAAACCTTACTGGAGATAAGTGCATGATAGAAGTCTCTTTACAGCAATTGACGCACGTTTTGCATGCACAATTGGTTGGTTGTGATGTCACCGTGTCTGAGGTCTCGACCGACACGCGTCAAATCAAACCGGGTTCGCTCTTTGTTGCCTTGGTTGGTGATAAATTTGATGCTCATGAGTTTGCTGCACAAGCGGTTGCCTCTGGTGCAAAGGCGTTATTGGTTCAGTGCCCTTTGGCGGTTTCGGTTCCTCAGCTGGTGGTTACCGACACCAAACTGGCGTTAGGCCTGCTTGGCGCTTGGGTTCACCAACAGTGTCAAACACCGACCGCAGCGATTACAGGTAGTTGCGGTAAAACCACAGTCAAAGAGATGGTGGCAAATATTTTATCAGCCAAAGGCCGCGTGCTCTTTACTGCTGGCAATTTTAATAATGATATCGGCGTGCCGCTCACTCTGCTTCGCTCTGGTCTTAATGATGCGTATGCAGTGATTGAGTTAGGGGCGAATCATATTGGTGAAATTGCTTATACCACCTCTTTAGTGAAGCCGGATGTCGCATTGGTGAACAATGTTGCCGCGGCGCATCTGGAAGGTTTTGGCTCAATTGAGGGCGTAAAACAGGCGAAAGGTGAAATTTATCAAGGCCTTGCTTCAGGTGCGACAGCCATTATTAATTTAGAAAGCCACGGTGGTGAGCGGTGGAGCGCTATTTTAGCGGACAAAACCGTTAAAACCTTTTCCAGCCGTCAAATGGCAGATTTTTACGCCCGTGGTATTAGGCTTAACGAACAAGGTGAAGCTCAGTTTGAAATGATCACACCAGTCGGTCATATTGACATTGGGCTCAATATTGTGGGTGAACATAACGTTTCTAATGCGTTGGCGGCGGCGGCATTAGCCATGGAGTTGGGTGCAAATCTTGAAGAGGTGCAGTACGGACTTGCGCATCTGGCTCAGGTGAAAGGGCGTGTTGATGTCACCCAATTGAGCTCGACTGTGAAACTGATTGATGACAGTTACAATGCCAGTGTTCCAGCAATGAAAGCGGCGGTTGATCTACTTAACACTTTCTCTGCAAGGCGTTGGTTAATTTTAGGTAATATGGCCGAGTTGGGCGATGAAAGCCTTGCACTTCATCGTCAAGTCGGTGAACATGCTGCACCATTCCAGTTTGACTATGTCCTTACTTACGGTCGCGATGCAAAAGTGATCAGTGACCTATGCCATGGCCTCCATTTTGAAAGCCATGCGGACATGATTGCTTATATCGAGCAGCAATTATCACAATTCGATCAAGAGTCTCATACCTTACTTGTCAAAGGTGCAAACAGTGCGGGTATGAGTAAAATTGTGGCTGCTCTCAAGGAGAAATACTCATGATTATTTGGCTCGCGGATCTACTCCAGCCATACTTCTCTTTTTTTCGTCTGTTCGAATATCTCTCATTTCGGGCCATCGTCAGTATTTTAACCGCACTTGCTCTGTCGTTATGGATGGGGCCGCGCTTGATTAAACGTTTGCAACTACTGCAAATTGGTCAAGTGGTGCGTAACGACGGTCCAGAATCACACTTTAGTAAGCGCGGTACGCCAACCATGGGCGGTGTTATGATCCTCGCCTCTATCATTGCTACCGTACTGCTGTGGACTGATCTCTCAAACCCTTACGTGTGGGCTGTACTTGCGGTGCTGCTTGGTTATGGCGTAGTCGGTTTTGTGGATGATTATCGCAAAGTGGTGCGTAAAAATAGTGATGGATTGATCGCACGCTGGAAATACTTTTGGCAGTCAGCCATTGCGTTGATAGTGGCGTTTGCTCTCTATGCACATGGCAACGATACCGCAGCTACTCAGCTTGTGGTGCCTTTCTTTAAAGATGTGATGCCGCAACTGGGCTTGCTCTACATTGTGCTGACCTATTTTGTCATCGTCGGAACCAGTAACGCGGTGAACTTAACCGATGGTCTGGACGGTTTAGCCATCATGCCGACTGTTTTAGTTGCTGCCGGTTTTGCTGTGATTGCATGGGCAACTGGGAACGTCAATTTCGCCAGTTATCTGCATATTCCTTATGTTCCTTATGCCTCAGAGCTAGTGGTGGTGTGTACTGCAATTGTGGGGGCCGGTTTAGGTTTTCTGTGGTTCAACACTTATCCTGCACAAGTCTTTATGGGCGATGTGGGTTCACTCGCTCTAGGCGGTGCACTCGGTACAATAGCGGTGTTGGTTCGTCAAGAGTTTGTGTTAGTGATCATGGGCGGCGTGTTTGTGATGGAAACCTTGTCGGTGATTTTACAAGTCGGTTCCTACAAATTACGTGGTCAACGTATTTTCCGGATGGCCCCTATCCATCACCACTATGAATTGAAAGGTTGGCCAGAACCACGTGTGATCGTCCGTTTTTGGATTATCTCAATTGTGTTGGTGTTAGTGGGTTTGGCTACACTAAAAGTGCGCTAGTGATAGAGCAAAACGGTGTTGAATGGAATGAAGATGGATCGTTGGCAAACTGTTAATAATGTGGTGGTCGTGGGGCTCGGTATGACGGGCCTCTCGGTGGTGAACTACCTTTTGAGTTTAGATCGCTCGCTCACGATTAAGGTGATCGACACGCGGGACAACCCGCCAGGTCGAGAACATTTAAGCTCGCAAGTTGAGCTACATTGTGGCAGCTGGAACCAAGCTTGGTTATTTGACGCTGACTTGATTGTTACTAATCCGGGCATTGCTTTAGCTACGCCAGAGATTCAACAGGCGTTAGCGCAACATATTCCCGTGGTGGGCGATATTGAGCTCTTTGCTTGGCAGGTGGATAAGCCTGTTATCGCTATCACCGGATCCAACGGTAAGAGCACAGTGACGGATTTAACCGGAGTGCTTGCTAAAGCTGCTGGGGTTAAGGTTGCCGTTGGCGGCAATATTGGTGTGCCTGCTTTAGATCTACTTCAGCAAGAGGCCGATCTTTATGTGCTGGAGCTTTCAAGCTTCCAGCTAGAAACGACCTCAAGTTTAAAACTCGTCTCTGCTGCCTTTCTCAATCTGACTGAAGATCATATGGATCGCTACGATGGTATGGAATCGTATCGCCAAGCTAAATTGCGCATTTTTAAGTATGCGCAAGCGGCGGTCGTGAACGCCGATGATAGCCAGACGGAACCTCCCTCATTTTCAGGTCACATCGCACGTTTTTCCGTTGAACATGACGCCGACTATTGCACGCAAATGATTGATGGAAAATCGTTTTTAGTCGCGAAAGGCACGCCATTGTTGGCAAGCGAGGAGCTCAGATTAGTGGGACGACACAATAGTGCCAACGTGCTCACTGTACTCGCACTACTCGATTTGGCGGGTGTTGATTACTCATCTGCGCTTGATGCATTGAAATCTTACCGCGGGCTGACACATCGTTGTCAGGTTGTTGCTGATAATCACGGCGTAAAATGGGTCAATGACTCGAAAGCAACTAATGTCGCAAGCACCCAAGCGGCGTTGTCGGGGTTAAATTGCCAAGGAACTTTGTATCTGCTCGTGGGGGGCGTTGGCAAGGGCGCTGATTTCTCGCTATTAGCACCGATACTAAAAACATTGAACGTAAAACTGTGCTGTTTTGGCGTTGACGGTGGGCAATTCATGCCACTGCATCCATCGGCTCAGTTCTATTCATCGATGGAAGAGATTATCGTATCGATCAAACCGCAGCTGCGTCGTGGTGATATGGTGATGCTTTCGCCTGCTTGTGCCAGTTTTGATCAGTTTAAAAACTTTATGGCCAGAGGTGACGCCTTTGCCGAGCTTGCGCAGCGTTACGCTTAATCAACAGGAAATTGCATTTTGTCCTTTTCAAGCCTCATCAAAATGACTCGTCAATGGTTTCAGAGCCAAGCGCCTGAAGCCTTGTTTGACCGTCAATTGGTATGGATTGCTTTAGGTTTGATGCTGACTGGGCTGGTGATGGTGACATCGGCTTCGTTTCCTATCAGTTCGCGTTTAACGGATCAACCGTTTCACTTTATGTTTCGTCACGCCATTTTCTTGATGCTGGCCATTGTGACATCGAGTGTGGTGTTGCAAGTGCCAATGAAACGTTGGATGCAATACAGCTCGGTGCTACTTGGCGTCTCTTTTATGCTGCTGATTGTGGTTTTGCTCGCGGGCAAATCGGTCAATGGTGCCTCGCGCTGGATCCCTTTGGGGTTATTTAACCTGCAACCTGCTGAGGTGGCAAAACTGTCACTGTTTATTTTCATGGCTGGGTACTTAGTTCGTAAACAAGATGAAGTGAGGCAAACCTTTTTTGGTGGCTTCATGAAACCGATTATGGTGTTTGGAACCTTGGCCATCTTGCTGCTTGGTCAGCCAGATTTGGGAACCGTGGTTGTGATGTTGGTGACTCTGTTTGGCATGTTGTTTATTGCTGGGGCCAAACTGTCACAATTTATTGCGCTCATGGTGGCTGGAATTGTTGCGGTAATCGCACTGATTGCGGCAGAGCCTTACCGTATTCGCCGTGTGACTTCATTTCTTGACCCATGGGAAGACCCGTTTGGTAGCGGTTATCAATTGACTCAATCTCTGATGGCCTTTGGGCGCGGAGAGTGGTTTGGTCAAGGGCTTGGTAACTCGATTCAAAAGCTAGAGTACTTACCTGAAGCGCACACTGATTTCGTATTTGCAGTGCTGGCTGAAGAGCTCGGCTTTGTTGGTGTTGTACTAGTCCTACTGCTGATTTTTAGTCTGGTACTTAAAGCGGTGTTTATCGGTAAAAAAGCCTTTGAGCATGATCAGCAATTTGGTGGTTATTTGGCCTTTGGGATTGGAATTTGGTTTGCATTCCAAACGCTCATCAATGTTGGCGCTGCAGCGGGCATGGTGCCGACTAAGGGCCTGACGCTGCCCTTGATCAGTTACGGCGGTTCAAGTTTAATTATTATGTCGATTGCGGTGTCGATCTTGTTGAGAATTGATCATGAATGTCGACTCAAAGATCGCAATCGAGTGTCTATAGAAAAAGAATCCAATGACAAACAATAAACGTTTAATGGTTATGGCTGGTGGAACGGGGGGACATGTTTTCCCCGGCCTCGCTGTGGCTAAACAGCTCCAACAGCAAGGTTGGCAGATCCGCTGGCTAGGGACTGCGGATCGGATGGAAGCAGAATTAGTGCCTAAACATGGTATTGAGATCGACTTTATTCAGGTCAAAGGGTTACGTGGCCAAGGCATAGGGCGTTTGCTGAAAGCGCCTTTTCAAATTGTGAACGCGATTTTTCAAGCGCGTCGTTATTTGAAGCAGTGGCAACCTGATGCGGTGCTCGGCATGGGCGGATACGTCAGTGGTCCCGGTGGCGTGGCAGCCTGGTCTATGGGAATTCCCGTTGTGCTTCACGAGCAAAATGCCGTAGCAGGGTTAACCAACCGTTGGCTTTCGAAAATTGCCAAACGCGTATTTCAAGCCTTCCCCGGAGCCTTTACTGAGGCGCAAGTTGTAGGTAACCCGGTACGCCAAGATGTCGCTACATTACCCGCACCGCAAGTACGCTTTGCTGAGCGAAATGAACCGATCCGCATTCTCGTGATGGGCGGCAGCCAAGGTGCGCAGATTCTCAACCGAACTTTGCCTGACGTGCTAGCTGTGCTTGGCGATGATTACCAAGTTTGCCATCAAGCAGGCAAGAATAATCAACAGTCGGTTGAGCAAGCTTATCGCGCGCTTCAGATCAAAAATGCACACGTTACCGAGTTCATTGAGGATGTGGCTGGCGCTTATGCGTGGGCTGATTTACTGGTGTGCCGTTCGGGAGCATTAACGGTTTCCGAAGTGGCAGCAGCCGGTGTTGGCGCTATATTTATCCCTTTTATGCATAAAGATCGACAGCAAGCGCTTAACGCGGATCATTTAGTTACTTGCGGTGCGGCCAAAATGATTGAACAGCCGCAGCTCACAGTAGAAAAACTAGCGCAAGAGATTGCTTCTCTTGAGCGTCATGATCTGCTGTTGATGGCGCAACAAGCGCGTGCAGCCGCACAACTGGATGCTGATAAAGTCGTTGCTGACGCTATCATCGCACTTACCCAATAACGAGAAATTTTTCATGACCATTAAACATACTCAAGATTTAGCTCAAATCCGTGCCATGGTGCCAGAGATGCGCCGCGTCAAGTGTATTCACTTTGTCGGTATTGGTGGGGCGGGCATGAGCGGGATTGCGGAAGTGTTGCTCAATGAAGGCTACCAAATTACCGGTTCTGATCTCGCTTCCAACCCTGTGACTGAAAGATTGGCAAGTAAAGGGGCCATCATTTATATCGGCCATCAAGCCACTAATATTGAACTTGCCAGCGTGGTGGTAGTTTCTACCGCAATCAATGAGCTAAACCCAGAACTGAAAGCGGCACGTGAACGACGTATTCCGGTTGTTCGTCGTGCTGAAATGCTGGCGGAATTAATGCGCTTTCGTCACGGTATTGCGGTAGCTGGGACGCATGGAAAAACGACAACAACAGCATTGGTCACGCAAATTTATTCTGAGGCTGGTTTAGATCCGACGTTTGTTAATGGCGGGCTAGTCAAAAGCGCAGGCACTAATGCGCGTTTAGGCTTAAGTCGCATTTTAATTGCTGAAGCTGATGAAAGTGATGCTTCATTCCTTCATCTTCAGCCTATGGTCAGTATCGTGACTAACATTGAAGCGGATCATATGGACACTTATGGCGGTGATTTTGAAACGCTTAAACAAACCTTTGTTGATTTCCTACACAATCTGCCATTCTATGGTCAGGCGATATTATGCATTGATGATCCTGTTGTGCGGGAAATCATTCCACGCATCAGCCGTCAAGTGATCACCTACGGTTTTGCCGATGATGCCGATGTCAGGATCAATAATTACCATCAGCAGGGGCAACAAGGCCACTTTACTGTCGTCAGAAAGGGGCGAGCCAATCTGGATATTACGCTGAATATTCCAGGCCGTCATAACGCACTTAATGCCTCCGCGGCTATTGCGGTAGCTACAGAAGACGATATTTGCGATGAAGCGATTTTAAAAGCGATGGCGAGCACCCAAGGCACTGGACGTCGTTTTGATCATCTTGGTGAGTTTGACACGGGCAATGGTGTTGTCATGCTTGTCGATGATTATGGTCATCACCCAACCGAGGTTGGAGTGACGATTAAGGCGGCGCGTAGCGGTTGGCAAGAAAAACGGCTAGTGATGATTTTCCAGCCCCATCGTTATAGCCGTACTCGTGATCTGTATGATGATTTTGCCAATGTTCTGGAGCAAGTCGATGTGCTGATCATGCTCGATGTCTATGCAGCAGGAGAAAAGCCGATTGCGGGAGCCGATGGCCGATCGCTGTGCCGAACGATACGCAGTCGCGGTAAAATTGATCCTATTTTTATTCCTGACAGTGCGATGCTACCTTCAGTTTTAGCTAATGTATTACAAGAGGGTGACCTTGTGTTGACGCAAGGAGCCGGCGATATCGGCAAGGTGGCGAAACATCTAGCGGCTCTCGAATTGAATGTCAATAAAATGCAACAGATTTAATTTAGAGCGCTTATTTGTGTATCAATATTGAATAACATGGTATCCAGTCCAGATTTCTTACTTTCAATGTTTGATACTTTCAACGACCTCAGTATAATCCGGAGGTTAAAGTCAGTGCTTTTACCTCTATTGCAAACCAAATAGGGCACGAGATTGCGATTTGAAAACAGGAACATCAGGCTTTGTTAATGAATGTGTTCGATGAAAGCCGAGCTGTTTCCCGTTCGCCACTCATAAAAAATCACGCCTCTGGTGTTGTTTTTTTGTTTGTAGTGCTGCTGCTGATAAGTTCACTCGTTTATTCAACACTCAGTTGGATGTGGGACGAACAGCGGCTACCGCTTTCAAAGATTGTACTACAAGGTGATTTGCAATATGTATCTTCGCTAGATGTACAGCGCGCTTTTGCTCAGTTGGATCATATCGGTACTTTTATGTCGCAAGATATTAATGTACTTCAGTCGAGCGTACAGGCTATTCCGTGGGTAGCCCATGCATCGATTCGTAAACAGTGGCCTGACACTATAAAAGTGTTTCTGACAGAATATAGAGCAGTCGCGATTTGGAATGGCAACGCTTTGTTAGATGGATATGGCACAGTATTTAATGGCGATATTGGTCAATTGAACGGTGAAAGAGTCAAACTTTATGGCCCGCAAGGAACTAGCCAAGAAGTATTGAATGTTTGGAAGAGAACGAACCCTAAGTTTCAATTATTAAACTTAAATATATCGTCACTGTTACTCAATGATCGCCGAGCGTGGCAAATCATATTAGATAATGGTATTCGCTTAGAGTTAGGCAAAGAATCACTAGATGAACGAGTGGCTCGTTTTATTTCACTGTATAAGAATTTAGGCAATAAAACTGAACAAGTGAGCTATATCGATCTTAGATATGATACAGGAGCCGCAATAGGTTGGTTCCCTGAACAAGAAGCACAAGAGAGTAAAAATGACTAAGACCGCTGATGACAACATTATTGTTGGTCTTGATATAGGCACTGCTACCGTATCAGCTTTAGTTGGCGAAATACTGCCTGACGGTCAAATTAATATTATTGGCGCTGGTACCAGCCCATCCCGTGGGATGGATAAAGGGGGAGTTAACGATCTTGAATCGGTCGTTAAGTCTGTCCAAAGAGCGGTTGACCAAGCAGAATTAATGGCGGAATGCCAAATTAGTAATGTGTTTCTCTCTCTATCTGGGCGACATATTGCGAGCCGTATTGAAAAAGGCATGGGAACTATTTCAGATGAAGAAGTTTCTCAAGAGGATATGGATCGAGCGATTCATACCGCCAAATCAATAAAGATTGGGGAAGAGCAAAGAATATTGCACGTCATTCCTCAAGAATTTACGATTGATTACCAAGAGGGAATTAAAAACCCGCTTGGTTTATCAGGTGTACGCATGGAAGTGAGCGTGCATCTTATTTCTTGTCATAATGATATGGCGAGAAATATTATCAAAGCGGTAGAACGCTGTGGTTTAAAAGTTGAACAACTGGTTTACTCTGGCTTAGCGGCAAGTAATGCGGTTATCACTGAAGATGAGCGAGAATTAGGTGTGTGCGTGATTGATATAGGCGCAGGCACTATGGATGTCGCTATCTGGACTGGTGGTGCATTACGGCATACGGAAGTGTTTTCTTATGCGGGAAATGCAGTAACCAGTGATATTGCTTTTGCATTTGGCACACCAGTCAGTGATGCTGAAGAGATTAAAGTAAAATATGGCTGTGCGCTGAGTGAGTTGGTAAGCAAGGATGATACCGTTAACGTCCCAAGTGTAGGAGGGAGACCTTCGCGAAGTTTACAAAGACAAACCTTGTCGGAAGTGATTGAACCTCGCTACACTGAATTAATGGGATTAGTTAACCAAACTATAGATACTGTCCAAGACAAATTGCGCAAAAATGGCATTAAACACCATTTAGCGGCTGGTGTTGTTTTAACTGGCGGCGCTGCGCAAATTGAAGGTTTGGTTGAGTGTGCGGAACGCGTTTTCCGCAATCAAGTTCGCGTAGGCAAGCCTCTAGAGGTGAGTGGCCTTACAGATTACGTAAAAGAGCCGTATCATTCTACGGCGGTTGGTTTACTTCATTATGCGAAAGAGAGCCAAATTAATGACGACACGGAATACAGCGAACCGAAACGCCAATCCATGTCGAGCTTAATTGGTCGTTTGCGTAACTGGATACAAAAAGAGTTTTAACCTGAGTTGCAGGGAAAACGGAGATAACACATGTTTGAACCGATGATGGAAATGTCTGACGATGCTGTAATTAAAGTCGTTGGAGTTGGTGGTGGTGGCGGTAACGCTGTTGAACACATGGTGCGTGAGTCCATCGAAGGCGTGGAATTCATCAGTGTCAATACCGATGCGCAAGCACTTCGTAAAACAAGCGTAAGTAGCGTCATTCAAATTGGTGGTGATATCACTAAAGGTTTGGGTGCTGGTGCAAACCCGCAAGTTGGACGTGATGCAGCTCTAGAAGACCGAGAAAGAATTAAAGAAGTTCTGATGGGTGCCGATATGGTGTTTATCGCAGCTGGTATGGGCGGTGGTACAGGTACTGGTGCAGCTCCTGTTATTGCAGAAGTTGCCAAAGAACTGGGTATCTTAACCGTAGCGGTTGTCACGAAACCTTTCAGTTTTGAAGGAAAAAAACGTTTGGCATTTGCTGAACAAGGCATTGAAGAGTTGTCAAAACACGTTGACTCTTTGATTACCATTCCTAATGAAAAACTACTGAAAGTATTAGGTCGTGGTATTACTTTGCTCGAAGCCTTTGCAAGCGCGAATGACGTGCTTAAAAATGCAGTACAAGGTATTGCTGAACTGATTACACGCCCAGGCATGATTAACGTGGACTTTGCTGACGTACGTACTGTGATGTCAGAAATGGGCCACGCTATGATGGGTAGTGGAGTGGCTCGCGGCGAAGATCGTGCAGAAGAAGCGGCAGAGATGGCAATTTCTAGCCCTCTTTTGGAAGATATTGATCTTGCAGGCGCTCGTGGCGTGTTGGTCAATATTACCGCTGGTTTGGATATGCGACTAGACGAATTTGAAACCGTCGGTAATACTGTTAAGGCGTTTGCGTCTGACAATGCGACAGTTGTCATCGGTACTTCGTTAGATCCTGATATGGCAGACGAAATTCGCGTGACTGTCGTTGCAACGGGTATTGGTAATGAGAAAAAGCCAGACATCACTTTAGTTGCAGGCGGTAAAGCCAAAGTCGCACCAGCAGTTCAGCCACAAATGGTTCAACAAGCAGCGAAAATCGAAGAAAAAACGGCACAGCCTTTGCGAGAAAGAGCAGAAGTGAAACCGCAATCAGCATCGTCGTCAACTGTTTCATCTTCTTCCGGTGCAAGTCAAAATACGGCACCGAAAGCAGATAAGGAAAATGGATATCTTGATATCCCAGCATTTTTACGTCGTCAGGCTGATTAACAATTAGACATAATTTGACACTGTTCAAAATTATGGTAGCATTTGCGGTCGGTGCTTTACCGACCGTGTTTTGTCGCACTGACATAGAGGCAAGTAGATGATCAGACAACGAACTCTGAAAGAAATAGTGAAAACAACTGGGGTGGGCTTACACTCTGGTCGTAAAGTCACATTAACGCTTCGCCCTGCTGCTGCAAACACGGGGATCATTTACCGCCGTACTGATGTCAATCCACCAGTAGACTTCCCTGCGGATCCTGAATCTGTTCGCGATACCATGCTATGCACTGCTTTGGTCAACGATGAAGGTATTCGTATCTCTACCGTTGAGCACTTAAATGCAGCATTAGCGGGCATGGGAATCGACAACGTTATCATCGAAGTTGACGCACCCGAAATTCCGATTATGGATGGTAGCGCTAGTCCTTTTGTTTACTTGCTGCAACAAGCAGGTATTCAAACGCTGAATACACCAAAACGTTTTATTCGAATTAAGAAACCAGTTCGATTTGAAGATGGTGATAAGTGGGCAGAACTTGTACCTCATAACGGTTTTCGTATGGATTTTGAGATTGATTTTCAACATCCCGCTATCGATTCTGATGAGCAACGCATGGTGTTTGATTTTTCCTCGCAAGGTTTCGTCAAGGAAATTTCAAGAGCTCGTACTTTTGGTTTCATGCGTGACATTGAGTACCTACAATCGCAAAACCTCTGTTTAGGTGGCAGCTTTGATTGCGCCATCGTATTAGATGAATACCGTATTCTTAATGAAGAAGGTTTGCGTTTTGCCAATGAGTTTGTCACTCATAAAGTATTGGATGCCATTGGTGACTTGTACATGTGTGGTCATTCCATTGTGGGTGAGTTCCGTGCTTATAAATCAGGCCATGGTTTAAATAACCAGCTACTGCGTGCAGTCTTAGCCGACCAAGAGGCGTGGGAATGGGCTACTTTTGAAGAAGAAGTTGGCTCTCCAGTAGCGTTTGCTGAACCGAATATGGTTCTCGCTTAGGCGCAATGTTTAAATAAAAAGGCCAGACAATTGTCTGGCCTTTTTATTTAGGTTGATTCATCGATGACGCTTATTTGGGCCTAGCCAATTTCGCCAAATTTTCCAAACGTTTTTTGACTTTAGGGGAAGCGCTACTCGCCACCATCAATAATGCTTGCGCCGTATTTTCAGATAGTGGTGGGCGCGCGACCGTTTCTTTTTCTTCTTTCATACCACGATTACGATAGAGCGCTGGGTTTATCTTGAGCTCAATGCTGATCAATTTGGCAAATCCTTGGTTGCGTAACTGATTCAAAATGTGTAATCGGTCATAATCAAGCTTCATTTTTATCGATGCACTGGCCACTTCAACGATTAAGTGACCGCCGCGAATGTTAGCGGCTCGGACATGATCGGCCGTTCCTTTGGGAAGCAACTTATTGAGCACTTTATTTAAAGCGAGGATCTCGGTGGCATGTTGCTGTATTTTCTTTAGAGATGAATCGCTGATCAGCTCTTTGGTTAACGTGGGACGGTGATCGCGCATGGAGTCTCCCTCTTAAGTTGCCATTCAATTCTATTGTGGTGCCTAGGATGCGTATAGTAATAAATCGATTTTATTGCTTAAACAGTGCTCAAAAAGCGTAAAAATATTAAGTGTGCTTCAAACAAACAGTTTTGCTATTGGTTGTCGCTGCAAAAATTCCTTACACTATGCGTTACATAATTATTTAATACCTTGAAAATAAACCTCACCGTCACAATATCTGTGATACATGATTTATCTCAGTATCCTTAGTTCAAAACTGGTAGAGACTGACGGCATTAAGAGTAGATCGAAAACGATCTAATAAAGAGAGATTCCTGACACATGATAACTAAGCTACTGACAAAGGTTATTGGCAGTCGCAATGACAGAACGCTGCGCCGCCTTAAAAAAATTGTCAAAGAGATCAACAACTACGAGCCTACTTTTGAAGCACTCACGGATGAAGAACTAAAAGCCAAAACGGTTGAGTTTCGTCAACGTTTAGAGCAAGGTGAAACCTTAGACCAATTACTTCCTGAAGCATTTGCCACCGTGCGTGAAGCATCCAAGCGCGTATATGGTATGCGTCACTTCGACGTACAGTTGATCGGCGGTATGGTTCTCAACGCGGGTCAAATCGCAGAAATGCGCACTGGTGAAGGTAAAACGTTAACCGCAACTTTGCCTGCGTATCTCAACGCCTTGCCTGGCAAAGGCGTGCACATTGTTACTGTCAACGATTATCTTGCTAAGCGTGACGCAGAAACAAACCGCCCACTATTTGAATTTTTAGGCATGACGGTCGGCATTAACGTACCGAATATGCCACCACAAGAGAAAAAACTTTCTTATCAAGCGGACATTCTTTACGGGACCAATAACGAGTTTGGTTTTGATTACTTACGCGACAACATGGCTTTCCGTAAAGAAGATCGAGTACAGCGTGAACGTTTCTTTGCCGTAGTCGATGAAGTGGACTCAATTCTTATTGATGAGGCGCGAACGCCACTGATCATCTCAGGCCCTGCCGAAGATAGTTCTGAGTTGTACATCCGCATTAATACCCTCATTCCACTTCTGCAAAAGCAAGATAAAGAAGACTCTGAAGAGTATCGTGGTGATGGTCACTACACGGTTGATGAAAAATCAAAACAAGTTCATTTTACTGAAACGGGCCAAGAATTTGTTGAAGAGTTGATGGTGAAAAATGGTTTGATGGAAGAGGGCGATACTCTTTATTCACCAGCCAACATTAGTTTGCTACACCATGTCAATGCCGCATTGCGTGCGCACGTGCTATTTGAGAAAAATGTCGATTACATCGTGACAGAAGAGAGTGAAGTGGTCATCGTTGATGAGCACACTGGCCGTACCATGCCTGGTCGCCGTTGGTCTGAAGGTTTACACCAAGCTGTCGAGGCGAAAGAAGGTGTTAAAATCCAAAACGAGAACCAGACTCTTGCGTCGATCACCTTCCAAAACTATTTCCGTTTATACGAAAAACTTTCTGGTATGACGGGCACTGCCGATACTGAGGCGTTTGAATTCCAATCGATTTATGGTTTGGAAACCGTGGTAGTTCCAACCAATAGACCTATGGTTCGTAACGATATGCCAGATGTGGTGTATCGCACTGAAGCTGAAAAATTTGCAGCGATCATTGAAGATATCAAAGCGCGTGTTGCGAAAGGGCAGCCCACGCTAGTTGGTACGGTTTCGATTGAGAAATCTGAATTGCTTTCTAATGCGTTAAAAGAAGCTAAAGTGAAACATAACGTACTTAACGCGAAATTCCATGAAAAAGAAGCTGAAATTGTAGCGCAAGCTGGTACTCCAGGGGCCGTTACGATTGCGACTAACATGGCAGGTCGTGGTACAGATATCGTATTGGGCGGTAGCTGGCAGGCACAAATTGAGCAGCTAGAGAATCCAACACAAGAGCAGATCGATGAGATCAAAGCGAAGTGGAAAGAGGTTCATAACCAAGTGTTAGCCGCTGGTGGTCTGCACATTATTGGTACTGAACGCCACGAATCTCGTCGTATCGATAACCAGTTACGGGGTCGTTCTGGTCGTCAAGGGGATGCGGGTTCTTCACGTTTCTATCTATCGATGGAAGATTCACTGCTGCGTATCTTTACCTCAGATCGTATGGCAAGCCTTATCCAAAGTGGTATGGATGAAGGTGAAGCGATCGAAAGTAAGATGCTTTCTCGCTCGATCGAAAAAGCGCAACGTAAAGTCGAAGGACGTAACTTTGATATTCGTAAACAGCTTCTTGAATACGATGATGTGGCTAACGATCAACGTAAAGTAGTTTATGAGCTGCGTGATGAGCTCATGGAAGCAGACGATATCAGCGAAATGATTGAGCAGAATCGTCAAGATGTTTTGACTTCCGTTATTGATGAATACATTCCGCCACAATCGCTCGAAGATATGTGGGATGTTAAAGGGTTGGAAAATCGTTTGAAAAACGATTTTGATTTAGAGCTGCCATTACAGCAATGGTTAGATGCTGATGATAAATTGTACGAAGAAGCGCTGCGCGAACGTATTCTTGAACAAGCGGTTAGCGTATATCGTGAAAAAGAGGAAACGGTCGGGGCTTCGGTTCTGCGTAACTTTGAAAAATCAGTCATGCTACAAACTCTGGATACCTTGTGGAAAGAGCATCTAGCGGCGATGGATCACTTGCGCCAAGGTATTCACCTACGTGGCTACGCGCAGAAAAACCCAAAACAAGAGTACAAGCGTGAGTCGTTTGAGCTGTTTGAAGAGCTACTGGATTCTTTGAAAACTGATGTAATTACCATCTTGTCTAAGGTACGCGTACAACAGCAAGAAGAAGTTGAACGTATGGAAGCACAGCGTCAAGCGCAGGCGGAAGAAGCCGCGCGTCGCCAACAGTTCCAGCACCAAAGTGCCGACAGTTCGGTTGCAGATGAAGCTTCTGAAGATCAAGGACACCAGCCTATGGTTCGTGAAGAGCGTAAAGTCGGTCGTAATGAGCCTTGCCCTTGTGGTAGCGGTAAAAAGTACAAACAGTGCCACGGACAGATCAACTTATCCCTTGAATGATCACCCCAAGAGTCGCTTAGGCGACTCTTTTTTTAACTCAATATTTCTCATCTTTATTTTCTAGGTTGGGAAGTCGCCGAATCGGAGTCTTTATGAAACGCGTTCATATTGTTGCGGCTATTATTTTTAATAGCGATAAATCAGAAATTTACATTACCAAACGACCAGATCATCTTCACAAAGGCGGTTTTTGGGAGTTCCCTGGCGGCAAAGTTGAAGCGGGCGAAACGATTGAACAAGCCATTTGCCGCGAGCTCGATGAAGAGATTGGTATTCATATTACTGAGCAATCTCCTTACCAATACCTTGAGTTTGACTATTCAGACAAGTCCTTAACTTTTGATTTTATTTGCGTGACACAATTTGATCATCAGCCGTATGGTAAAGAAGGGCAGCAAGGAGAATGGGTAGCGGTTTCTGAGTTGGCAAACTATTCATTTCCTGAAGCCAATACGCCTATCGTTGAGCGCGTCATGAAAGAGTTTGCCTAAGTCGCTAGCCACCACAAGCAAATATTGATAGTTTACAGAAACACCTTGAATGAAGAGAAACGATGCAAGCTTAAGCTGATGTCGTCACAATGGAGAATAACGCAATGGTGAGAATTGCGATTGCAGGAGCGGCGGGTCGAATGGGCCGCAATTTGGTGAAAGCCACTTATCAAAATAACCATGCTCGAGTGGGTGCGGGCTCAGAGCGTCCTGAGTCCTCGTTGGTTGGTGTTGATATCGGTGAGTTATGCGGTGAAGGGCGATTTGATATCGCCTTGGTGGATAACCTAGAAAATGCCGTAGAGAACTTCGACGTCATTATCGATTTTACGGCGCCAGTGAGCACCTTAGCCAATATTGAGTTATGCAAAAAACACGGTAAGAAGCTAGTGATTGGCACTACTGGCTTTTCTGATGCTGAAAAAGCACAAATCAATGCTGCCGCACAACAGGTTGCGATTGTCATGGCTCCTAACTACAGCGTTGGGGTTAACCTTGTTTTCAAGCTGCTTGAAAAAGCGGCTAGAGTGATGGGCGATTACTGTGATATCGAGATCATTGAAGCCCACCATCGTCATAAAGTGGATGCTCCATCAGGAACCGCAATTGGTATGGGAGAGGAGATAGCTAATGCTATGGGTAACCAACTGAGTGACGTTGCCGTCTATGCGCGAGAAGGTATTACCGGTGAGCGTACTAAAAATGAGATTGGTTTTGCTACGATTCGTGCTGGCGATATCGTGGGTGAGCATACCGCGATGTTCGCGGATATTGGCGAACGTGTAGAAATTACCCATAAAGCGACGGATCGCATGACTTTTGCCAACGGTGCAGTGAGAGCGGCGGTTTGGCTTGCTGATAAACCTGCCGGTTTTTATAGCATGGCTGATGTGTTAGGCTTGAACGATCTTTAATTACATAATTATGCGTCAGTATTTACTGGCGCATCCTTGTTGCCTCTCTTTTTTCTGATTTAATTATCTCTCATTATTTTCAATTTATCGGCTTACTTTTGTTATCTTTTGGTGGGTTGGTCCTCCATTTTTGTTTTAGATGCCTAAAATTCATCTTGTTCTCTGCTTGATTAACGTTTGCGTGATTTTGTTTGCCGTTTATTGCCTAAAATGAATCAAGGGATCTCACTTTGCTCATGATAATTCCTCCATTCTCCTCTTTTTAATCAATAAACATATCTTTTTGCTGCCTTAGATTCGCTTTTAATCTCTAATGCTCTAAATGTTGCTTTAATTTATTATGAAATGTTGACAGTAATCATGGTGGTCATTAGAATACCGCCAATTTGTCTAAATCCCCCTATGGCGCTATTTTGTAGCCTTAAGGAAGACGAATTTGCAGTTTAATTTATATTTTTTGCATTTTTATTCTGGAGGTTGTCTTGAGTAAGTCAGCACTGTTAGTCCTAGAAGATGGGACGGTGTTCCACGGTGTATCCATTGGCGCTGATGGAATATCCGTTGGTGAAGTCGTCTTTAATACCTCGATGACGGGGTACCAAGAAATCCTCACTGATCCTTCCTATTCTCAACAAATCGTTACTCTTACTTACCCCCACATAGGCAATACCGGAACCAATTCCGAAGACGAAGAATCCTCTTCTATCCATGCACAAGGCCTTGTGATTCGCGATCTCCCTCTTATCGCTTCTAACTTCCGTAATCAACTTTCCCTTTCTGACTACCTTAAATCACAAAATATTGTGGGCATTGCCGATATCGATACGCGCAAGCTAACGCGCATTTTGCGTGAAAAAGGAGCTCAGAATGGCTGCATTATGGCAGGTGACCATTTAGATGAAGCATTGGCGCTGGTAAAAGCCAAAGAGTTCCCCGGTTTAAAAGGAATGGATCTTGCGAAAGAAGTTACAACAAAAGAAGCGTACCAATGGAAACAAGGTTCGTGGACGCTCGAAGGTGGACTTCCTGAAGCGAAAGATGACAGCGAGTTGCCCTATCACGTTGTTGCCTACGATTTCGGTGCAAAGCGCAATATCCTCCGTATGTTGGTTGACCGAGGATGCCGCCTAACTGTGGTACCAGCACAAACCTCGGCTGAAGAAGTTCTAGCGCTGAAACCTGATGGTGTCTTTTTATCAAATGGCCCTGGCGACCCAGAACCATGTACTTATGCGATTGAAGCAACCAAAGTGTTCTTAGAGAAAGGACTGCCTATTTTTGGCATCTGTTTAGGACATCAAATTTTGGCATTAGCATCTGGTGCGAAAACAGTAAAAATGAAATTTGGCCACCACGGCGCGAACCATCCAGTGAAAGATTTGGATCGTAATGTGGTGATGATTACGGCACAAAACCACGGTTTTGCTGCTGATGAAGCAACGCTGCCAGTCACACTTCGTGCAACGCACAAATCGCTCTTTGATGGTTCACTACAAGGAATTCACCGCACCGATAAGCCAGCCTTTAGCTTTCAGGGACACCCTGAAGCGAGTCCAGGTCCGCACGATGCCGCCCCTTTGTTTGACCATTTTATTGAACTAATTAAAAAGCACACAGCGTAATTCGGAGTAGTAGACAATGCCAAAACGTACTGACATTAAAAGTATTCTAATTCTAGGTGCTGGCCCGATTGTAATCGGTCAGGCTTGTGAGTTTGACTACTCTGGCGCTCAAGCATGTAAAGCCCTGCGTGAAGAGGGTTACCGAGTGATTTTGGTTAACTCGAACCCAGCCACTATCATGACTGACCCAGAGATGGCCGATGCGACTTATATTGAGCCTATCCATTGGGAAGTTGTGCGTAAAATCATCGAAAAAGAGCGCCCAGATGCGGTATTACCGACCATGGGTGGCCAAACCGCATTGAACTGTGCACTTGAGCTGGAAAAGCATGGTGTTCTGGCTGAGTTTGGCGTTGAGATGATTGGCGCAACGGCTGATGCGATTGATAAAGCGGAAGATCGTTCTCGCTTTGATAAAGCGATGAAGTCAATCGGCTTAGCTTGTCCTCGCGCTGATACGGCAAAAACGATGGAAGAAGCTTACCGCGTTCAAGAGATGGTGGGTTTCCCTTGCATTATTCGCCCTTCATTTACCATGGGTGGAACCGGCGGCGGTATCGCTTACAACAAAGAAGAGTTTGAAGAGATCTGCCGTCGTGGCCTTGATCTTTCGCCAACCAACGAGCTGTTGATTGATGAATCACTCATCGGTTGGAAAGAGTACGAAATGGAAGTGGTTCGCGATAAAGCGGACAACTGCATCATAGTCTGTGCGATTGAAAACTTTGACCCAATGGGCATTCACACGGGTGACTCGATCACGGTAGCTCCTGCGCAAACGCTAACTGACAAAGAATATCAGATCATGCGTAACGCATCGCTAGCCGTACTGCGTGAAATCGGTGTAGAAACGGGTGGTTCGAACGTACAGTTTGGTATCAACCCGAAAGATGGCCGCATGGTGATCATCGAGATGAACCCACGTGTTTCTCGCTCTTCGGCTCTTGCATCGAAAGCGACGGGTTTCCCTATTGCCAAAGTTGCGGCCAAATTGGCGGTAGGTTTCACACTTGACGAGTTAATGAACGACATTACTGGTGGTGCAACCCCAGCGTCGTTTGAACCAACTATTGATTATGTTGTGACGAAAATCCCTCGCTTTAACTTCGAAAAATTTGCCGGTGCTAACGATCGCTTAACCACGCAAATGAAGTCGGTGGGCGAAGTGATGGCGATTGGTCGTAACCAACAAGAATCGCTGCAAAAAGCACTGCGTGGGCTTGAAATTGGCGTAAACGGCCTAGACGAAATGGTTGATTTAGACGCACCAGATGCACTGACTAAAATTCGCCATGAGCTGAAAGAAGCGGGTGCTGAGCGTATTTGGTATATCGCAGATGCTTTCCGCGCTGGTTTGTCTGTGGATGGGGTCTTCAACCTGACTAACGTTGATCGCTGGTTCTTGGTACAAATCGAAGAACTGGTCAAAATGGAACAAGAAGTCAAAGCGGGCGGTTTTGCTGGCTTAAATGCGGATGTTCTACGCAAGATGAAGCGCAAAGGTTTTGCGGATGCGCGTCTCTCTTCACTGCTTGGCGTGGCTGAAAGTGAAATTCGTCGTATGCGTGACCAATATAATATTCATCCGGTTTACAAGCGTGTCGATACTTGCGCGGCGGAGTTTTCGTCTGATACGGCTTACATGTACTCCTCTTATGATGACGAATGTGAAGCACAACCGACCGATAGAGACAAAATCATGGTGCTCGGCGGTGGTCCAAACCGTATTGGTCAAGGTATCGAGTTTGATTACTGTTGTGTTCATGCCTCACTCGCGCTACGCGAAGATGGTTATGAAACCATCATGGTTAACTGTAACCCTGAAACGGTTTCAACAGACTATGACACCTCCGATCGCCTCTATTTTGAACCAGTGACACTCGAAGATGTATTGGCGATTGTTCGGGTTGAAAAACCTAAAGGCGTCATCGTGCAATACGGTGGTCAAACACCGCTGAAATTGGCTCGTGCCCTTGAAGCCGCTGGAGTGCCTATCATTGGTACTAGCCCAGATGCGATTGACCGCGCCGAAGATCGTGAGCGTTTCCAGCAAGCGGTTGAGCGTTTAGGTCTGCTGCAGCCAGAAAACGCAACAGTGACTACGATGGAACAGGCGATTGAAAAATCGAAAGACATCGGCTTCCCGCTGGTGGTACGTCCGTCTTACGTTCTTGGTGGCCGTGCGATGGAAATCGTCTATGACGAACAAGATCTGCGTCGTTACTTTAACGAAGCGGTCAGTGTGTCTAACGAATCACCAGTACTGCTTGATCGTTTCCTTGATGATGCAATTGAAGTCGATATCGATGCGATTTGTGATGGTGAGCGTGTCGTTATTGGTGGCATCATGGAGCACATCGAACAAGCGGGTGTTCACTCTGGTGACTCAGCTTGCTCTCTACCGGCTTACACGTTAAGCCAAGAAATCCAAGATGTGATGCGTGAACAAGTTGAGAAGCTGGCGTTTGAATTGGGCGTTCGCGGTTTGATGAACACGCAGTTTGCGGTTAAAGATAATCAAGTTTACCTGATTGAAGTTAACCCTCGTGCCGCTCGTACTGTACCGTTTGTGTCAAAAGCAACGGGCGCACCGCTTGCCAAAATTGCCGCGCGCGTGATGGCAGGGCAGTCTCTAGAGTCACAAGGCTTTACTAAAGAGATCATCCCGCCTTACTACTCAGTGAAAGAAGTGGTTCTGCCATTTAATAAATTCCCTGGTGTTGACCCACTGCTTGGCCCTGAAATGCGTTCAACGGGTGAAGTGATGGGCGTGGGTGCAACGTTTGCTGAAGCTTATGCAAAAGCGGAATTAGGTTGCGGTAATGTTTATCCTGAAGGCGGCCGAGCTCTGCTCTCTGTACGTGAAGGTGATAAACAGCGTGTGGTTGATTTAGCGTCGAAACTGGTGAAATTAGGTTATCAGCTTGATGCTACTCACGGTACCGCCGTAATTTTAGGTGAAGCCGGTATTAACCCACGTTTGGTGAATAAAGTGCATGAAGGTCGCCCTCATATTCTTGACCGTATTAAGAATAATGAATACACCTACATCATTAATACAGCCGAGGGGCGTCAAGCGATTGAAGATTCTAAGGTTCTTCGTCGTGGTGCATTGGCACAAAAAGTCAACTACACCACAACACTGAATGCTGCTTTTGCAACCTGTATGTCTCATACGGCCGATGCGAAGTCATCAGTCACGTCAGTGCAAGAGTTACACGCGCAAGTGAAAGCACACTTAGCATAAGCGTTAAAAAATAATAAATCAGTAGGTCTAAGACCTACAGACAACCTCATTGCCCGCTGAATTAAGCGGGCTTTTTTTATTTTCTTATTTTATGTTATTTGAGGGGGGAGTTTAACGCGGGGTAGCGGTGGTTTCTGGTGCAGAAAGTATCGCTCTAGTATCGAGGCTTCCACCAACATCGACCAAAACTAAACGCTGATGATCATTGGATAGCTTGACAAATTTTATCTGCTCTACTTCTGGCTTGCGCCAATTTAGGATAAATAGTGATGCATTATCATCCTGCTCAAAGCCACGTTCTGTATTGAGTTCCCCAAGCGTCACCAGCCCATCAACAGACATCCGATAGCCATCTCCGTGACCAATGATCTCCAAGGTGACGGATTTGCCATCCAACGCTCCACGGTAGATCACGCCATCGAAGGCATCGTAGGCAATATCATCCATGCTGTGATCACAACTTTGCGTTGCTTGCTGGTAGGCACCTCCCGCATCTAAACAGCGGTCTTGGGCGATAAACTCACGTCCCCAAAATAGATAAAGTAAGCCTATCGATAAAAGGCCTATCCCTACCAAAGCGGTGATGCTCTTTTTGTTCATTAATGTTTCTCTGTCGTTATGCTGTGAAAAATCGCCATGCATCATAGTTAGGTTTGATAGGTTAACCAAACACATTTGTTATGCAAATAAAAAGAGAGTGGCGCAATTTCCCTCAATAAGAATTGCGTGCAGGTAGGGCAGGAGACTGGATGGGTTGGCTCAGTTGAGGGGGTGCGGTTAATTAATACAACTTAGTTTTATGCCATTTAATGCTTTAAAGTAGAAGCTCATAATGGTTCTGTTTCTCCCCCTTAAAGGGGAGGGAATTAGTTTTGTGAGCGTTGGGAGTATGTCATTTATGATGATAGATGGGGTTTGCTAAAACAGTTTTGCCCCATTCCAAGTCAGTGCCAATATAAGAACAAGCCACAGTACATGTTTTTGCGATACTTAGGCTAATAGAAAAGTAAAATGTAAGACGCGCTCCATCGGTTGGTTCTGTGAACTAGGTATATAGAATAGCGGAAATCAACAGGGTATAGTTGCATATCAATTCACGTAAGGAGAGTTAGATTATGCCACTACAATCTTTTGAAGACGCGATGAATAAGCGTGTGCCTGACAATAAAAAGCCGTCTGTCCTACTGGGTAACGGCTTCTCACAAGCATGGGATCATGCAATTTTCAACTATAAAAACCTGCTTCACGGAGCGGATTTTGGCGTTCGTGATGCACAGATAAAGGAAATTTTCACGAAATTCGACACATACGATTTCGAGCAAGTAATGCGTGCTCTAGAGGCTGCCGAAGCTATCTGCGAAACTTATGGTATTGATGCTGTAAAAATTGATGAAATCAGCACAGACCAAGAGCAACTAAAGAATTCATTAATTGATTCAATTTCTGATACTCATCCAGAAAGATCAAGTCATGTTTCAGTAGCACAATACGAAAAAGCTAAACCATTCATCCTAGAATTCAAAAACATCTTCACTCTCAACTACGACTTATTGCTTTACTGGATAGTCAATAAAACTGAGATTGAACCAACGGGCTACCGTACAGGTGATGGGTTTAGTTTTACTACATGGGAAAATCGATCAGATCAGAATGTCTTTTTCGTACATGGAGGCCTTCATCTCTATGACACCGGAACTATAATTAAGAAGCACACATTCAATGACGATCACGATGTCAGTATCATAGATAAGGTTCGCGCGAATCTAGATGAAGGCAAATTCCCTTTGTTTGTTTCAGAGCCAACAAGTACCAAGAAAGTATGCGCCCCATGATCCCAC
>AEZC01000031.1 GCA_000257205.1 Vibrio ordalii ATCC 33509 | reverse complement strand
CCTCTTTGGGGTGCCGTTTGTGATCATAATGATGGCACTCGCGTGGGTATTGATTAGCGCCATGTTTAAAGCAGAGCAACAAAAAATTGAATTGACCATTAAAGGTAAATTCTTAAAAACACCAAAAGCCATTATTGTGTATGTCACCTTTGCTCTAACCATTCTTCTTTGGTTGATGGGCTCAACCCATGGTATGAATTCTTATACCGTTGCGCTGATACCCGTGGCTGTCTTTTCTCTTACTGGCATCATCAACAAAGAAGATCTAAAGAACATTTCTTGGGATGTGTTGTGGTTAGTGTCTGGTGGTATTGCGCTAGGACTTGCATTAGACAAAACGGGGTTAGCGCAACTAGTGGTGAACAGCATTCCTTTTGCGCAGTATTCACCTTACGTGGTCTTATTTGGTGCGGCATTTTTGTGTCTCATTATGGCCAATTTTATGTCACATACCGCCACCGCGAACTTATTAATGCCGATTATGGCCGCGCTTGGTGCTTCAATGACTTCGCTTACTCCACTCGGTGGAGAAATCACGTTGATTCTCGTGGTTACCTTTGCTGCATCACTTGGTATGTCATTGCCTATCAGTACACCACCTAATGCGTTAGCGCATGCTACCGGACACGTTCAGAGTAACCAAATGGCTAAAGTAGGTGCCATCCTCGGTGTGATTGGGGTGCTACTCAGTTTTGTCATGGTTTGGTTACTTCATGCGGTTGGTCATATTGGTTAGGCAGCATGATGTCGGATAAAAGACTTGTTGCACTCATTGATCGTTATTTTCGCCATCCGGAACGGATGGTGAAACTGCCTGCGGGAAGTATTGTCATTGAGCAAGAAGGCTATAATGATCGACTCTATTTCGTATGGTCGGGAGAATTGAGTGGCTATTACAATGAAAAAGGTGATAAACGGATAAAAGTTTTTTCAGCCGGTGCAGGTGCTTTTATCGGAGTGCACAGTTTTTTTTCTGGTGAATGGATAGCTTCTTCAACAGTGGTGGCTGAATCTACGGTAGAGCTTGCTTGGATCGACCGGACTACGGCAGTGTTAGAAGAAGATCATTATGGGCCATTAACCGCCCAATTTACACCCGTTATCGTCAATGAATTGTCCCGCCGTCAACGACGCGCAACCCAAGAAGCTGTGGCAAAAGAAAAAGCATTAGAAAGGTTATATTCGGCTGAGCAAATGACGACCTTGGGCCAGTTAGCGGCGGGCATTGCTCATGAATTGAACAATGCCATCGGGGTAGTGAGTAGCAAATCTGAGCGATTAGAAGTACTGTTCATGGAGCTGCTCGAAGAGGTTCATCCTGAAGCTAGCCTCTTTTTCGATTTTGGTCTGATGTATGGCCAGAAAGTATCATCAAGCGAAGCCAGAAGGCGAGGTGCTCTTTTCGAAAAGCAATACGCCCTGCCTAAAAATGTGGCAAGAGATTTGGCAAAAGCGGTTCCAGAAGACTACTTATCTTCGCACTGGCTGAAAAATCCACATTTAGCGATTCGTTATTGGCAAATGGGCCGTGACTTTCATGATTTACGTTTGGCCTCTAAACATACTGTTGGCATTGTTAAATCAGTAAAACAACTGGGCCGAACTGAAATTACTCAAGATGAAGAGTTCGATATCAACGATACGATCAATCGAGCTTTGGCACTATTACAGAGTGATTTACGACGTGTCAGTGTCCGTATTAGGCCAACTGCATTACCCTTATTTAAAGGATCTCAGACAGAGCTGGTACAAATTTGGGTAAACATCATCAAAAATGCCTGTGATGCGATGGCCAACATAGCAGAGCCAATGATAGAGATACAAACTAAATTAAGTAAACAACGTATATTGGTAACCATTGCGAATAATGGTCCTGAAATTGACGAAGCCACTAGACGGAAAATATTCCAACCAAGCTTCACCACCAAAAAAGGAGGCTTGTCGTTTGGTTTGGGGCTAGGGTTATCAATAGTGAAACGCATTGTTTCTGGGTATGGTGGAAATGTCGTACTCAAAAGTGACAATAAAAGAACAATATTTAGAATTAAATTACCCACGGAGAGCGATTATGGAGAAGCTTAATATCATTTGTGTCGATGATCAAAGGGAAGTATTAAGTGCGATATTGCAAGATCTTCAACCACTCACTTCTTGGTTGAATATTGAAGATTGTGAATCGGCTTATGAAGTATTGGATCTAATGGATGAGTTTGACGAACAAGGTGAGCATATTGCGCTGCTGATGTCAGATCATGTGATGCCAGGAAAGACGGGAGTCGAATTATTAACCGAGGTCGCAGCAGATTCCAGATTTAAGAAAACAAAGAAAATTTTGTTAACAGGGCAAGCAACACACACAGATACGATCAATGCGATTAACACTGCAGGTGTAAATCGGTATTTTGAGAAACCGTGGAATGCGAAAGAGCTGGTAGATTGTGTTCGCACTTTAGTGACAGAATTCATCTTTGAAGTAGGTTTAGATTATAAAGACTATCACAACGAATTAGATCAGAAAATAGTGCTAGCAAAACTGAGATAAGTGAATAATGCCCAAATAACTTTAACGGCGGCTATTAAAGTGTTTGGGTATTAATCGATGATATTAAAATGGCCAATGAGCTTGTCATCAGCATTCAATATTTTTCCTTGAGAAGATTCTTCATCATAAATAAAATTGAGATGAAGAGTGTCTAAATTGCAATTTATCTGACTTAATATATGACGTGTCAATATGTCACTATTAAGTTGATGAATAGTCGCATTCCAAGAGCAATGTTTAATATTAAAATGAATATTCATAGTGAGCGTAATTTTTGTGTTGCTTTAGATTTAGCAAACCAAAAACGCTTTCTACCAGTTGTACGAGACATAGTAGATCTCCTTTGTAAAAATGAAAATATTACATAGATAGAAATAGGATTTTCAAAACGGTTTATGCAAAAATGGCTGAATGTTCGAACGGGATAAGCAGAGGGAACGGAGCAGAAGTTTGAGCGATAACGTTGATAACTATAATTTATAATCTAGGTAAAAAATTTATAATCTAGGTAAAAATAAGAGCGCTGGCGTGGTGCCAACGCTCACACATTCATGCGAAATTATTCAGCACGTACGTTAGCAGCTTGAGGACCTTTAGCACCTTGTTCTACAACAAAAGATACTTTTTGGCCTTCTGCTAAAGTTTTGAAACCTTCAGAAGCGATAGCGCGGAAGTGTACGAATACATCTGGACCGCCGTTGCTTTGAGAAATGAAACCAAAACCTTTAGTTTCGTTGAACCATTTTACAGTGCCAGTAGTAGTGTTAGACATATTATGTCCCTTATAAAAATAAAAAATTTTAAAATACAGGTGTTGCTTTGAGACGAATTATTTAAATGAGACCATGAAACTAGAGGACACTTTGAATTGAATCTGAAAGGGAACTTTGGCTTACTTGTTACATTAATAACCCTGTTCAACAGAGCGAACGAATAATCGCATGGTACTCAATCAAAGTAAAGCATTTATTTTTAAATAATTGAGCATTA
>AEZC01000030.1 GCA_000257205.1 Vibrio ordalii ATCC 33509 | reverse complement strand
CAAGAAAAGTGAGCCGCCTAAAGTGAGTTCACAATCGTTAGAAACGGAAGTTTATATTAAGCCAAATCAAACGGTGATTCTCGGTGGGTTTGATAATACAGCCACTCAATCGATAACGAGCAGTGTGCCAGTGCTTTCGAGTATTCCTCTACTCGGAGAACTGTTCAAAAATACCTCTCAGAAAAAGCATAAAGTCAAACGTTATGTGTCGGTTTCATTTGAGGTGATTGAGTAATGCTACAGCACTTTTTTAAGGTAAAAGAATTGTATCAAGATACGGTTGTCTGCCATGTATCTATCAATACCTTTGTCGGTCAAGAGTGTTTTATTCATACTGTTACAGGGCAAAAAATTCGCGGTGAAGTGATGAAAGTTTCTCAACCAAGAGTGGAGATAAAGTTACTTCAGCCCGGTGCCGTACAGCGTGGTGGACGAATAGAAATAACACCGCGCCGATTCTGTTTCCCTCTCAATGAACAAGCGTTAGTGGGAAAAGTGATCAACTGTTACGGAGAGTCGCTCTATGGTGATGATTACTTGACTCAGCCTGGTGAATTTATTGATTTACCGATCATTGTTGAGCCAATCCCACTACAGATGCGAGCGCCTATCGAAACGGCTTTTCCGACCAAACTTAAGATTATCGATGGCCTTTTTACTATTGGTGAAGGGCAACGTGTTGGTTTATTTGCTCCCGCGGGAGCCGGCAAAACAACAACGGTATCCATTATGGCGAATAACATGGAAGCTGACGTTGTTATTTTTGCCATGATTGGCGAGCGAGCGCGTGAAGTCATTGAATTTTTAGAGGGAGAGATTGGTCCTGAAGTCATTCGTAAATCAATCACTGTGGTCTCCACATCAGAAGCAAATCCCTTAGAAAAAGTGCGTTCTGGTTTAGTTGCCGTATCCATTGCTCGCCATTTTATGGCGCAGGGCAAAAAAGTGGTGATTTATTTTAATTCATTGACTCGTTTTGCTCGTGCGCAAGCCATGCTGGATGGGACACCAATTAAAGGTGGCATTCCAATTGGTGTGTCGCTTGCATTATCTCGTTTGGTCGAAAGTTGTGGTAACTCAGTTCACGGTTCTGTGACAGGTATTTTCACCGTCTTGATTGAAAAAGAAATCGACGATGATCCTATTGCTCATGAAGTGAAATCGTTAATTGATGGCCATCTTGTTTATTCAACGACTATCGCCTCAACAGGACGTTACCCAGCGATTGATGTATTAAAGAGCAAAAGTCGTCTACAAAATAAGATTCAAGATAAAAGATACATTCGATTATCGGAAAAAATTAAAGATATGGTATATCGCTATTTCAATGTTGAGCTATTGATTCGAGTCGGAGAATACGAAAAAGGCAATGATTTAGAAACTGACAAGGCAATTGACCTTTACCCAGTAATTATGGAGTTTTTAAAACAAGGTTTTGAAGGTGTTGAATATGAAGAAACACTCGAAGCGATGGAAAGAATTTGGTCAGATTATTGAGATCATTGATATTCGAATTAATAAACAACAGAGGATTTTGGTTAAGCTGAGAAAACTTAGCCAAGAACTGGAAGAGCATATAGACGAATATTGGCAGCGTATTGAGGTATTACAGCAAGAGCTAAAAAGTTTGGCTGTGGTAAAAGAAACGAATGCGTTGAGCCGTCTTTTTATGCGTCGAGAGAGTATAAAAACCAGTATTGAATCGGTTTTTTTCGATGCGTCGGTCACTCGACAAAAAGCAGAGGATTTAGCTTCTGAAATAGAGCAAGTTGAAGCTGAAAAACGACGTCTTGAAAAACGTAAAGATGCACTTCATGAGATCAGAGAAGAGTTAAGGTATGAGAAAGAATGTTAAATAAGCTTAATCAGAACTCATTAAATACTTTGGCGACAGAAGATAATCATTTTGAGGATCTACTGAATGAATTTACAGACGATCTCAAACCGGTTCTTGCTGGTGAAAGCACAGTAACTAAGGGTAAAAAGAAGCAGAAAGATATTTTAAAAAGACATCGTGATGAGGTAGCTCCCGAAGTGACCGCGAATACAATGTTAGTCCAGCAAGGAGATATATCGCTTAAGCCTCAAACACCAACCGATGCTACTCAGAGTATTGACCGGAAAACTAGAATGACGGGAGCGAACGCAAAACAAAGTGCCGCACAGCCTCTTGTCACAAAAGAGACATCATCATTGGTATTAAAGGATACAAAGCAGTACGGACATAGCGAAAATCCGCTTCTTAAAGAAAAACCGTTGATGGTGTTAAAGGATACAAAGCAGTACGGACATAGTGAAAATTCGCTTCTTAAAGAAAAACCGTTGATGGTGTTAAATCGTGTGAGCATCCAATCGCAAGGAGTAAAGTTACCTCTTGAGTCTTCTGCTTTTATGCCACTTCATGCCAAATCGATCTATTCGTCCCATAATCAGAAATGGCCGGTAGCCTTCTCTGCAATAAAAGATATTCAACCGCCTCAAATATCTACAGATGCGCCCAATCATTTGAATGGTACACATACAAATATTTTTGGAATAGAG
>AEZC01000029.1 GCA_000257205.1 Vibrio ordalii ATCC 33509 | reverse complement strand
GTGGGATCATGGGGCGCATACCCTGATATCAACTCACTGCTTCCTTGGAACTTCTCACACTAAAACGCCCCGTGGGATCATGGGGCGCATACGCTATTCGTGAACAGTATCCTGATTAAGTTTATTTACTTATTAACTATAGGTGTTGTTATGAGTGTTTTAATGGATTGCAATCGATTTTTTATATATGCATCATTTATTTTCTTTCCTATTTTATTTTCTATTAATGCAGAAGAAAAAGAACAATCTAGGAATGAAATTATTGCCCATTTGGGTGAAATTCCTGGGTTGATTAATGCTGATGGTACTGGGCCTTTTGTTGATTTAGTACGACGTATTGATGTAATTGATCCTAATGTAAATATTATTATTCATGTTTATCCACTCCATCGTGCTATCTATGGTGTTGTGAATGGTCAAGCTGATTTTGCTTTGCCAGCGGTTAGAGTGGATGATCAGGATGACAAACTGGCTTACCGGTTTAGTAGTCGTTCTTTTGGTTTAGTCGCCTCTGTTCTTTACACTAATAAGGATAAACCATTTAGCGTCGATCAGCTTTGGACGAACCCTAATCATTATATAATCGAAGCATTTCCTGATGATATGCCTTTTCCAGTGATGCGTTCTATTCTAATAGTATCAATACATCATTACTTAAACTATCTTCTGGTCGTATTGATGGATTTGTTTGGGCACAAGAAGAAGCCGACATTGCTCTAAGAAGTCTAAACCTGACAAATATTTATCGCCAGCATTTTTATGACCATGAGGATGTGTTTATCATTCCCAAAGGGCCTAAAGGTGATTGGATTGATGATTATTTAACAAGAATGATTGATAAACTTAAAGAGAGTGGTGAGTTGCAAATACTCTATGATTCTATTCACCTTCCTTACGATGATTGGCAACCTTGACCCTTTTACTTTCTATCTATTATTACTTTCTATCCATTATTACTGCACATTTATTGCAGCATCATTATTAACAAGTTCAAGGGCCTTAGGCAGGGTAAAAACGTAATGAACACCTTGGCCAACATTAGAACTAAAATCTAGTTTTCCTTGTAGTTTTTGAGTCGCTAGATTAAAAACAAGATTCAAACCAAGCCCTGACCCGCCACGGCCTCTTTTGCTGGTAAAAAAGGGTTCAAAGATTTTATGGTGCAGTTTTGGTTCGACGCCACAGCCATTATCTTTATATTCTAAGAGAATATTCTGCCCTTCTTGTCGGAATGTAATGATTATTATCGGATTTTTCTCCTCACTGAAAGCGTGGTTAACGCTATTCATGACTAAGTTCGAGACAATTTGAGTGAGGACGCCAGGTAAGCTATTCATTGTGAGCCCGACATCTCCCTCTAGTTGTGGGATGACTGGAATTTTCCTAGTTTCCGGATGTAGGCTAGCAATCAACGCGCTTAATACTTGGTGGATCGAGAATTGACTGCGACTCTCAGATACCTGATCGACCGCTGTTTGTTTAAAGTCTCGGATCAGTTTGGCAGCACGATTTAAGTTGCTCTCAAGCATAGTGTTGGTTTCATTCATTCTCTGCATCAATTCAGAAAACTGCTGGCTTGTAAGCGTTTGATTGGCGAAGGCGGTATTTAGCTCTTGTGTGACCTCAATTATCACCGAACTTGCGGTCACCGCGATGCCTAATGGCGTATTGACTTCATGCGCGACCCCAGCGACTAAACCACCTAAAGCCGCTAATTTCTCAGATTCAATCAACTGTGTTTGCGTGGCTTTTAATTCTTCTATGCTATTTTCCAAATCACGAGTTCGCTCTGTGACTTGACGCTCTAAGTTTTGGTTGAGTTTTTGTAGTTCAAGCTGAGCCAGTTTTAGCTCGGTGATATTAATGGCTGTGCCCCGTAACCCGAGAAACATATCCTCCTCATACCGTGCTACCGCTTGAAACATCAAATAATGCTTACAATCATTGATGATAATCGTCTCTTCACACATTGAAAACGAACAGTGTTTAGTAATGGATTGGAGTAATTTCTCCATATCTCTCAGTGAGTCAATCTCTGAAAGTAGTGGCTTGCTATTTTCACTGATCTCTAAAGCTTGACGCATGGGTTCGGAAGTGTAAATCAACCTGTCAGAACTATCCGTCTCCCATAACCAGTCTGATGAGACGTCTGTAAAATCGGCTAATCGTTCTTGTTCAAGTTTTATATTGCTGTACAGCGTAGTTACATTTCCGGTGATTTTATTGGTCTCATCGGCCAGCCAAGTGAGTTCATCGTTATGCCCCATAATCCATTTCTTATGGGGAAGTTTTAGTGGTTTTGGTGGATGGCGAGGGTTGTATTTACGCAAATACTTCGCAATAGCAAAAACTCGTCGATTTACGCTCTCATGGAAAATCATCAAAATAGCGTAACAAATAAAGGCAGTCTTAATCGCGTTCACGACCAATATCAGTAGGAACTGCTTGATTAAGTAGTTGTAGATTTTTTGGGCATTAGACTCAACGTAGATCTCACCAATCTGCTCTTTGGCTTCCGTTCTTGGGTTGATATAAAGCATTGGATAACGGTGTGCGACTAATTGCTCCGTCACTTTTTCTCCGGCACTGAATTTATAACCGCCAGACGTGATTTCCAAATAATCAATTTTAGGCAAATTGACTAAACCATCTAAACGCTGTTGAAGTGCTACCAGATCATAATTCCATAGAGAAGCGGCAAGCAGTTCGGCATGGACGAATTCTATTTCGTGATGACGCTGAGCCACATCATCGAACTCTCTGTCATAGTCGAAATACGTTTGTGCTAACGTTGTCATCAGGGTGACCGCTCCACTCAAAATGACAAGAAAAAAAATGATCCTGCGACCAATACGACTCGATAGTGGGTTATTAATGCTTTCATTAAATGTTCGGCTTTTGTTCATCCTGCTTCTCATTTTTTTGAGTGATAATTTGAGTATAGATGCCACATGGGAAGTGTGAATGACATCTTATTGACTACACTTAAAAAATAGTCGAGTCATTGGCGGCAGTTCATGCGTTGGATATGGATATTATTTCTTGTAAGTACACCTGAAGAGTTGACTAAAATTGATAGGCTTTGTTTGGATGATGATATTGAGTTTTTGAACCCTGTGTTACGTCTAAAATAAAAAAAGCAAATAAAAAAGCAGAGAGGCGGTGGCCTGTCTGCTTTTTCTTCATTACAGTTTATTAAACAGCCAATGGCATTTCATTTGATGGGTCATGTTTACTGTAAACACGAATCAAACCAACCACAGCAAACACAGACATCAACAGCATCAATGCGCCAAGTGGCATCTGATCATGAGCTGGAAACGCTGAGGCCAAAAGGGTGGCTAAACCAGCCCCAAGGTTTTGCATACCGCCTAACACAGCACCCCCTGTTCCTGCATGGTAAGGCAGTGGTGTTAACGCTCCAGTGGTGGCTGCGGGGAATAGAATGCCCGCACCGAGAAAATAGACGGTGGCGCCACCGATTAAGGTCAATGCGCTGGTTTGTCCCAACACTCCAGGAACAAACACCACCAATGAGCCCAATGCTATCGCTACCAACCCTACATACAAGGCGCTTTTTTCGTTGAAGTTCAACGCAATCACACTCGATAGCGCCGCACCAACTAAATAACCTGGGATCGGTAAGACAAACAATAAGCTGACGGTGGTGGCAGGCAGTTGCAAAACGCCACCAAGTAATACACCTGCAGCGGCTTCAAACACCGCGACGCCAGAGAAAGTCGCCACGAGACAAATTAAATACCCTTGGAAACGTTTGTCACTCAGCACATAGCGATAACTGTTTGCAACCGATTCTTGTCTGCGAGCCGCTTTAGGCAATGTTTCTACCATACTCGTCATCATAGTGATCACCACCGCAATCGCGAATAGGGATAAAAATAAGTAACTAGAGCGCCAGCCAAAACTTTCTGTTAAGTACCCACCAAGAACAGGAGCAATGAGTGGCGAAAAAATAACGCACATGCTGATTAGGCTATTGGCCTTATGCAATTCTGCTCCTGAAAAACAGTCTCGAGTAAGGGTTCGAGACATTGCGCCACCACACCCAATGCCAAGCCCTTGAATAAAACTACCGACCAAAAACCAATCGTATTGGTGAGCAAATAATGCGAGTAGCGATCCTGCAATATAAATCAGCAACCCAGCGATAATAATCGGTTTGCGTCCTAGACGGTCTGACAATGGACCATAGACAAATTGTGATAGTCCATAAGGGATTAAATAACATGCCATGACCGCCTGCAGTGATGCAGGAGAAACTAAAAACTCTCCCGCCATATGGCCAATGGACGGGACGTACATCGTTTGTGTCATTTGGCCGACAGCGGTCAAAATCGCAATTAAAAATGTGAGTTTCACTAACGGAAACGATGCGGACATGGTCTATCTCCTGCACAATGGTGCAACTACGAAATATAATTAATATGAATAATGAAACTAATGGCCAGCGTTAAAAGTATCGCTCTTTCGGCGCGAGATATTAGTGAGGCTAGGCGCTTTTATCAATCTAAAAGTGTGAAGTTGAGCAAGATAAAAATCTATGATTTGAATTAGAAAAACTAATCATTATTTGGGTGGGTAAAGAGAAATGAAAGACGGTTCCAATGCCTATGTTGAGTATGGCTCTTGGTGTCTGATAATGTACCTAGTTTTTCTATTGCTTTTGCGCTGAACTGTGACTAATATTTGATGTAAATGAGAATTAATATCATAAAGGTGTGATTAATGATGTTACCTTTACTTGCTGCATTATTATTTATAGTGGGACTTGGCAAAAAGTTGTCGGTTCCAAATTCGTGGCTCTTCTACTATGCACTTTCTGTTGTATTGTTAAGCTGGCTATTCAGTATGAACCCCATTTTTGTCCTGATCCCGTTGTTTATCTTGTCACCTTGTCTTATCCACTATCGACATATCAAGGCGATTAAAATGGCTTATGTGGGCTGCCTGCTGCTGTCTTTTTTCGTCTCTTGGCTTGTGTAAACCAATCCATGTCTTTTCTCGCCAGACATTCCAAGTAGTTTGGGGATAGTATTTGTGAAAATCATAAGGTAGGATCGCCGGCCTTTTTCTGATGCTAGGAGGTAGCGATGTTTATTGGTTTTGACTATGGAACGGCGAACTGTTCTGTCGCGATGATGCAAGATGGGCAGCCAACATTGTTACCCATAGAAGGTAAAAGCCACTACATTCCTTCGACAATATGCGCCCCGACGCGAGAGTCCATTTCTGAGCATCTGTTCCGTCATCATAATATTACGCCAAGCGATAAAGTTGGTGAGCAAGTACTTCGCCGCGCGATCAATGTGAATAGAGAAGAGAGTATTGAACTTGCCGCGCAAGACATTGCCTTTGGCCAAGCGGCGCTTGATCTCTATCTGCAGGATCCGCGCGATATTTATTACGTTAAATCCCCTAAATCATTTCTAGGTGCGGCAGGTTTACGTGATGTGCAGGTCAGTTTTTTCGAAGACTTGGTGTGCGCCATGATGGTCAATATTAAGCACAATGCAGAGCAGCACCTTCAGCGCACCATCCAAGATACTGTGATTGGTCGTCCTATTAACTTTCATGGCCGAGGTGGTGAAGAGGCCAATCGACAAGCGGAATCTATTTTACAACGTGCGGCGAAACGCGCCGGTTTTCAGCACATCAGTTTTCAGTTTGAACCCGTTGCGGCGGGCTTAGAATATGAAGCGACTCTGGTGCAAGATCAAACCGTACTGGTGGTTGATATCGGTGGTGGAACCACCGACTGTTCATTGCTAAAAATGGGGCCGAGTTGGCGAGGGCGTGACGACCGTACCGCGAGTTTGCTTGCGCATAGTGGCCAACGGGTCGGAGGCAATGATCTTGATATCTATATTGCTTTAAAACAGTTGATGTCTTCTTTTGGATTAGGAAGTAAAGCCATTGCTGGCATTGATATGCCGATCACGCAGTTTTGGAACCCGATTGCAATTAACAACGTGGAAGCACAACGTGACTTCTATGCTCAGCAAAACTTGGCAGCATTGAAATTGCTACACAAAGAGGCGCAGCAACCAGAAAAGTTGGCGCGTTTGCTGAAAGTCTATTTTGAAACGCTTGGTTATCAAATTGTACGCCGTGCAGAAGAGGCAAAAATTGCTCTATCTGATCTTACGCAATGTCAGGTGGTGCTTGATCTTCTTTCTGAGCAGCTCGAAGTGCAAATTGAGCGTGAGCAAATGATCGACGCCATTGAATCCCCTAAAGCGAAAATGGTGGAATTGGTCAAAGAAGCGGTTGAACAAGGTGGCGTAAAGCCGGATGTTATCTTTATGACGGGCGGATCTGCTCGTTCTCCAATATTACGCCAAGCGGTAGAGCAGCAACTGCCCCACGTACCCGTTGTCAGCGGTAACTACTTTGGTTCAGTGACTGCTGGTTTGGCTCGTTGGGCAGAAATTTGCTATCGCTGATATGACCGCTTAGCGCTTCGTTTTTGATGTGTTTGATGTGCTTCGTTTTTAATGTATGGGTGGTCGGTAATGTTGCGAATGATCGTGTTTCATTAAAACATTACTGGCAACCCATCCCGCGCTGACGAGCGCATGCAAATTCGCCACCCACGCACAAATCCTAAACACTGCCCACCTCGCCATGCGTCAAGTGAAAGCCGCTACCGCGATGCCTATTTGAGTCTAGAGACAGCACTTTGCGTGCTGTCTCTAAGGTCAGGCTTATTTAAATTGAAATGACGCGAGTGAGTTTTTACTGATTTCATCGGCAATTAATTTATGAATCGCAGTGGTAGGGTGCGTGACGCCCCAAAATACATATTTGTCAGAGCTATGGTAAGCGCAATCATTGGTTAAGCTATGACGGTATAAGTAATCTAAAGCTGAATTGCGATTGATGTTGAGGCATGCATCGGTCGCATTTTCAAAGCCGTATTGCTGTGGATTGGCGGTGAGATTTTCAAACAAGCTATGGGCGTCAAACAAGATGATATTTATTCCTTGCATGCGGTAGTACAGTGCTTGCTGCTGAATAAACGCATTAAAGGCGGTGATTTTTGCGCTGACTTTCTCGATCTCTTCCGCTGTTGAATATTTAAACTGCGGTGCTTTAGTGGCATCGGGCAGGGTGAGTAGAATAATATTTTTAGCTCCCGAATC
This sequence comes from Vibrio ordalii ATCC 33509, assembly GCA_000257205.1. GTDB lineage: Bacteria > Pseudomonadota > Gammaproteobacteria > Enterobacterales > Vibrionaceae > Vibrio > Vibrio ordalii. Next base: position 540 of record AEZC01000029.1, on the reverse strand, counting down.
GACAAGACGAATCATTGCTCGGTTAAAATCGGCTTTGACTTCATAGACTTCATGGTTGTAATTCATAAAGTCATTTAAGCCAAATCCTAGGGTAAAGAGCGTATTTTCTGGCTGATAGTGTTTGGCCATTGTCATGTAATTTAGGTAAGAGCGGACTTGATCGTTCACAACCTCCAGCGCGATATATTGATTACGTCCTGCTGCACCACCAATCGTCCAGTTATATACAGGTAAATCGTACATTTTTGCTAAATACTCTGTCCACACAAAACCGTTGGAAAAGTGTCCTAAAAACCAAGAGTTAGGGTTGGGAAATTTCCATTGTGACGCATTAAATATATTGCCTGTATCCGAAAGGCTATCACCTATGGTCACCATTTTATTAATGACGGGTTCGGCATTTTTTTTATCGTTAGTCCAAATCGAATGATTGTATGAGAACCGATTGTCTGCTGCGAAATAAGTAATATCGGCCGAATCGTGGCTGACGCCGAGCGTCTCTTCACAACGCTGTTTTATTTCATGCTGTGAGGTATCGGT
>AEZC01000028.1 GCA_000257205.1 Vibrio ordalii ATCC 33509 | reverse complement strand
CTACCGGAAGAAATCAAGTCATTGATACTAACAATTTGGCAGCAGGTTCTTCCAATAGCAGATAAGGGGTTAGCTCTTGTAAGCCCTATTTTAGTTTTGCTGATTCTAAGTGGTTTGGTTCGTTGGATTATTCCAAATGGTAGAAGTAACTTTAAGGAACTCACTGAAAATATACCGTCAATTCTTGCTATTTTAGTTTTGGGCTCATTGTGTTTATTGCCAGTAATGGGCTATGAAATACCTAATGAACTAGGGAATATTGCACTAGTAGTAGTAGGTTTTTATTTTGGCAAATTACACACACATACAGATAAAACATAACAAACGCCTCAAGAGGGACTGTCAACGCGTGGCGTTTCCAGTCCCATTGAGCCGCGGTGGTTATGGTTGTTGTGTTTGAGTTTAGTGGTAATGCGTTGCCAGCCCCTTAGGCGGGCGTTAGCTTCTTAAAGGCTGGAATCATCAAAATCCAAACTCAATCGTTCTGAAAAATCAGCTTTTAGCGTTCAAATTGCACAAGTTGGCTTTCGAGTTTGTCGGATTCTGACTTGGTAGAAAGTGTTGAATGCTCAGCAGTTTCAACGTCGCTGAAAACCATCAAGTTTCGATGCTTCAATGTTGTTGGATGCTCCACACGGAAAGTTTCGTTTCACAAAGGCTGCATTGTCGCTGAAATCGCGCTTTCTTTGTCGGAAATTCGGTAAGTGGCCAACTTAACCTTGATTGCTGCGAGTTTTGGCTGCTCACTTCACAGCTTTTGGTGTTGGACGTGTGTTTGAGTGATGCTTTTGCGTAAAATGCATTTCAACAATGGGCTACGAAGCTAACAAGCGCCTCAAAGGGACTGTCAACGCGCGGCGTTTCCAGTCCCAATGAGCTGCGGTGGTTTCGGTTGTTGTGTTTGGGTTTAGTGGTAATGCGTTGTCAGCCCCTTAGGCGGGCGTTAGGTATTTGGAGATATCATGAGAGCTATCGTTTTGATTCTTTGCGCCGTTTTATTGAATGGCTGCTTGGGCATGCCCGAATCAGTAAAACCAGTGTCGGATTTTGAACTGAACAACTATTTAGGCAAATGGTACGAGGTTGCTCGACTCGATCACTCCTTTGAAAGAGGTTTAAGTCAGGTTACTGCGGAATACAGTGCTCGAAATGATGGTGGTATTTCGGTTCTTAATCGTGGTTATTCTGAAGAGAAAGGTGAGTGGAAGGAAGCGGAAGGCAAAGCTTACTTTGTGAATGGCTCAACAGACGGCTATCTGAAGGTTTCATTTTTTGGCCCGTTTTATGGCTCCTACGTAGTGTTTGAGTTAGACCGTGAAAACTACAGTTATGCTTTTGTGTCAGGGCTGAATACAGAATATCTGTGGTTACTTTCAAGAACGCCGACTGTAGAACGAGGCATTCTGGACAAGTTCATAGAAATGTCGAAAGAGCGTGGTTTTGATACAAATCGGCTCATTTACGTTCAGCAGCAATAAATACCTAACAAACGCCTCAAGAGGGACTGTCAACGCGTGGCGTTTCCAGTCCCATTGAGCCGCGGTGGTTACGGTTGTTGTGTTTGAGTTTAGTGGTAATGCGTTGCCAGCTCCTTAGGCGGGCGTTAGGTGAATGGTCAGTGGATTGAACAAGGACAGTTTTATGAAATGGTTTTTAGCTTTTTGGCTCGTTCTCGCAAGCTTTTTTTCGGTCGGCTTGCATGCCAATGACGCCGTTTTACAACAAGCTTATAAATCGCAACAAAGTGATATACAAGTTCAAGGATTCGGACAGGTAGTGAAAGTGTTACCTGATGACAACGATGGTTCAAAGCATCAAAAATTCATCTTAAAGCTCAATAGCGGACAAACATTGCTGGTTGCTCATAACATCGACTTAGCACCGAGAATTCCGAACTTGAAAGTTGGCGATAGTGTTGAGTTTTATGGTGAATATGAATGGAACAAAAAAGGTGGGGTTCTTCACTGGACTCATAAAGATCCTCAAAATCGTCATGCTCATGGTTGGTTGAAACACAATGGGCGGGTGTACGAGTAAATTCACCTAACAAACGCCTCAAGAGGGACTGTCAACGCGTAGCGTTTCCAGTCCCATTGAGCCGCGGTGGTTACGGTTGTTGTGTTTGAGTTTAGTGGTAGTGCGTTGCCAGCCCCTTAGGCGGGCGTTAGTTGCCAATCAGCAACAAATCAGTCGTTTGGAAATTTTTGTTTCTGATGTAGTACACGCATTATTCGAATTTTAGAACCATCAACCCAATACGAAACGATCATTGATATCTCAGGGATAATAAGCAATCTGCCTCTAATGCCATCACGCTGAACACCCATTAGTGGTTGCTCAAGCAAATTTTCGACTTTGGCTTCTATGACCTCGTCCGTTTTTTCAGCGGCTGCTGGGTTAAAGTCGTAGAGAAATTCGAAAATTTTCTCACGATCATTGAGAGATGCTTCTTCCCAGAAAATCATGCGTGGCCTCGATTTCGGATTTTAGCTTTACGTTCAGCCATTCGTGCTTTGGCGATGTCATGTTCAATGAATACTGCTTTTCCTGAGTCGAACTTCTCAAATGCTTGATTCACTTGTTCAGTTAGCCATGCATCGTGAGATAATGCCTTGCGTTGCTGCTCAGCTAATTGTTCAGTGAGTTCACGACAAGCATCGCTAAGAGTTCGACCTTGGCTTTCAGCCATTTGTTGAGCTAAACGTTTTGTTTCTTCGTCTACACGAAATTGAATTCTAGTATCCATGGTGAGCTCCTTTGTTGTGTGTACGAATGTTAGCACTGGTGTTGGTGTAGGGCAACTAACAAACGCCTCAAGAGGGACTGTCAACGCGTGGCGTTTCCAGTCCCAATGAGCCGCGGTGGTTATGGTTGTTGTGTTTGAGTTTAGTTGTAGGCGTTGTCAGCCCCTTAGGCGGGCGTTATGTGCATGGAGGCAGTAATGAACATTGGTATCTATATTTACGATGAGGCCGAAGTTCTCGACTTTTCAGGACCTTTCGAAGTTTTCAGTACAGCTAAACGATTAGGTGCTGGAAGTTGGAATGTATTTTTAGTCTCAGAAACCTTGGAACCAGTGAAAGCCAGAGGTAGTTTTACTGTTTTACCCGACTATTCGTTTCAGAATCACCCTCAAATTGACCTATTAATCGTTGTTGGCGGTGTCCATAGGAACGAAATGAATAAGTCCAATGTACTTCATTGGGTTGCATCAGTGGATAAGCACGCTAAACATATTGCATCAGTTTGTACCGGAGCATTCATATTAGCTAATGCCGGTTTGCTGAAAGGACTTGCTGTTACGACTCACTGGGAGGATATTCCTGAGCTGAAACAACGGTTTCCTGACTTAGTCGTTGTGGAAGATAAACGTTGGATAACAGCAAGCAAGTACACAACGTCGGGTGGTATATCTCAAGCAGCAAATCTAACCCCTGGTGTATCATGGCTTTCTGGTTTATCTGCTGATGTCATTTCTGTAAAGTTGGCGTGTTTAGTACAATTACACCCAAAAACCTAACAAACTGTTTAAGAGTGATTCGCAACGCGTGGCATTTTTACTATGCGTTGGTTTTAGTGTTTAAGGTGGTATGCTCAGCTTCGGTATTGCGTTGCTCACACCTTAACAGGGCGTTAGGCTACAAACAGTGCTAGAAAATGGAGATTGAAATGGAAAACCTTAACACGGTAGAAATAAAGTCTTTTGTTCCCGCCAAAGACTTTGAATGCTCAAAGCGTTTTTATCAGATTGTTGGTAAGCGCATCATAAA
>AEZC01000027.1 GCA_000257205.1 Vibrio ordalii ATCC 33509 | reverse complement strand
CTATCCGTATGTGGCTTGTGTTGATGAGCCGATCGTCAAAGATGGATACATCTACAGCCATCCGGTTGTGGCGATAGCCTCTCGCTATCCTCTACGCCAAGTGAGCGCTGTACATGGCACGCTGCCAAACCAAGCTGCCCCTTTTTGCTTTAATCGTACACCGTTACACGCTACGCTTTGCCTGCCAATGCTCGGGGAGATCGATGTCTATATTGTGCATTTTAAATCTCAGCGTCCGGCAGAATCCTCTGCTGCACCTCATAACCTGATCGATGAATGGCAACAAGAGACGCTAGGACGCTGGCAATCTACTGTTCAACGAGGGTTTGAAGCAAACCTAACTCACCAATATATTATCAATACTCAAAAGCAAACTGGGCGACCTTGCGTGTTAATGGGCGATTTTAATAAATCTTTACATCACGAGGAGTTTCAAGGACTACTATCGCAGGCCTTATACCGCAGACCAGAAACACAGCAACCGCTGGCTGGCTATGCGCTTTACGATGCTTGGGATCTGCATACCGAGAGTATGGAGCAGCCTCGCAAAGCCACTCATTACGCCGGAGCCAAGGGGTCCGTACTCGACTATATTCTTCTTTCTGCGGATTTCTCCCCTTTTACTCATACAATGAAAGGTGATGTCAGCCGCTACACTGTGCTTGACCAGCATCTGGTTAACCCAAGCTATGAACTGGATAACTGCAGCACTGATCATGCACTGGTCGCAGTCACATTAAAAGTAAACACAGCACCGAGCTAATCGGTTTGTATGCTACGACTCTCGATGCAATAAATGCTGCCATTCACTGTGTCGATTTAAATAATGCACAACATAGCTACAGACAGGTTTAATGGTGTAACCTTGCGCTTCAATTTGCGGTAATACACTTTCCATCATAATTTTCCCGTATCCTTTACCCTGAAGCTCATCCGGTACGCGAGTCGAAACAATAAACAACGCATCATCCTGTTGTTGGTATGCCACTGTTGCGAATAGATTACCCTCAAGATGTACTTTATATTGACAATTTTGTATGTCATGTCGCACTTCATGGGTCATGATAACTTCCCAATTGATATATAAATCAAATAAATTGTTATTCTCAAAATTGAATTTTTAAATATCTACCCC
>AEZC01000026.1 GCA_000257205.1 Vibrio ordalii ATCC 33509 | reverse complement strand
ACGCACCTAACGAAGTAATTTTCCTCGCTCCACTAGAAATAGAAGCCGCATGAATTGAAAATGATATAAAAAACGAGGTCACTAAACAAAGATGTATGATTATTTTTGACATATTTATCCCTTATCGATTTTAATTTTTAACGCACCAATGAACGACTTCTATTTTATCTTAATAGAATTCACATCTTCACCATCAGCCCAACGTTTACAACTGTTCATTCCAACAATATCTACTGGCTTAGCAGAAGCATATGCAGTAAGTAAGAGTGAATATTGCTGTTTT
>AEZC01000025.1 GCA_000257205.1 Vibrio ordalii ATCC 33509 | reverse complement strand
GGCCGAATGACCCGCCGTAAATATTCAGTTCTAACACGGCAGGATCATGATCAGATGCGCGAAAATGATCTTGATATTTCGGTAAATCACCTTTGAACTCACCGTTGTAATCAAACAGTGTCGATTCACCGCCGTTGATGTGCCAATCAGTCGCATCCACCACTTTGCCTTTCAAACTTTTGCTGACCAGCAAATGATCCAATGCGCCAACTTCATCATTAAATGAGTAACTCCAGCTCTCTGGGTGTTTCATCGCCACAGCGTTAAAGTACCCATAATTGTGAGTAATCAACGCGCCATCATCACCAAATTGAGGAGTACCTGCAAGGTAAGTATTGCGTGCCGCACGGATGGTTTTGCCATACTTCTCTGGGCTGTAGTCCGTCAATACGAGCATCGGGTCTTCCATACCGTAAGAGTTCATATCACCCAAAATGACTTTATGCCCTTTGATTTTTTGTAACGCTTCACCTAAAGCGACCGCAGCTGCGACACGAAAGTGTTCACATGCACCTTGAAAATCAATATCTTTGCCACCTTGCCCACCTTGTTCAACTGGTGCGGCATCTTCCCAACATGCCGAGCCTTTGGATTTTAGATGGTTAACCGCGACGGTAATTTTCTCATTGCCACCTTTAACTTTGAAGGTCGGTGCAAGCGTGTCACGCTGGTAATTTTTACCATCTTCAATCACTTTGCCTTTGTCATCCAACACTTCAGGTGCTTGTTGGCTTGGCATTGGAATTACACGATTTTCTGTCAACTTCACCACTTTTTCACGATAAATCACTCCTGTGGTGATCACATCCGTGCCAATAGAATCAAGTTCATCGGTCACACCATCATTATTTGAGTCAATCGCGACAAAACGGTAATGTTTTTTCTTATCCGAGATCTGGCTGTTGATCTGATTGACCAACTGCGCAATTGCCGACCCTGCACCGAAACCGTTATTCTCAATTTCCATCAAACCGACAATATCGGCATCCAAACGTACAATCGCATTGACGATCTTCGCTTGCTGCAGTTCAAATTCTGCAAGGTTATTGGCACCACGATTACCGCCATGCTGATTTGCATCACCGCCAAACGGCGAGTTAAAATAGTTAAGCACGTTGAATGTGGCAATGCGCAGATCGCCTTCATCGATATCCGGTTTCTCGCTGCGGGGATCATTGCGTACGAAATTCTCTTGGCTGAGCGAATTGGTCACAATCAGACGATATTCGTTGTAACCGTATGAGAGCACACCTTCTAAACCTATGATGCTGTCATCAATGCGGATGTAATCTTCAGTCGAACCATTTTGATCAATATCACTGCGACCAAACTCTGGGTAGTACGGAATTTGGCCATCGGCGGCTTTCGCATCGGATTCAATAAACAAGCGGCGCTGCGCGTTTTCCACGCTCTGCTGTTTGGCTTGCTCAGAGCCCGCAGCGAATAGCTGGTTCGGCTGCATGTTAATACGACCTTGCGCTAACACCATGTTATTGCGACGAGCAGCATAGTCATAACCAAAGGTTCGCGTCACACGCATATCCAGCTCTGGGGTGGTTTTTACCAACATGCCTTCATAACGCTCTAATGTGTGCTCAAAGTTCTCATCGGTAGGCAAAATCTCTATCGCGGTCGCTTGTGGAGCCTCTTGCTCACCTTGTTTTAGCCATTGCTTGTTTTCGACTTTAAGCTGTGTGAGGTTGTAATACTCCTGTACTTTACCTTTCACACAAACCACATCCCCCGGTTTTAAACTTGAGCTTGATTGATCGGTAAAAACAAACAAACCTTCAGAGGTATTTAGGTTGTAATCATCTTCCAACGCTTGCAGATAAAAACCCTTAGTTAACCCTGTGGTAACGGCACTCACGACACCTTTGACAAAATATTCTTGGTCGGTGATGTAAGGGTAACCACTAATAAAAGGAGAGCTTTGCCCTTCGCCTTGAATGGCTTGAATAGAAGTAAAGGTGGGCTCAGATCCCTCTTGAGTACAGGTAAACTCAGCCGGTGGCTCTACGGCATCGAGTGCGCCTAACCCATCAATGTTATCCTTGCCTAACGCGCTCCACTGAGCAGCTTGATAAGCCGCTGAGGGCATAAGGCTATCGCTATTACGCACTAAAGTGGTGTCCTTGCCCCAGTTAATGCCGCCCATCACTCCCAACACATCATGCACGCTACCATCACTGTTTAGCAGTGCCACCGGATCATCACCGTTAAAATTAATTACTGAGCCATTATTTTCATCGCTCACTGCTTGGATAGCACTATTGGCGTTGGCATGAGAAATCACTAACACATCATTCGCGGCAATCACTCGCCCAGTCAGGGGCAACTGTGTATCCCAGTTACCACCGCCGTTGCTTGATTTCGCTAAAATGAAATTGTCTAAACTGACGGATACATTACTAGTGTTAGCAATTTCGATCGCCTTATTGAAGCTGCTGCCTTCTACATACTGAGAAATAATAATCTCAGCTTGAGCTGATACAGCCAATGTGGAGCTTATCGCCGCAGCGAGTAATGTTCGGCCAAAGGGTTTAATTCGTGTCGATTCCATTGTTCACCTCTTTCCCTGCTCTGTAACCGAAGTGGTAAGCAAGGTGTTGTAAATCACGTTTATAAAGGGGATTGGTTCCATTTGCGCGTACAGTGTTGTGTTTTTAAATGAAAGATAAAAACATTCACCATTCATATCGAGATCAACATCGCATAGCTAGAGCAAATACTTGAACTAAGCGCAAACTTTCAACAAAGAAGGTAAAGGGGGTTTTCGACAGTGATATTGCCGTGAGGTGAACAGTCTTATTTTTCTAAAAAGAAAGGCAAACAAGGTGCTCCGTACACGGCAAACACCTTAGTTTGATTATTGTGATTGGCTAAAAGAGAGGTAGCGATCAAAGACCGCCTGGGCGCGACCGGTTTTTTGCGCATCGAGAAAGTAGTCATTGAGCTGATTTAGCAGCGGCATCGAATTTTCTAAGCTACGGCGAACTTGCACGTGGTATGGCTTGTTTCTAGCGAGAAAATGATGAACGATTGGCCGATCAATTTTATATAGACCCAACTGAATTCCACCATAAATGGGTTTAATTTCACTCACAAACCAATCACACCGCTCTTTTTGCAGCATATTCAGCGCTTGCTGTACGGAATTTAAATAGAGAGAGGGTTCTCTAGACAGCGCAAAATTCTCATAATTAAAGCCATTAACTCCGCATAATACGCCATCAACGGATGGATCTTTTAAATCTTCATGGTTGTCTGGCAGCGTAAAATAACCGAGTTGAATCGTATAAAGCGGGACCGAAAAATAGCTGTACTCAGCCCTTTCTGCACGATAACTTGCATCCCATGTCAGATCGCAGCGACCGCGCTCTTGCGTCAGTTCATGCTGGACTCGCGCCCAAGGCATAAAATAAAACTGGTAATCGATGTTGTGAGATTTTAATGCGTCCAACACCAGCGTTGTGGCTGAGCCAGTCAAGGAATCGGCTTTTTCTTGATACGAGATCCCCTGCCAATAGGTGAACGGGGGCCAAACATTCACATCACCAACACAAATACGAACTGGCTCTGCGGCGGCGGCACTACAGATGAACATCAATCCTAATAACAGCAGTCGTCTCATGTTCAAAACTCATCATCATGGTTATGATTTAAAGTGTAGACCTAAGCCTACAATACAAAGAGAAAGATCAAATTTTATTAAGCAGAAGTAAAAAATAAAGCTAGGAAAACCTAGCTTTATTTAATGAGAAAAGAGTTAGATTGTCGCAGAAAAAACTAAGGACGCTCGACAAACCCTACCGCTTTAAATGCTTTTTTCAAGGTGATCGCAGCGCGAGCCGAGGCTTTTTCTGCACCCGCTTTCATTACTGAATCAAGATACGCGCGATCTTGTCGGATGCGCGCGTATTCAGCTTGTACCGGCTCCAGCATGGCAACCAGCGCTTCGCCAACATCTTTCTTGAAAGGACCGTACATCTCAACACCTTGATATTGCGCTTCGATCTCAGCAAAGCTTTTGCCTGTCGCTGCAGAGTACAAACTCATCAAGTTGGAGATACCCGCTTTATTTTCGGTATCAAAAGCGATGCGTGGTGGCGTTTCAGTATCTGTCTGAGCCTTATTAACCTTCTTGATAATCGACTTTGGATCTTCCAGCAAAGTGATGACGTTCTTACGGTTATCATCTGACTTAGACATCTTCTTCGTCGCATCTTGCAGGCTCATTACTCGCGCGTTCACTTGCGGAATGTAAGGCTCTGGAATGGTGAAGATCGGCTTTTCAGGACTATAGATATTGTTAAAACGAGTCGCGATATCGCGCGCAAGCTCTAAGTGCTGCTTTTGGTCACTGCCCACGGGTACTTGGTGCGCGCCATAAAGTAGAATATCGGCCGCCATCAACACCGGATAACCGAATAAGCCCGCATTCACATCGTTCGCATAACGTGCTGATTTGTCTTTGAACTGAGTCATGCGGCTCAATTCACCCATCTGCGTGTAGCAGTTGAGAAGCCAACCCAATTGAGCATGCTCTGGTACGTGTGACTGAACAAATAGCGTGCTCTTTTTAGGGTCAACACCAACTGCAAGACAGATTGACAATGCATCTAACGTGGCTTCATGCAGTGCTTTCGGATCTTGACGAACCGTGATCGCATGCAGGTCAACCACGCAGTATTGACAATCATAGTCATCTTGCATCTGTTGCCATTGACGTAGAGCACCCAAATAGTTACCGATACTTAGTTCACCTGACGGTTGAACACCACTCAATACAATGGGTTTGCTCATAGGGATGATTTCCTTGCTACTTAAAATGAGATAAGACTGAAAATGTCTGTGAAAAAAACCGCGCTCATTCGCTAAGTGATACTTAATTTAGCGATAACGCGGTTTATGCAGTGTACTCATTGACGAGTATTTTACTAGCGCATTGTGTGAACTTTTATGCTGAAACTCGCAACACATCAAGCAATTGGTCGATACAGTCCGCCACGTAATCAGGGTTGGAAGCTGAAATGGGCTCACCGTGATTGTAGCCATAAGTCAAACCAAACGAATAACAACCCGCATTTTTAGCCGCTAAAATATCGTTTTTCGAATCCCCAACCATCAACATTTCCTTAGCCGTTAGTTGATGTTTATCCAATAGCCAGTTAAGCGCTATTGGATCAGGTTTTTTGATCGGGAAAGTATCACCACCAATCACATCAGTAAATAAGTGCTCAATACCATGTTGTACCAATACGTCAGGTACAAACTTAGACGGTTTATTGGTCACCAAAGCTAATCTGAACCCAGCGCTGTGTAGCTGCGCTAAGGTTTCTTTCACTTGGGGATATAAATGGCTCAGTTTATGGCCAGTTTGGTCATAAAATTCATCAAAACGCTCACGAGCGGTGGCTTTGATCTCATCGCTAAGATCAGGGTTGATGGTTAAACTTTGGCTAAGTGAGCGAGCGATCAGCACATCTGCACCATTGCCGACGTAATCACGCACTTGCATTTCTGATACCGATGAATAGCCTAACGATTGCACCGTTTGATCAGCGGCTACGGCTAAATCTGGCACGCTGTCGAGCAAGGTACCATCGAGATCAAAGGCGATTAATTTAATTGAGCTTAAAGACATCTTAACTTCCGAATAATAGACAAGGAGCACAAAACCCCTTGTTGCGTCATGAGTATGTAACTTAGTAATGATTGACGTTGTTGTAGTGAGTATTTTTGCTTAGCGCGTCACTTTGGCTAATTCTGCGCGCATCTCATCAATCACAGTTTGGTAATTCGGTTGGCCAAAAATAGCCGAGCCTGCGACAAACATATCTGCGCCTGCTTGCGCAATTTCACGAATGTTATCGACTTTGACTCCACCATCAATTTCAAGGCGGATATGACGACCCGATTGCTCAATCAATTGACGCACCGCGCGCAGTTTATCCAACGTATGCGGAATAAAAGATTGTCCACCAAAACCAGGGTTAACCGACATCAGCAAAATGAGGTCCACTTTATCCATGATAAATTCGAGATGCGCAAGTGGCGTAGCTGGGTTGAGCACTACACCCGCTTGGCATCCGTGCTCTTTGATCAATTGCAATGTGCGATCAACGTGATCAGAAGCTTCCACATGAAAAGTGATCATCGAAGCCCCTGCCTTGGCAAAATCAGGAATGATGCGATCAACTGGTTTAACCATTAAGTGGACATCAATTGGCGCCGTAACACCATAGTCACGCAGCGCCTTACAAATCGGAGCACCAAAGGTCAAGTTGGGAACGTAGTGGTTATCCATTACATCAAAATGGACAACGTCAGCCCCAGCGGCAAGCACTTTCTCAACATCTTCGCCAAGACGAGCAAAATCTGCTGAGAGTATAGATGGGGCAATTAGGAAATCTTTCATACCTGACCTCTTAGGCTAGTGGCCGCAAATGCGTGATGAACAAAATTCGCCCACAATTCTACCTAAGCTGACCAAGATATCCTAGCGCGACACCCGATTTAACGGAGAAATGTTAATCTTCGCATTCCGCTGTATTGAACAGCGCCAACAACTCATCTACTTTGTTGCGCCCTGCCCCATTACGGCTAATGGTGCGCTTAACCTTGACCACGTTAAGTTCTGCACCATGATACAAACGGCGCGTTAACTTAGTGTCATGATTGGAAATCAGCACTGGTATGCCACGATCATTGGCGGCTTTTTCAGCGACATCGGCCAATGAGGCTTGATCATCCAATGAAAAGCCATTACCAGAATAAGAAGTAAAATTGGCGGTAGTAGAGAGTGGCGCGTATGGCGGATCGCAATAGACAACACAGCCCTTGCGAGCACGACGAAACGTCTCTTCGTATCCTTCGCAAATAAAGGTCGCTTTCTTGGCTTTCTCGGCAAAAAACTCCAATTCTGCTTGCGGGAAATAAGGCTTTTTGTAGGAACCAAAAGGCACATTGAAACCGCCTTTTTTGTTGTAGCGACATAAACCATTAAAACCAAAACGGTTCATGTATAAAAACGCCAATGATCGATACAGTACATCATCGTTTTTATTGAACTCTTTACGAATATCGAGATACGCTTCTTTACGGTTGTTATCGGCCGTGAACCAACGCTTAGATTCGGTGATGTACAGTTCAGGTTGATCTTTAATCAGGTTGTACAAGTTGATGAGATCAGGATTGATATCGGCCAACAAATACTGTTCAAAATCAGTATTGAGGAACACAGAGCCAGCACCAACAAAGGGTTCAACCAGTTTACGCGCTGGCGGCAGGTGACGTTGAATATCTTCGACTAGGCCATACTTACCACCAGCCCATTTAAGAAAGGCACGCTGCTTCTTCATTTACTGCTCTATCTTTCAACCACGAAATAAGGCTGCGGAATGTAACATATTTTTGCGTCAAGCTCAGCGTTATTTCGCACGATCAATCTCTCGCTGTACTTGGCTGAGTGATTTGGCCCAAGGGCCTTGCAATTGCAACGCTTTCGGTAAGGTTTCAACGGCATCACGTGCTAACTGGATGGTTGGATAATTACCATAGGTGATGATGTACCACTCCACATCATTGCGTGCTGTCGGATAAATACGCACCTTCTCTTGTAGCGCGTAGGTATTAAGAAAATTTTGCGCTTCACTAAGGGTACTGACCGCCGCTAATTGCAAAGTATAGCTGCGTGGCGAGAAGGCTTTGAGTTCTTCTCTTGCAAAGGAGAAGGTGATTTTCGTTGGCGCAGCAGCAGTGGCAGCCTCACTTACTGGCACAGTTTGCGCGGTGCGGTTTTGTGCATCAACTAGTGCATTATTACTCAGTGACGTATCGGCTTTGGTCGAATTGCCTTCCAAAAGCGCATCCACAACATCAGACTCAATCACCACTCGTTGCTGATCGCTGTCAATTATGCCCACGCTCTCTGAACTTTCCATCACATCGGGTGGTAACGAACTGGAATCATCTTCAGCACCTAAATAACTCGGGTCACTTTTCGCAAGCACCTTCCCACTATTGGTGGTGTCAGTTGCTGAATCATCAAGTGTATTGACTGTTGGTGCAGAGGCATCCCCTAGCGTCGGGATTACCGTCTGCTCGAGTGTACCTGTAATTTGCGACGCTTGCTCATCGGGTGAGGGTTGGGTAAATAGCCACCAGTAACCACCACCAATGATGAGCAGAAGCAGTAAAACCAAGGCAGCGATCTGCACAGGAGAACCGATAATCGAACGGATGATGATCCTTTTTTCCATTTTCTGCTCTCCTAATGCCATGATTTCCCCAGGCACGCGTTTCACCTTTTTGTAAGCGTTGCGTACGCGGCGCTCCATCTCATCGGGTACATAACGCATGACCAGATTTTCAAAAAAGCGATCCGCTTCTTCATTGCTCAGCGCTTCAATCTCTAGCTCTACAGGTTTATGCTCTTGTCCATAGCTTAAACGGGTCAGCAAAGCATCAAGGCTATTGGCTTGTGCAAATAATACGACATTGATGGTCCACAATGGATTGGCTTGTGCTTCTAATACCAGCATCCATAGCTCGGACACTAAGGTTTCGGAGAGTAAATGAGCGTCATCGACAACTATCACCACATCACAACCGCCACCATCAAGTAGACGAGCTAAGCTGTCAGAAAGTGTATCGTGAGGATTAAATAACGGGCCTGAAACGATTTGGGTAAGAATGGTCGCTCGACGCTGCTGGTCATCTTGATTGGGATGACACAGCAACAGCGATTGGTTTTTATCTTCGGCCCACGCTTCTAAATAACGCTGTGCTAACCAAGATTTACCAAAACCTAATCCACCACCAACAGTAATGACATTTGAGCCAAAATTGGTCAATAATTGCAAACGCTCAAGTAGCTCGACTTGCGAATCTAATTCCAATATACGTAATTCATTCGCCAAACTCATTAGGCCGTCCTACTGACAGACAACTGTCAAATTAGTATCAATGAAGATTTACAGGGTGCGGCAGAAGTCAATCGCTTGTTCAATGACCGCTTCGGGTACACCTTTCACTACTTGTGATGTACCAATACTGGTTGGTAGCACCAAACGTAGTTCGCCTGAAAGCACTTTTTTATCACGCATCATGTGTTGCATAAAGTCAGAAAACGACATGCTTTCGGGCGTATGAATCGGTAAATTTGCTCTTTTGAGTATAGAAACAATCCGCTCAACTTGCTGATCGTTAATTAAACCTTGTAACTGCGCCGTTTTAGCGGCCATCACAGTTCCGGCAGAAACCGCTTCACCGTGTAGCCAATTACCATACCCGAGCTGCGCTTCAATCGCATGACCAAATGTATGACCTAGGTTCAACAACGCGCGAATTCCCGACTCTTTTTCATCTTGAGCGACCACATCGGCTTTAATTTGACAGCAGCGAGCGATGGCATAACTTAGCGCTTGCTCATCTAAGGCATAGAGTTTATCGAGATTCTCTTCCAGCCAGACAAAGAAATCATGATCGTAAATGATGCCATATTTGATCACTTCCGCCATACCAGCGGCAAATTCTCGCGCTGGTAAAGTCGCCAAACATTCAGTATCAATAATGACGGCTTTCGGCTGATAAAATGCACCAATCATGTTTTTACCTAAAGCATGATTGACCGCGGTTTTACCGCCAACGGAGGAGTCCACTTGCGAAAGCAGCGTGGTCGGTATTTGGATAAAATCGACTCCGCGCTGATAACAGGCTGCGGCGAATCCAACTAAATCACCAATCACACCACCACCTAAAGCGATGATCACCACATCACGGCTGGAATTACCTTCCAGCAGGTAACTCATCACCATATTAAATGTATCTAAAGTTTTATATTGTTCGCCATCTGGCAGTTCAAGCAAGGAGACGTTACAAGCATGCGGTGCAAGAAGGGCGAAGATTTTATCCGCGTACAAAGGCGCGACTGTCACATTACTGATGACGACGACTTTTTGTTTGGCCGATAAGAAAGAAAGGAGGGCCGGATCATTAAATAATCCGGCGCCAATTGAGATTGGGTAGCTACGCTCATCTAAACTGACCGTAATCCGTTCCATGGTTTGCACTCCAAAATAAAGAACTTAGGAATGTTCTTCTAGCATTTTTACGATCTCGTTGGCTACCACTTTTGCACCTTGATCGTCAGTACGAACCGTAAAATCAGCGATCTCAGCGTAAAGATCGTTACGTTCATCGGCTAAACATTCTAAGACTTCACGTGGATTGTCTGTTTGAAGCAATGGTCGTTTTTTGTCACGGTTCGTGCGTGCAAGTTGTTTTTCAATCGTCGTTTCAAGGTAGACCACAATACCACGAGCAGATAAACGATTACGGTTTTCTTTACTCTTAACAGAACCACCGCCTGTTGCGAGTACAATACCTTGTTTCTCGGTTAGGTCATTAATTACAGCTTCCTCACGTTTACGGAAGCCCTCTTCACCTTCGACGTCAAATACCCATGCGATATCTGCGCCTGTACGCTCTTCAATGACTGTATCTGAGTCTAAAAACTCCATATGCAGTTGTTGAGCAAGATGTCTACCAATTGTACTTTTGCCGGCGCCCATTGGGCCAACAAGGAAAATATTGCGTTTCTCAGCCATGTTTAGCAGTAATTTACAACGTTAATTCAATGACATCGCCACAAGATTAGCCAGTATAATACTGACCGTTAAGACGCTCGTGGCACCTATTCCTCACAGATGATTCGTGATAAGACCCGAAATTATCTAGATATGGTGCCACTAATGCAACTTTATTTTTTAACCAATCGCAATATCAGCCGTAAGTTATTGAATGACGACTTTCGGTGTCACGAAAATCAGCAGCTCACTTTTGCCTACTTGTTCATAGGAACGGCGGAACAATGCACCAAGTAATGGCAAATCACCAAGTAATGGCACCTTATCCACCGTATTGTTGACGCTATGTTGGAATATTCCACCAAGGACCACGGTTTTTCCATTATTGACCAATACTTGAGTGCCAATACGCTGAGTATTAATTGCAACCGCTTCTCCCGTCCCTGTTTTTACAATATCCCCAGGCCGGTCTTGAGTGACACTGAGATCTAACACTAAGCGATTATCCGGCGTTATCTGCGGCGTCACTTTTAAACTCAGCACCGCTTTTTTGAAGGCGACTGTCGTTGCCCCGCTAGAAGAAGACTCCAGATAAGGGATCTCCGTACCCTGCTCGATGTAAGCGGGTTTCTTGTTGGTCGTGATCAAACGAGGGCTGGAAATGATCTCCGCTTTCGACTCACGTTGCAGCGCTGAAAGCTCTAAATCCAACAACATATCCGACCCCAACTTAGCCACTTGGAAGGCAATACTTGAGGCATTAGCGGAGGTCGCTGCTAAGTTTACGTTAAGGAAATCATCAACGGGCAATGTACTTTCTCCCGACTTATCCACTTGGAATAAATTACTTTCAATACTTCCGCCTACGGTGTTGTTGCCATTGGTCGAGGTAAAGCCCCAGCGTACGCCAAGCTCATCCAAATTCCCTTCATTAACCGTAACAATACGCGCTTCAATTTGCACCTGTTTAACCGGAATATCGAGTGATTCAACAATTTGGCGTATCACCACAATATTCTCCGCCAATTCGCGGATCAGTAGTGAGTTGGTTCGCTCGTCGATACTGATGGAACCTCGCTCAGACAACATACTAACGGCCCCTTCACCACCAATCATCTGCGCAATATCAGACGCCTTAGCAAAATTAATTTTGATGATTTCAGAACGAAGATCGCCCAACTCTTCAGCCAAACGTGCCTTTTCAAGTTGCTGCTTTTCACGTAAATCCATCTCTTCTTTAGGTGCCACTAAAATCACATTGCCGTCAACACGCTTATCCAATCCCTTGACTTGCAAAATGATATCGAGCACTTGCTGCCAAGGCACGCCATCAAGCCGTAGCGTCAAGTTACCAGTGACCGAATCTGAGACGACTAGGTTAAACGCGTTATAATCTGCGATAAGCTGCAAAACATTTCGCACAGGAATATCTTGAAAATTAATCGAGATGAGCTTGCCCTCTTTCTCAAGAATGCTCTTCGGCTTAGGTTTTTCTTGTTCTTTCAGTTTGCCAATCACCACCTCAAGGTATTTCCCTTTCAAGCTGTAATCATACTTAAACTCGCCATGAATGGTCGCCAGTAACTGTGTACTTGGCTCTTTGCGCAATACCTCGATACTCTCAACAACGGTTGCAAAATCTTTGACATCCAAGACATACAGTTTCTCATTGGAGACATCCGTCTTAAGCAGTTCAATTTGTAAACCGTCAGCCACTTTCTGCACATTAACTACCGTCGAGGGTGATGCGAGTTCAACAATCAATACCGCATCTTTGTTTTTATTGACTCGAAAGTCGATGCCTTTAAGCTCGTTGGTCTGCGCGGTTTCTGTCGCCACACTTAACCCTGCAACACTTAGCCCTGCAACACTCAATAATAAGCCAAATAAGAGGCTCCGAAATACCATAGTCATTTGTGTCTGTCGTCCTTTAGTCATAGTGATTTCTCTAAATTCAAATTCTATTTCAGAGCCAATTTGACGTTTCGTTGATTCCAACAACCTAAGCCGTCTGGCAAGGTTTCATTGATCAGCAGGTAATTGGAATCAACTCGAGTAACTTTGCCGTGATTCAAACCTAAATATTGTCCCGCTTTCACGTTAACGACCTTGCCTTGAGGCGTTTGTACTAATGCCGATACCCCGCCCCCGCTACTCATCACGCCTTTTAATCGCAGTTGATTAAGCGGATAGCGCTCTAGCTGGCCATTTTTACTGCGAGCCGGAGGCTGCCAGCAGTCGGCCTTCACTACAGGCTGATTTTGTACAATCGCTTCTTTAGGCAACACAAAAGGTTCGCGGGATTCATGTTGCGCATAATGAGTAACTTGAAACTGAATAATGGGTTTTAATTTGGCGACGTCTTTGCGTGCTTGCCCCTCGACCCGCTCTACATAAACTTTCAATGGATCTTGATTCGCCTTACAACCAACCAATACGCTGGTAATACACAGCACCATCAGCAGCAGATTATTGTGCTTCATCGTCCACCTCTTGCTTGAATTGATAGGTATAAGCGCGCACCCTAAAATGTAACGTACTGCTTTCCTGGCTAACCCGTTGCCAGTCAACATCATCGAAATTAATGATGCGGGGCAATTTCGCGATCGCCTCTGAAAAATCACCAATGTCGTGGTAATTACCGGTCAATTCGATATTGAGCGGCAAACGATACAGAAACTCTTTATTCTGTTTCTCTCCCCAATCAATACGTGTAAAGGTTAACGCGTTATCTAGCCCTAGTTCATTGACCGATGCGAGCATGCTTGCGAGCTCTTTTTGCACGGGTAATTGGCGTAATAAAAAGTCATAACGTTCGGTTAATTCATCCAGTTGAGCTTGCAACTGGGGTAAGGTGGCGGCTTTGCTGGCTTTAATCCGTAAGGTCGATTTCAGCACCTCTTCTTGCTGTTTTAAGTTCTGCAATTGCTCATTTTGAGGCATCAGGTAGAACCACGCGCCAACACCTTGAATAATCAGCATCAACAACACAATAACCAACAGTTGAGGCAGCAACGGCCATTCAGCCATTTCATCCATATCAAGATCTTGAAAACTAGTCATGAACAGCTCCTGTAGGCCGAATCTTGGTTAGCGCAGCGCCCTGTGGTGTCGGGGAATGAAACATAAATGACACTTTAAACGTCTGAAAATCCTTACCAAATCGCTTATTACCATGCACGATAGAGTGCATGTTGACATCGGAAAGTAAGGCTGATTTTTCAAAATTATCGAGCATGGTCGCAAGACGCGCAGTGCTGTCACTGATGCCGGTGATTTCAATTTCTTCACCATTCATTTTGATCTTATCGACGTAGACTCCTTCAGGCATAAGCTGTGGCATCAGGTTCATCAACTCGGTGGTTTTATTGCGTTGGCTTTGCAATGACTCGACGACCGACAAGCGAGTTAATAGTGCCTTGTGTTCTTGTTCCGTTATTTTTAATGCATTGATCTGTTTATCAAGCCGCTGAATGTATTGATTCAAATAAGCCAGACGAGACTCTTACTGCTGTGCTTGCCCAGAGAAATACAAACCGATACCCCATTGAATACCAACAGCGCTCATCACACCTAAGACGACCAAGCCCATAAAACGACGCTTATGCGCCGCTCTTTGTTCCTCTCGCCAAGGCAGTAAGTTAATGCTATGCAACATGAGAAGACTCCAACCACTCGATACCACGCAGTGCAAGACCCGCTGCGGTGCTAAAACTCTGCCCAGACAGCTCACCCTGCTGGCGTTTCGCTAACTTATTGTTAAACAGAAGGAAAGGATCGATAATCTCGCACTCAAGCTTGAGACGCCGCGAGATCTCTTGCGCCAACATCGGAGTATCTGCGCCACCACCTGAGAGCCAAATGCCTGCTAAACTGCCCGCGCCATTTACGGAGGTAAAAAGCTGCAACTGACGTTGAAGTCGCTCGATCAACTCATGCACAAAGCGCTCGTTTTTATCGGCTAATTCGGCATTGGTGCCCGACATCGCGCTGTCTTGGGACAACCACTGACAACCGAGAGGGATTTCTTTATGAAAAGGGGCTTTATCAGTAAAATCAATACAGAGCGCCGTTTGGGTATGGCCCACATCCATGAGCATCCAATCGCTGCGATGCTGTGCCCTGCTCGCCAACTGCCAAATGTTTAACAAACTGTGTATTTGCACATCAACTGCGATCGGTAAAAAGCCCGCTTTTTGAGCCGCTAACGCACGGCTTTCCACGACATCTTTGCGAGTGGCGTAAACTTGATAACTTACGGTGCTACTGCGACTTACGCTTTTTTCCATCACTTTGACGAAATCGAGACTCAGCTCTTCCATCGGGAACGGTGACTGATGAGAAAATGCCTGATAAATAGCAAACTCTTTTTCACGCGCCTGCAGGTCACTATCTATCTGTAATACCTTACTTATTACCGCATTGTCCGGTACCGATATGGCGACTTTGTGACTAAATAGTGGTAAACCCTTTCTTAGTTCTTTGAGTTTCTTTACAATTTTCTGATAATCCAGCGTGTGGTTATCAGAGAATATATCCTCTGTAATAAGTAGTTCTTTACAGCCAATCAGTGTATATGAATCACCTGCTGGCTTTAATACCACCGCTTTAATACTATAGTGGCCAATATCTATACCCGTAACCAATGATTTACCCATACGGCTTAGCTCCAGTAACGCTGCTTAGGCTTAGCTCGATTTGCTTATTTTGAGGTTAAATAAGCCACAATTTATTTTTAGAGCTAAATTTTTAGCCTAGATTACAAGGGTTTGCATAAGGGCAGCCTTAACTAAACAGGGATTATCCGGTGAAGTTCATAAAGCGATTGTTATTACTTTCATTGATTTGCATTATTCTTGGAGTCACGACGGTATTTGGCTTCTATTTTTACGTGAAGCCAGACCTCCCCGATGTAGCGACTTTACGTGATGTACAATTGCAGACACCGATGCAGGTCTACAGTCAAGATGGCAAGCTCATCGCCCAATTTGGAGAAAAGCGCCGAGTTCCGCTGCGCATTGAAGAGATCCCGTCTGAACTTATCGAAGCAATTATCGCCACCGAAGATAGCCGCTTTTACGAGCATTATGGCTTTGACCCGATTGGTATCACGCGAGCGGCGGTTGCGGTTATCGCCTCTGGTAGCGCTAAACAAGGTGCAAGTACCATTACTCAGCAGCTTGCTCGTAACTTCTATCTCTCTAATGAGAAGAAAATCATGCGAAAAATCAAAGAGATTTTTATCGCTATCCATATCGAACAATTGCTGACGAAAAAAGAAATCCTAGAGCTTTACCTCAATAAAATTTATCTCGGTTATCGCTCTTATGGGATTGGAGCCGCAGCTCAAGTCTACTTTGGTAAAGAAGTACAGGACTTAACGCTGAGCGAGATCGCACTGATAGCTGGCCTACCAAAAGCGCCTTCGACCATGAACCCTATCTATTCTCTAGAGCGCGCCACTAGCCGCCGTAACGTGGTACTACAGAGAATGCTCGATGAGAAATACATTACCCCAGCGCAATATACGCAAGCTCGCTCTGAACCGCTGATGTCTAAATATCACGGCGCTGAAATTGAACTCAGTGCGCCTTATGTAGCAGAAATCGCCCGTGCATGGATGGTGGAACGCTATGGTGAAGAAGCCGCTTATACCTCTGGAATGATTGTCACCACAACGGTAGATTCCAAACAGCAGCAAGCCGCAAGTAAAGCTGCAATCAATAACCTACTCGCCTATGATGAGCGTCATGGCTATCGCGGCGCAGAAAAAGTGGTTTGGAAAGAAGGTCAAACACCATTCAATGAACAGCAACTGGCCGAGCACTTAAATAATGAGCCGACTTATGGAGATTTATTGCCAGCCGTCGTTACTAACGTAAACAACCAATCGGCGACGGTTTGGGTGAAAAATAAAGGGACCCAAACTATTGATTGGCAGGGTATGAGCTGGGCTCGCCGTTTCTTAACCGATTCTCGACAAGGCCCAGTACCGAATAAAGCGACTGAGATATTAGCGGCTGGTGAACAAATTTGGGTTCGTAAGCGCGCTGAGCATAACGATGGCAATACCACTGACGAAGTACCACTGTGGTTCTTAAGCCAAGTCCCCAATGCCAACACTGCCTTTGTCACCATGAACCCAGACAACGGTGCAGTATTGGCGCTGGTTGGCGGCTTTAACTTTGTACACAACAAGTTTAACCGTGCAACACAATCGGTGCGACAAGTGGGCTCAAGTATTAAGCCCTTTATCTACTCAGCCGCCATCGATCAAGGCATGACCTTAGCGACGCTGATTAATGATGCGCCGATTAACCAATGGGACCAAAGCCAAGGCACTGCATGGCGTCCTAAAAACTCACCACCGACTTATATTGGCCCTACGCGTCTGCGCATTGGCTTGGCTCAGTCTAAAAACGTGATGGCGGTGAGAGTGCTACGCGCTGTTGGTCTGGATGAAACACGTGAGTATCTCACTCGATTTGGTTTTAATATTGACCAAGTGCCACGTTCAGAAACCATTGCCTTAGGTGCAGGAAGCTTAACGCCGGTTAAGATGGCGCAAGGTTATTCTGTGTTTGCCAACGGCGGCTATTATGTTGAACCCTATTACATCAGCAAAGTTGAAGATCCCTTTGGCAAACTTGAGTATCAAGCCACACCAAAAGTCGTTTGCCAACAGCAATGCACCCCAGACACAAATGAGTTCGATGAGCAAGATGTTGCATCGCACTATGCTCCACAAGTAATTTCGGAACAAAACGCATTTCTTGTCCGAGAGATGATGTACAGCAATATTTGGGGTGGCGGAAATTGGCGTGAAGGAACGGGTTGGAATGGTACAGGCTGGCGTGCACAAAAGCTGGGGCGTCGTGATATTGGTGGTAAAACAGGAACGACCAATGATTCCAAAGATGCGTGGTACAACGGTTATGCACCGGGCATGGTCGCTATTGCTTGGGTCGGGTTTGATGATCATAACCGTAACTTAGGTAAGACCACTGAAAACAGCAACGTAGATGACGACGGTGTATCCGGTGCGGAAGCTGGCGCGAAAACGGCGCAACCCGCTTGGATTGATTTTATGCGTCAAGTACTGGTCGATGTGCCAGCGCAAGACAAACCCATTCCAGCGAATATTGTGCGGGTTAGAATCGATATCGATACTGGCTTATTAACCACTAAGTTTGACTCAAGTTCGATGTTTGAATACTTCATTCAAGGTACAGAGCCAACCGAGTACGTCGCAGAGAGTGTCTCTGACAACATCTACTCTTCACCTACAGGTGAAGAGCTGTTCTAAAGCTCAATAAAAAGAGGCTAAATTTAGCCTCTTTTTTTATTTATCATTTAGCTTAGTTTTGATTGACTGAGCCAACTGCTCAAAACGCTGTCTCAGCGGCGATCCCGGCCGATAAGCTAATACTAAGCGGCGTGAAGGTTGTGGGTTGACCGCTTTAAGGTAACAAACGCCATCTTTCTCTTTAACATCTGGTAAAGAGAGCTCAGGTAACAGGGTAATTCCCCCACCCGCCGCAACCATATTACGCAGCGTCTCTAAACTGGTCGCTTTAAAACGCTCGTCATCTTTTGCGCCTGCCGCAAAACAGAAGCCCAGGGCTTGATCGCGCAAACAATGGCCATCGCCTAATGCCAGTACAGTACGTCCTCTTAGCTCAAGCATCTCTACTTCATTTCTATTGGCCCACTCATGTGCGCTTGGCACTGCAATACTCAAAGCTTCGTCATACAGATCAATCTCTTTGAAATGAGCCGTTTCAACAACAGAGGCTAGAACCAAGCAGTCAAGTTTCCCATCCTCAAGCTGACGCACCAATTGCTGGGTTTGAGCTTCATGTAAATAGAGCTCCAGCTCAGGAAATTGCTCTTTTAAAAAGGGCACAATACGTGGCAAAAGGTAGGGGCCTAAGGTTGGAATGAATCCAATATGGATAGGACCACTCATCGAGCCGCCCTGACCGCTGGCCATATCTTTGAAGGTTTTGACTTCACTTAAAATACGTTTGGCCTGATCGACCAATTGCAAGCCAGAATCGGTGAACAACACTCGGCGGCTACTGCGTTCTAATAATACCGTTCCCAGTTCATCCTCAAGTTTGCGGATCTGGCCACTGAGCGTTGGCTGGCTCACAAAACAAGCTTCTGCTGCTTTACGAAAATGTTTATGTTCAGCTAATGATACTAAGTACTCAAAATCACGAATGTTCATCTTTAACCTCAATAGAGCTTACCTATCAAAACCATAGCATCAAACGATTGGAGCTATCAAAGGTTTTCTTCCATAATGGCTCCAACAAATGAGAGCAACGGCTCTTTAACGAATAATGAAACTTAGAAAAATCACAAGGAAAATAGAATGTTAGTATCTAAAGAAGGCCAAGCGGTACCACAAGTCACTTTCCCTACTCGCCAAGGTGATGCATGGGTTAACATCACAACAGATCAATTATTCAAAGGTAAAACTGTCATCGTATTTAGCTTGCCAGGTGCTTTCACCCCAACCTGCTCATCAAGCCACTTGCCACGTTACAACGAACTGTTCCCTGTCTTTAAAGAGCATGGCGTTGATGACATCCTATGTGTTTCAGTGAACGATACCTTTGTAATGAATTCTTGGAAAGCAGACCAAGAAGCAGAAAATATTACTTTCATTCCTGATGGTAATGGCGAATTTACTGACGGTATGGGTATGCTAGTTGATAAAAGCCAAATCGGTTTTGGTAAGCGTTCATGGCGTTACAGCATGCTAGTCAAAGACGGCATCATCGAAAAAATGTTTATCGAAGCCGATGAACCAGGTGACCCGTTCAAAGTATCAGATGCTGATACCATGTTGAAATACATTGCTCCGACTTATAAAACACAAGAATCGGTGACCGTATTTACTAAACCAGGTTGCCCATTCTGCACTAAAGCCAAACAGCACTTGATTGATCACGGCCTTCAATATGAAGAAGTGGTACTAGGTAAAGATGCAACTACCGTCAGCCTGCGTGCAATCACAGGTCGCACCACTGTTCCGCAAGTATTCATCGGCGGTAAACACATTGGTGGCAGCGAAGAACTGGAAGCTTACCTAGGCTAATCACGCCTGCCCTAGGGAAATCTTCCTAGGGCATCCTCCTCATTTAGACTCAATGGCAGCGTTATTGAAGGTTGCCATTGGTTACCTACATTCCAAATTTAGAGAAAGCGATGATGAAACAGTTAAACGTTGATGTAGCCATTATTGGTGGTGGAACCGCAGGACTCGGCGCTTATCGTGCCGCAAAAGCACATACGACCAGCGTCGTCATGATCGAAGGTGGCCCGTACGGAACCACATGTGCTCGCGTCGGATGCATGCCATCCAAATTACTGATTGCCGCAGCAGAGAGTGTCCATCACATCCACAAAGCTCCCGCTTTTGGTGTTCATCCTCAGGGTGACATTGTCATTAATGGGCGTGAAGTAATGGCGCGGGTAAAACGTGAACGTGACCGCTTTGTCGGATTTGTGCTTGAAGGCGTTGAGGAGATACCCGCTGAAGATAAAATTTCAGGCTACGCCCAATTTATCGACAATCACACCCTGCAAGTTGACAACCATACCCAAATCAACGCCAAGCGGATTGTGATTGCTACCGGTTCTCGCCCAGCCTACCCAGCCATATGGAATGAACTTGGCGATCGCTTAATCATTAATGATGACCTATTTGAGTGGGACGACTTACCGGAATCTGTTGCCGTATTTGGCCCGGGAGTGATTGGCTTAGAACTAGGTCAAGCCTTACATCGCTTAGGAGTAAAAGTGAAGCTGTTCGGCATTGGTGGACAAGTTGGCCCATTAACCGACCCTGATGTGATGGCTTACGCCGATAAAACGTTTAAAGAAGAATTCTATTTAGACGCTGACGTTAAAGTGGAAAGCATGAAACGCATTGCTTCTCCAACAGGCCAAAACGACAAAGTTGAAATCCAATTCATCAACCGTGAAGGTCAGCTTGAGATATTTATCGTTGACTATGTGTTGGTGGCAACCGGTCGACGCCCGAACATCGATAAATTGGCGATTGAAAATACCGATGTAGCCCTTGATGCGCGCGGCGTACCAACGGCCGATCACTATACGCTGCAAACCTCTGTAGACAGTATTTTCATTGCTGGTGATGCCAGTAATCAACTGCCACTGCTTCATGAAGCCGCCGATCAAGGTCGTATTGCAGGGGATAACGCTGGCCGCTACCCAGATATTCGCGCCGGGCTTCGTCGTTCCTCTATCTCAGCGGTTTTTTCAGACCCGCAAATTACGATGGTCGGTGAATCCTACAAACAGCTAACCACTCGTTTGGGAAATTGTGGCTGTTTTGCTATCGGTACTGTGTCGTTTGAAAATCAAGGCCGTTCACGCGTCATGCTGCGCAATAAAGGGTTATTGCATGTGTATGGCGAGCAAGGAACAGGGCGATTTTTAGGCGCTGAAATGATGGGACCGAATGCGGAGCACTTGGCTCATTTACTGGCGTGGGCACATCAAAATCAGATGACGATTTCACAGATGTTGGATATGCCTTTTTATCACCCCGTAATTGAAGAAGGCGTGCGCACCGCGCTGCGTGACCTAAACGCGAAACTTCATTTGGGCCCTGAGATGATCAAGCATTGCATGGACTGCGGTCCGGGCTGTTAACCTTAAATATCCATTCATACGGCCGCCCTTGCGCGGCCATTTTTTATACGCTTTAGTTTCAGCCGCTCCTTAGACTCACACCTTCGCGCACGTTATACTGCCGTTATTTTCTCTTGAATGAGCGCCTTTATGCCTTGCGATAACTGTCAATCTTCGTGGTTTTGGAAAAAAATCGGCCGCTGCCAATCTTGTATGGATCAGCTCACTGTACTGTCGGTTGGATGCTGGCTTGTGTGGTGGTGGCTATGTAGAGATAACCCAAAAACCATTGAATCAATCAGTTTACTGATGGCTGGCTTTGCCTTTAACGGTTTGCTGTTTTTACATTTGTGGATGAAGTTTGTGGTACTCCCTTGGCGTAAGCGGCAAAGGCGCGACAAATAAAAAGCCAAAGAGCGCAAAAGAAAAAAGCCCCAGAACCAATATTAGGTTTGGGGCCTTCTTAGATTCTTCTAAGAAAAAGCAGTGGTACAGATATAGACCGCGCCTTTCTTAAATTGTTCCGTGACCATTCGATCTTTTTGAGATCTTTTTACACAGCATAATTAACGCGAATAACCGCTTTGGTAATCAATGTATTAAGCGACCTTGACTCGCTTGATGATCTGCTCAACCAAATTGATCTCAAGCGCCACTTCATCACAAGCGTGCTGCCGTGGACATTGTTCACAATCTTTGAGTACTTTCTCTGGCAGTAGGCTTTTTGAGGTTGGAATAAAGTCATGCTTCATGAAAAACTCTGGCGTTCGAGTCAGAACAAACACTTTCTTAATCGCCATTTGCCGCGCTTTATTGACTAAATACGAGACGATCGCTTTTCCTTGTCCTTGACCTTGCCAACCTGCCTCTACGCCAAGTGAGCGAATTTCAGCTAAACCAGAATCATAGACATATAACGAGGCGCATCCCGTCACTTCACCATGGTGTTCCGCCACGGCAAATGAACCAATATCGCGCACCAACTCATTGCGTGAACGAGGCAGATTTTCTCCCATATTCGCCCAATAAGTGACCATACTTTCCAGCGTTTCAATATCCGTCAAACGGGCTGGGCGAACTTTCACCGCCGTGGTGTCACGTTTTTCTAAACGCGCTTTGGCTTGATCAACCGCATAGGCCACTTGTTTTGGCGAAACGCCACCTAAAGCGCTGCGTTTTTCTAAGCAAGATTCAATGGTGAGGATCGCATAAACATCATCTTCAATGACCGACGAAAACTCTTTAAGCTCGGCAAGGGTCAGCTCTTCAAGCGCACACCCTTTCGCAATCGCGCCAACCACCGCTACGCCCACAATATGGTGCGCTTCACGGAAAGGGATCCCTTTGGCGACTAAATAATCAGCTAATTCGGTAGCATTGGCATAGCCTTGTTTGGCCGCTTCTAAAGTCCGTTCGGTTTTAATTTTGATGCCATCAAAGCAAAGCGCAGCCATTTCCATGCAGTCGTTCCAAGTATCCAGCGCGTCAAACAGCCCTTCTTTGTCTTCTTGCATATCTTTGTTATAAGCCAGTGGTAAGGCTTTGACCGTCATCATCATGCCCGCAAGCGAGCCATAAACACGGCCCGTTTTGCCACGGATCAGCTCTAATGCATCAGGATTTTTCTTTTGCGGCATCAAGGATGAACCCGAAGTCACGGTGTCAGCCAGTTCGATAAAACCAGACTCACCCGAGTTGTAGAAGATCATATCTTCCGCCAAGCGCGATAAATGCAGCATCGAGATCGACGCCACCGACATCAATTCCATCACGTGATCTCGGTCAGATACTGAATCGAGCGAGTTGCGCGTGGCACGGCGAAACCCTAAATGATGAGCAAGCTGTTCACGATCAATCGGATAGGCCGTACCTGCCAGCGCGCCGGAGCCAAGCGGACAAGTATCAAGGCGCTTAATCGCATCATTTAAACGAGAGTAATCACGCTCAAACATTTCAACATAGGCCAAACACCAATGCGCAAAGGTCACTGGTTGCGCACGTTGCAGGTGGGTATAACCGGGCAAAACCGTCGCTTGGTGCTGCTGAGCAACCGACACTAATTTCGTTTGCAGGCGATCTAACCCCAACAGTAATTGTTGACCTTGCTGGCGGCACCACAATTTTAAATCGGTCGCGACTTGGTCATTACGAGAGCGCCCAGTGTGCAGCTTTTTGCCTAAATCACCCACTTTGCTGATCAACTGCTGCTCAACCCAAGAGTGAATATCTTCTGCATCAGAGCGTAAGATCTGCTCAGGATCTTCCATCACTTCCAGTTTGAGTTCGTTGAGCGCAAGTTCTAGTTTTTGCTGCTCCTCTTCACCCAAAACATTCACTGACACCAACGCCTTTGACCATGCTATAGAGCCCACAATGTCTTGTTCAGCCAATCGGTAATCAAAGCGAAGTGAATCATTGAACTCTTTGAACCTCGTGTCTGCTGCTTGGGTAAATCTACCGCCCCATAATGCCATTGCGTATCTCCTGCTCTTAGGTCGCGACTGAGCGTGACCACATCAAATTGCTCAATCATTTTTATAATAAAGATCGCTACTAGAGCGATCTTTTATTGTTATTTTTGTGTCTCTACCTTGGGGGTTAACCTAGGCTTTATTCTTCTTCGCTTCGTTCAACGCTCTGATCCGACTTGCCAACGAATAGAGACGAATGAAGCCGCCCGCGTGGCTTTGGTCATACACAACATCTTCACCAAAGGTTGCAAACTCTTCCGAGTACAAGCTGTTTTCTGAACGTTTTTGCGTCACCGTCGCTTGCCCTTTGTAAAGCTTCACAACCACTTCACCATTAACATCCTGTGCCAGCTCATCGGCTGCGGCCATGATGGATTTACGCAGCGGAGTGAACCAACGGCCATCGTATACAAGATGCGACGCTTTGACACCCAGTTCTTCACGAAATTCGAATGAGGCTTTATCGAGCACTAACTGCTCAACAGCACGCAACGCTTCCATCATGATGGTGCCTCCCGGGGTTTCATAACAACCACGAGACTTCATACCAACCAAACGGTTTTCGACGATGTCGATACGACCAACGCCGTGTTTAGAGCCTTTCTCATTAAGGTAAACGAGTGCGTTGTAAGGCGTCATCAGTTCACCATCGACGCCAACGACTTCGCCTTTCGCGACCTGCAGTGTGACAAATTCTGGCTCATTTGGCGCTTGCTCTGGATCTACTGTCCATACCCAGCAATCCTCATTGGGGGCGTTCCAAGTACTCTCAAGCACGCCACCTTCGGTCGAAATGTGCCACGCGTTCGCATCACGCGAGTAAATTTTCGTCAATGAATCGGCGCAAGGAATGTTACGCTCAGCAAGGAAATCAAGACACTCTTCACGACTCACGATGTCCCACTCACGCCAAGGGGCAATCACATGTAAATCAGGCGCTAGGGCTGCAAACGCACCTTCAAAACGCACTTGGTCATTACCTTTCCCCGTACAGCCGTGACACAGCGCATCAGCACCCACTTTACGCGCTACTTCGACTTGCGCTTTGGCAATGATTGGGCGAGCCATTGACGTCCCAAGCAGGTATTTACCTTCGTAATAAGCACCTGTTTTTAGTGTGGGGTAGATGTATTCAGCGACCATCTCTTCTTTAAGATCGACCACATAACACTCTGACGCGCCAGACGCTTTCGCTTTCTCTTCAATGCCGACCAATTCTTCTTCACCTTGGCCGACATCGGCAACAAAGGCAACCACTTCACAATCGTAGTTTTCTTTTAACCACGGAATGATTACCGAGGTATCTAGACCGCCAGAGTATGCGACAACGACTTTATTGACTTGAACCTTGCTCATCTTACTTTCTCCATTTCCCGGCGCTGCGCTTGGCGGTCAGTGCTCTGGGTGATTAATTACTTACAGCTGTTATCAACAACTGATTAAATGCGTTTATTGAGGTAAAAATTGGGTCCCGATACTTTCGCCCGCAAACAATTTGCTGAGCTTATCTGGGTAACGCCATGTCGCCACTTCAATCGGGCGACCTAAATCATTTGCCGCTTCCAGCGCCGCTTTCACTTTGACAATCATGCCATCCGTGATCACTTTGCCTTTAATCAGCGCATTGGCCTGCTGCTCATTGAGGCTCGACAACAAATGGCCTTTGCCATCCAGCACACCGCTCACATCGGAAAGAAGAACGAGTTCTGCATCCAATGCGCCAGCCACTGCAACGGCTGCTTGATCGGCGTTGACATTCATCATTTGGCCATCAGCAGTCAGGCCAATCGAGCTGATAATAGGCAAACCACCAGCGGCTAAAATCGCTTGCACGATTTGTGAATCACCAGGAGAAGCCTTGCCCACTGCGCCGAGTTCTGGATCCAACTCTTCGACTTTGCATAACCCGCCATCAGCGAGCGATAAACCAACCGCATTTAAGCCATCTTTAATCGCTTGCCCTTGCAGCATTTTGTTGGCTGTCCCAGCCAGCGCGCCTGCAATCAGCGGAATTTGGTCATAAGGCGTGACACGCAAACCTTCTTTCTTCACGGTTTTTAGTTGTAATTTCGCCATCAGGTCATCGACGAGATAACCGCCCCCGTGCACGATGACAATTCGTCGCTGAGCTTGGGCTTGATACAGTGCGATTGCGCCAAACAGTTTGCTTAGCGTTTCAGAACAAGACAGCGCCGCGCCGCCTAACTTAATCACTAATGGATTTTGCTTTGTATCTGTCATATTTAACCCTTACGCTTGGTGCGTTACACCAAAGCCGTTAGCTCAGAAAAACCGTAATGAATATTTAAACACTGCATCGCTTGGCTCGATGCCCCCTTTAATAAATTATCGATCGCGGACACGACGATAATATGCTCACCTTGCACTCGCCAACCGAGGTCGCAAAATGGCGTAAATTCAACATCTTTGATGCTCGGCAAGGTTGATTTGAGCCGAACAGCGGGTTTGTTAGCGTACGCCTTCTCAAAAGCATGGCTGACTTGTTGCTCTGAAACACCCGATGCAAGCTTCATCGTCACGGTGGCCAAAATACCGCGTTTGAAATTCCCTAAGTGAGGCGTAAAAATCACATCACATCCTAAATGGGCGACGATTTCAGGTTGGTGGCGATGAGTAAACACGCCGTATGGCTGTAAGCTCACTTCACAAAAACTGTTGGTTAATGTCGCTTTTCTGCCCGCGCCGGTGACACCGCTGGTGGCATTAATCACCGGCCATTGAGTTGTATCTAACAAACCCGCTTCAACCAAAGGCTTTATCGCCAGTTGCGATGCGGTTGGATAGCAACCTGCAACGGCGATCAATTGGCTCTGCTTAATTGCCTCACAATTCCATTCCGCCAGTCCATAAACCGCGTTTTCTAACCATTTAGGGTGTTGATGTTTAAAACCATAGTAATTTTGGTAAAAATCATCACCTTTGACGCGAAAAGCACCAGAAAGGTCGAAAACTTGACAATTTTGCGCAAGAAAAATAGGCGCGAGATCATGGCTCACCTCATGAGCCGTAGCTAAAAACACCACATCACATTGGCTTGCAACGCTCACCGGATCCATTAATGGTTGTACCTGCATGTCGACAATACCAGAGAGTTTGCCATGCAGCTCAGCCATTGGTTTTCCAGCATCTAGGCTATTGGCGGAAACGTATAAACCTGATAGCGTGAGTTGTGGGTGTTTTTGCACCATATACGCCAACTCAGCGCCGGTATAACCGCTAGCTCCGATAATTGTGGTTTTCAACATCTCGTGACATCCAATTTCAAGGTAAAAAAGACAATCTAAAAATGACTATAAATTTCAAAAAAGACACTTAACTCGGTTTTTTATTCACACAAAGTGATTTAATATGTGTTTTACCTTCTCGCAATTACTCTGTCAATACTAGGAGCAAAGATAATATGCAATTACCCAGTTTTCTTGAGGTTTACCAAGGTCTGATTTCGACCTCTTCCATCAGCTCCACAGATGCTCGTTGGGACGAAGGTAACCAGAATGTGATTGATAAATTGGCAAGCTGGTTTTCCAGCTTAGGGTTTGTAGTCGACACCATTGAAGTCGCGCCGGGAAAATACAATTTAGTGGCGAAGAAAGGGTGCGGCGAAGGTGGCCTACTGCTCGCGGGGCACAGTGATACCGTTCCATTTGACGAAGGACGTTGGAATTTTGAACCACACGCGTTAACGCAAGCCAATGATCGTTTCTATGGCTTAGGCACGGCAGACATGAAAGGCTTTTTTGCGTTTATCTACGAAGCGGTGAAAAAAGTCGATTGGAGTAAACAGAGTAAACCGCTGTATGTGTTGGCTACCTGTGATGAAGAAACCACCATGCTCGGCGCGCGTCATTTCACTGAACATGCGCCATTTCAACCGGATTACTGCATTATTGGTGAGCCGACTAGCCTTGTGCCCATCCGCGGCCATAAAGGCCACGTAGCCAACGCTATTCGAGTGACAGGAAAATCGGGCCACTCGTCTGATCCAGCTCTGGGCGTAAATGCCATCGAAATCATGCATGAAGTGCTGTTCGCGTTAATGCAACTGCGCGACAAATTGATCAAAGAGTACCATCACCCAGGCTTTGCCATTCCTCACCCCACATTGAACCTCGGCCATATCCACGGTGGCGATAGTCCAAACCGCATTTGTGGCTGCTGCGAATTGCATTACGATGTGCGCCCGCTGCCCGGCATGAGTCTAGATGGGCTCGATAACTTGCTGCGCAATGCACTGAATGAAGTCAGTGCAAAATGGCCCGGCCGCATTGAGATTACCGCGCTGCATGATGCGATTCCGGGTTATGAATGTCAGCATGATCACCCCTTTATTGGCAACATTGAAGAGATTTGCAATACCGCTTCACAAACCGTGAACTACTGTACTGAAGCACCGTTCTTACAACAATTATGTCCAACACTGGTACTCGGCCCGGGTTCGATCGATCAAGCGCATCAACCGGATGAATTCCTAGCGTTTGAATTTATTGATCCAACCATCTCGATTTTGTCCAAAGCAATGTATAAATACTGCTTCTAGCCTACCAAGCTTACTCAAGCGATAAATGCCTGACAGCGTTTCTACGGTCGGGCATTTTTGTAATAAAATTTCAGTAATTTACGCCAATTATTCACCAAATGATCACGTTCAATAACATTCAGCAATAATCGTAAAAATAGTCGGCTTTATTTGACTCTACAGGGATCTTTTCGCTAGATTGTGTACTTAGCAAGGAACAATGGATGTAATTTTTTTACAAGGCAGGATGACAATGAACGAAAAATACGCTGCGCTCAAAAGTAACGTGAGCATGCTTGGCCGTTTGCTGGGCAACACCATTCAGGACGCCCATGGTGACGTTATCTTAGAGAAAGTGGAAACCATCCGAAAACTTTCAAAATCAGCCCGTAATGGCAATCAAGCCGACCGAGACAGCTTGGTTGAAGAGATCAAAAACCTTCCCAACGAACAGCTCACCCCAGTAGCGCGGGCATTCAACCAATTTCTTAACTTAACCAACATGGCCGAGCAGTACCACACCATTTCACGTCACTGTGAAGAACATGTGTGTGAGCCTGATGCGATTAACTTACTGTTTACTAAACTAAATCAAAATAAAATCAGTAAATTGGATGCTGCTCAAGCGGTACGCGATCTCAATATCGAGTTAGTGCTAACGGCTCACCCAACCGAAATTACACGCCGCACGATGATCAACAAGCTGGTGAAAATTAACGAGTGTCTCTCCAAGCTTGAACTCAGTGACCTTTCATTTAAAGAGCGCCAAAAAACCGAACGCCGTTTAGAACAGTTGATCGCGCAAAGCTGGCATTCAGATGTGATTCGTAAGCAGCGCCCTACGCCACTGGATGAAGCAAAATGGGGCTTTGCGGTGGTAGAAAATTCTCTATGGCAAGCCGTGCCTGATTTTCTTCGTGAATTTGATGAGCACCTCACCAACTACTTAGGTGAAGGGCTACCAATTGATGCACGCCCTGTGCATTTTTCTTCGTGGATGGGCGGCGACCGTGATGGTAACCCCTTTGTGACTCATAAAATCACCCGTGAAGTAATGCTGCTTTCTCGCTGGAAAGCGGCCGATCTCTACCTAGGTGATATCAATGAGCTGGTCAGCGAACTGTCGATGACCAAATGCAGTGACGCGCTACGCGATCTGGCTGGCATAGATGAACACGAACCTTATCGCGCTATTCTCAAACGCCTGCGTGAACTACTCAGCGAAACACTGGAAGTGTTGGATGCCAAGATCAATGGCCAACAACTGGCACGCAAAGCACCACTGCAAAATATCGCACAGTTGTGGGAACCGCTTTATGCCTGCTACCAATCTTTACATCAATGCGGCATGGGCGTCATTGCCGATGGCTCGCTGCTTGATACTCTGCGCCGGATTAAAGCGTTTGGTGTGCATCTTGTACGTTTGGACATTCGCCAAGAGAGCACTCGTCACTCTGATGTGATCTCCGAGCTCACCCGTTATTTAGGCATTGGTGATTATGACCAGTGGAGCGAGCAAGACAAAATTGCGTTTCTCACCAATGAGTTGAGTTCAAAACGTCCTTTGTTACCTCGTGACTGGCAGCCTTCAGAAGCGGTGAAAGAGGTGATCGACACCTGTAAAATCGTTGCTTCTCAGCCTCGCGAAGCCTTTGGTGCTTATGTGATTTCGATGGCTCGTACCGCATCAGATGTACTTGCTGTACATCTATTGTTGCAAGAGTGTGGCTGCCCTTATCGCATGGACGTTTGTCCACTGTTCGAAACTTTGGATGATTTAAACAACGCAGAAACGGTGATCCGCCAGCTAATGGGCATTGATCTCTATCGTGGCTTTATTCAAAACCACCAGATGGTGATGATTGGTTACTCTGATTCGGCTAAAGATGCAGGTGTAATGTCCGCCGGTTGGGCGCAATACAGCGCAATGGAAGCTTTGGTTAATGTCAGTGAAGAGGCCGGAATTGAACTGACGCTATTCCATGGACGTGGCGGCACCATTGGTCGCGGGGGTGCTCCAGCACATGCGGCACTGCTTTCACAACCACCCAAAAGCTTAAAAGGTGGCTTGCGTGTGACGGAGCAAGGCGAAATGATCCGCTTTAAACTTGGTCTACCAGAAGTAGCGGTCAATAGTTTTACGATGTACGCCAGCGCCATTTTAGAAGCGAACCTGCTGCCACCGCCAGAGCCAAAACAAGATTGGCGCGACTTAATGGAGGTATTGTCTGAAGTCTCTTGCGAAGCGTATCGCCATATTGTTCGCGGCGAGCCGGACTTTGTCCCGTACTTCCGCCAAGCAACGCCAGAGCTAGAGCTGGGTAAATTACCGCTCGGTTCACGTCCGGCTAAACGCAACCCTAATGGTGGGGTCGAAAGCTTACGCGCAATCCCGTGGATCTTCTCTTGGAGCCAAAACCGCCTCGTGCTACCAGCCTGGCTAGGTGCGGGAGAAGCAATTCAGTTTTCTATCAATAAAGGACACCAAGCACTGCTGGAAGAGATGTGCCGTGAATGGCCATTTTTCTCAACGCGTTTGGGCATGCTAGAGATGGTTTACTCCAAGTGCAACATTGAAATCTCACGCTATTACGATGAACGCTTAGTCGATGAATCGTTACGCCCGCTCGGTGAGCGTTTGCGTTCTCAATTACAGAAAGACATCAAAGCGGTGTTAAATGTAGAAAACAATGAGAACTTGATGCAAAGCGATCCTTGGGGTCAAGAGTCAATCCGTCTGCGCAATATCTATGTTGAGCCATTAAATATGCTGCAAGCAGAGCTGTTGTATCGCACTCGCCAAACCGAAACCGCACCAGCAGAGTTAGAAGAAGCCTTAATGGTGACTATCGCCGGCATTGCAGCAGGAATGCGTAACACAGGCTAAGTAACAGCATTTTATTTCACAAACTAGCTAAAAGGCCGTCACTGTGCGGCTTTTTATTTTTAATCACAAAAACTATTGAGCATATTATCAGTTTTTTAAGCTAAACTAACAAAGTATTCTACTTTATGCTTATTATTTAGATATACTACTGCTCCTCTGCGGTAGCATACAAACATAACAAATCGCAGGTCGATATGCGTCACGCATATAATCCTAGGTGATAAACGGCTTTTTAAGGTGACACAACCCACTCCGTCAATAGAACGGTGGGTGTTGCTTACACTCATTCATGATTGATGCCATCAGAAGCACAACA
Source organism: Vibrio ordalii ATCC 33509 (assembly GCA_000257205.1). Taxonomy (GTDB): domain Bacteria; phylum Pseudomonadota; class Gammaproteobacteria; order Enterobacterales; family Vibrionaceae; genus Vibrio; species Vibrio ordalii. The sequence goes on along the minus strand of AEZC01000025.1, from coordinate 22,230 downwards.
CGAGTTTGAGCAAGTTGTTTTTGAGTTTATTAACCATTTGGATTAAAGACATGTCATTACCACACGTTATCCTCACTGTTTTGAGCACTCGCGATGCCACAGGGTACGACATCACAAAAGAGTTCTCTTCGAGCATTGGCTATTTTTGGAAAGCCAGCCACCAACAAGTTTACCGCGAACTGAATAAAATGGGTCAACAAGGCCTAGTCACTTGTGTATTAGAACCGCAAGATGGCAAGCCAGATCGTAAAGTTTACTCCATCACCGATGCAGGTCGCAGCGCTTTAGGTGAATGGTTTGACCAACCTACCGCTCACCCAACCGTACGTGATGAATTTAGCGCTAAATTGATCGCTTGCGCGGTACAACCAGCAACACCTTACCGAATTCAACTGGGTGAATTGGTTGAAGAATCGAAAAAACTGGTTGCTCACTACAAAGAGATTGAGTCTGCGTACTATGCAACACCAGCTACCCTCGATAAGCTACAGCGCCTTGAGCGTCTAACACTACGCCGCAACCTACTGGTTCGCCAAGCGTGGGTTGATTGGGCTGAAGAAGTGCTTGCTGAACTCGATGCAATGGCTTAATGCCAACCATAAAAAAGGGGTGATGCTCAATGAGCATCACCCCTTTTGTTTTTCCACGACCAAATTAAATACCATCACCGGCAATGAAACTTTGAGAGCGGCCATTAAATTGTTGGTCCATATCTAACGAAGGTTTATCGGTTTGAGGGCGACCGACAATTTTGGCTGGCACTCCGGCGACGGTAGTGTGCGGAGGCACCGCTTGCAATACCACAGAACAGGAACCAATTTTCGCCCCTTCGCCCACTTCAATATTACCGAGAATTTTGGCACCCGCGCCAATCATCACGCCTTCACGAATTTTCGGGTGGCGATCACCGCACTCTTTACCCGTTCCGCCTAGCGTTACATCTTGCAAAATCGAGACATCATTCTCCACCACCGCGGTTTCACCGATCACAATGCCTGTGGCATGATCAAGCATGATGCCGCGGCCAATACGTGCAGCAGGATGAATGTCCACTTGGCAAGCTACCGAAATTTGGTTTTGAAAATAGGTAGCCAACGCCACTCGACCTTGCTTCCATAACCAGTTCGCGACGCGATAGCCTTGTAAGGCATGGTAGCCCTTGAGATAAAGTAGAGGCATTGAAAACATAGATACCGCGGGGTCGCGATTGACAGTCGCGCAGATGTCACACGCCGCCGCTTCCATAATGCTGGGGTCTGCGGCAAATGCCTCTTCGACCACTTCACGCACCGCCATCGCAGGCATTGAGGCCGTATTCAGCTTATTGGCAAGAATGTAGCTCAAGGCCGAGCTTAAACTATCATGCTTAATAATAGTGGCATGATAAAAACTGGCCAGCATCGGTTCTTGTTCTGACTGCTCGCGCGCCTCTTTGACTATGGCTTGCCACACTTTGAGTTTTTCGCAATGTTTCATCGTTGGTTGATCACCCTTCCTCATCCAATCTCTAGAGCGTCAATGTAGATTGCTAATAGGCTTTGTGCCTAATCATGAGCAATGAATTAGCGTTCTGCTTTTTTATCACGAGCCAGCAAATCTTGTGCTGCAACACGCGCATCTTTTCCTTGATACAGCACTTGATAGATTTGATCAACTATTGGCATTTCAACCTCCATGCGCGCCGCTAATAACCACACCTCTTTGGTGTTGCGATAACCTTCAACCACTTGGCCAATTTCTTGCTGCGCCGTATCCACATCTTTTCCTTGCCCCAACGCCAAACCAAAGCGACGGTTACGTGATTGGTTATCGGTACAAGTGAGCACTAAGTCACCCAATCCAGCCATCCCCATAAAAGTTTCTGGCTGAGCACCTAACGCCGCACCTAAACGGCACATTTCGGCCAGACCGCGCGTAATCAATGCAGTACGCGCATTCGCACCAAAGCCAATCCCATCGGACATGCCAGCGCCAATTGCAATCACGTTTTTCACCGCACCACCTAGCTGCATGCCAATAAAATCACTATTGGCGTAAACGCGGAAAGTTTTGCTGCAGTGAATTTTGCCTTGCAGATCTTCGACAAACTGCTCGTCAGGCGAGGCAACAGAAATTGCGGTAGGCATTCCCATCGCCAGCTCTTTAGCAAAAGTCGGCCCAGATAACACCGCCAATGAATAGCGCTCGCCAATGGTGTCATAGGCCACATCCATCAGTAACCGCCCCGTTTCAGGTTCAAGCCCTTTGGTTGCCCAACAAATACGGGAATCATCACGCAAGTGAGGCTTTAAACTGTTCATAACAAGGCCAAATACGTGGCTCGGAACGACAACCAACAAATCGCGGCTCGCTTGTACCGCTTTTTTCAAATCGGTTTCCACAATCAGCGAATCGGGAAAATCAATACCGGGTAAAAATTCTTGGTTAGCACGATCAGCATCAAGACGAGCCATATGCTTAGCATCGTGTCCCCAAAGGACAACATTAGCACCGTTACGTGCTAAAGAAATCGCCAGAGATGTGCCGTAAGAACCCGCACCAACTACTGTCATGGTGATCGCTTTACCGTAAATACTGTTAGGATCTGTCATTGTTTCGTCCATTGCTATTCGTGTTGTCATGTTATACCTAAATTCCTTCCGATACAGCTTTCAATACGGAGTAACAAGGAACGGAGGTATTGGCATTCGAAATAAACAAAAAATGCACAACGCACCATCATTATCTGGGATGCTTTGTGCATTTTTTATCATCAAAGTCTGACGTGGAACGCCAACGTTAATGATCTCACGTCATTAACGATTAAGCTTCTGCTTGCTCGCCTTGAGTCGCTTGTTGTTGTAGGTAGTTCATAAACAATGCATCAAAGTTCACTGGTGCAAGGTTAAGTTGTGGGAATGTCCCTTTAACAACTAAGCTAGAAATCGTTTCACGTGCATATGGGAACAGAATGTTCGGGCAGAATGCACCTAAACAATGAGCAAGTTGGCCCGCTTCCATTTTTTCAGCAGTAAAAATACCACCTTGTTGCACTTCGCATAAGAACGCGATTTCTTCCGCGTTTTTCACTGTCACCGTTAGGCGTAATACGACTTCATACACACCTTCACCCAGATCACGACTTTGAGTGTCAAGATCCAACTTCACATCTGTATTCCACTCTTTTTGGAACATAACAGGTGAGTTTGGCGCTTCAAAAGAGACATCTTTTAGAAAGATACGTTGAATTGCGAAATTTTGTTGTGCTGTTTGTTGTGCGGCTTCAGCCATGATTAAATCCTTAAATACTTACAAATTCAGTGTTGCTTTTAGACTAACCGAGCTGATTTCGAATGACTAGATGAGCTCACGATTACGTGGAAAACATCACAACTCTTAGCATCAAATGCTGGCTTTTCAGCCAGCACACTCAGTTCAAGATAACCGCGATCAGTCAATTATTTATTGCCACGAACCAATGGCAAGTTCGCTTCATTCCAAGCTACAAGACCATTTTTCAGTAGATTCACATTCTCAAACCCAGCTTTAGCAAGCAGGTTGGCACTCTCTTGCGCGGTTTGACCCGTTTTACATACCACAATGATTGGGTCAGACTTATGCTTTTCAAGGCTAGCCAAGTTACCGGATTTAATATCCGACGGCAAAATGTGAACCGCATCGGTAATATGGCCTTTTTTAAACTCATCTTTCGTGCGGATATCGACAACCACACCGTTTTCACGATTCATTAAAAGCGTCGTTTGTGAAGCGGTGATCTCTTTATAGGCTGCCGTGGTTGATTTCACGATGCTCATGATTAAGGCGACGAGAATACCTACCCATGCCAAAGATAGAATCATATTGTGTTGGAAAAATTCGATGTACTCTTGCATATTCTGTGCTCTTGCAATGTGGGCTTAAAATCAGACAAGGAGTATAACGAGGTTGTCAGCCAGACGCGAGGGCTTACATTGCATAATAAGAAACTGTTGCCGTTTTTCAGCGCGCTCATCGCACTGCAAGCGCGCAATCCACATCAGCTTAAAAGCTTAAGCTATCGGAAAAGGAAAAGCCGTCACGTTATCAATATGATCTTGGCCTAACGCCAGCATAATCAAGCGATCAATACCAAGCGCCACTCCCGAACATTCAGGCAAGCCAGCCTCTAATGCTGCTATCAAGTGGTAGTCAATCGGCTGTTCGACCAGCCCCATCGTTTTTCGCTTTTGGTTATCCGCTTCAAAACGAGCCAGTTGCTCTTGTGGGTTGTCCAGCTCATGAAAACCATTCGCAAGTTCAATCCCTTTGAAGTAGACCTCAAAGCGATCCGCAACACGATGATCTTGCCGGTTAATCTTAGCTAGTGCCGCTTGTGATGCAGGAAAATCGTAAACAAAAACGGGTACCTGTTGACCAATTTCCGCCTCAACACCGACACTAAATAGCAGTTGCAGTAAGGTATCTCTATCCTCTTCTGGCTCAGCAATGTCACTTAGACCTAATCGGCTCGCAGCCGCTTTTAACTCGTTCATTGAGCCTTCTAACGGACAAACTCCAAGTACCTGCAAAAATGCTTGTTGGTAACTCATCTTCTGCGCCGCTCCACACCGCAAAATAAGTTGCAGCAATTGATCCATCTCATCCATTAAATCATGGTGAGTAAAACCAACCCGATACCACTCTAACATCGTAAATTCTGGGTTGTGATAGCGGCCATTTTCCTCGTTGCGAAACGCTTTATTGATCTGATAAATCGAACCACTCCCCGCCGCCAAAAGTCGTTTCATATGAAACTCTGGGCTAGTCATTAAATAGAGTTGACGGCCATCAGCATAGCCTGGGCCAACAAACTGGGTTTGGAAGGTTTGCAAATGAATGTCGGTTACCGTGGCATGACTCATGGCTGGTGTGTCGACTTCCAATACATCTCGTAGTTCAAAGAAATGACGGATCTGCTTGAGTAACTGAGCACGCTGTTTGAGTTGTGATATTGATGCGGTTGGCATCCAGTTTTTTCTATTCATGTTCTGGCACACATAAGTTTGGATGATATGAATTTTACTGACTTAAAGCGTAATTCCAAATTCTAACGTGATTATTATCACACAAAGAAAAATAAGTATGCTTGCACTTGCATTTCCGAAGCAAAAACCTAACAGAATCAATTTTTTCTTTACCCAGCTCTTCTACACTGGGTGTACCTCTTGAGGCTTACGAACCTTTAACTATAACAAGCGGATTTTCCGCATCACACACTGGAGGATAACTGTGCAAATTATCACCACAGATATCGCAGTCATCGGCGCAGGCGGCGCTGGTCTTCGCACTGCAATTGCAGCCGCTGAAGCAAATCCTGATTTAGAAGTCGCTCTGATTTCTAAAGTTTATCCTATGCGATCTCATACGGTTGCAGCGGAAGGAGGCTCAGCAGCAGTTATCAAGGAAGAAGATAGTCTCGACAACCACTTCAACGATACCGTTGGTGGGGGTGATTGGCTATGTGAACAGGATGTTGTTGAATATTTTGTGGCCAACTCGACCCGCGAGATGGTGCAAATGGAACAGTGGGGTTGCCCATGGAGCCGTAAAGAAAATGGCGAAGTCAACGTGCGCCGTTTTGGTGGAATGAAGGTCGAACGCACTTGGTTTGCCGCCGACAAAACAGGCTTCCACATGCTGCACACTCTCTTCCAAACTTCAATGAAGTACCCACAAATCAATCGATTTGATGAGTATTTTGTGGTGGATCTGCTTGTTGAAGATGGCGAAGTGCAAGGGCTTATCGCGATTCATATGTCCGAAGGTGAACTAGTAACCATCAAAGCAAAATCTGTGGTGTTAGCCACTGGTGGCGCGGGCCGTGTGTATCACTGCAACACCAACGGCGGCATTGTAACTGGCGATGGTATGGCGATGGCTTATCGTCATGGCGTCCCTCTACGCGATATGGAGTTCGTGCAATACCACCCAACTGGCCTACCTGGCACGGGGATTTTGATGACGGAAGGCTGCCGCGGTGAAGGTGGTATTATCGTCAATAAAAATGGCTATCGTTATCTGCAAGATTACGGTATGGGCCCAGAAACTCCGGTAGGGCAGCCTAAAAACAAATACATGGAACTCGGTCCTCGCGACAAAGTTTCTCAAGCTTTCTGGCATGAACAACAGAAAGGCAACACCATCAAACATCCGCTTGGTGATGTGGTGCTGCTTGATCTTCGCCACCTCGGTGAAGAGTACTTACAAGAGCGTTTGCCGTTTATCTGCGAATTGGCGAAAGCTTACGTCAACGTTGATCCAGCAAAAGAGCCGATCCCAATTCGTCCAACCGTACACTACACCATGGGTGGTATCGAAACGGACGGACAGTGTGAAACGCGCATCAAAGGTCTGTTTGCGGTCGGCGAATGTGCCTCGGTTGGCTTGCATGGTGCAAACCGTTTGGGTTCTAACTCGTTAGCTGAATTTGTGGTCTTTGGCCGCGTTGCCGGTGAAAATGCAGTGAAACGCGCATCGGAATTCAAAGGCTGGAACGATGAATCTATCGCCAAACAAGTCAAAGCCGTAGAAGAGCGTATTGCAACGTTAATGAACCAAGAAGGTGATGAAAACTGGGCCACCATTCGCACTGAAATGGGTCACACCATGGAAGCGGGTTGTGGTATCTACCGCCAAGAAGATTTAATGCAAGCGACGATTGATAAAATCACCGAGCTAAAAGCACGCTACAAGAACATTAGCATTAAAGATAAAGGCAAAGTGTTCAACACCGACCTTCTGTACGCTATCGAAGTCGGTTATGGCCTTGAAGTGGCTGAAGCTATGGCTCACTCGGCTATCTTGCGTAAAGAATCTCGCGGTGCGCATCAGCGTTTAGATGAAGGTTGTACTGAGCGTGATGATGTGAACTACCTCAAACACTCTTTGGCTTTCTATCAACCGGATGCCGCTCCAAGTATCGACTACAGCGCGGTTAAGATCACGAAGTCTCAGCCGAAAGCTCGTCTCTATGGTGAAGCGGCAGAGCAGGCTGCTGCCGCGGAAAAAGCCGCAGCAGAGAAAAGCGCAGAGGAGCAAAAATAATGTCAGCAAATCGCATTCAAAAAGTAGACATTTTGCGCTACGACCCAGAAAAAGATGCTAAGCCACGCCTGCAAGCGTTTGAAGTTCCCTTTGATGACACCATGTCAGTGCTCGATGCGATAGGCTACATCAAAGATAACCTCGATAAGGATCTCTCTTATCGCTGGTCTTGCCGTATGGCGATCTGCGGTTCGTGTGGTGTAATGGTCAATGGCGTACCTAAATTGGCTTGTAAAAGCTTCCTGCGCGATTACCCTAATGGCGTGAAAATTGAACCTTTAGCCAACTTCCCAATTGAAAAAGATTTGATCGTGGATATGACTTCGTTTATCGAGCGTCTTGAAGCCATTAAACCCTACATCATTGGCAACGATCGCAAACCTGAAGATGGCACCAACTTACAAACGCCAGAGCAAATGGCCAAATACAAACAATTTGCTGGTTGTATTAACTGCGGTCTTTGCTACGCGGCCTGCCCTCAGTTTGGTTTGAACCCTGAGTTTATTGGCCCTGCGGCATTAACCCTTGCTCATCGCTACAACTTAGATAGCCGTGACCATGGTAAAGCCGAGCGTATGAAGCTTATCAATGGTGACAACGGCGCTTGGGGTTGTACCTTTGTTGGTTATTGCTCTGAAGTGTGTCCAAAACACGTTGATCCAGCGGCAGCCGTCAACCAAGGTAAAGTTGAGTCTTCAATGGACTTCGTGATTGCCATGCTAAAACCTGACGGTTCACCAAAGAAAGTGGAGGCATAAGGATGAGTAACCGTAAACCTTACGTTCGTGAAATGACACGTACTTGGTGGAAAGATCACCCATTCTACCGCTTCTACATGTTGCGTGAAGCCACGGTACTGCCACTGATATTCTTTACCTTGTTCCTGACCTTTGGCTTGGGCTGCTTGGTTAAAGGCCCTGAAGCATGGGAAGGCTGGTTAGGCTTTATGGCGAACCCAATTGTGGTCGCCATCAATATTGTCGCGTTGGCGGGAAGTTTGCTGCATGCACAAACCTTCTTCAGCATGATGCCTCAAGTGATGCCAATCCGCTTGAAAGGTAAGCTAATCGACAAGAAAATCATCGTCTTAACTCAGTGGGCAGCGGTTGCATTTATCTCACTGATTGTTCTCATCGTGGTGTAGGAGCTTATAGTCATGAACAACAATTATAAGGTAAATCGCACGCCAAAACGTTCTGATGAACCTATCTGGTGGGGGCTGTTTGGTGCTGGTGGAACATGGTTTGCGATGATTACCCCGATCACCATTCTCGTATTGGGTATTTTAGCGCCATTGGGCATTATCGATGCCGAGGCAATGAGCTATGAACGCGTTTCAAGTTTTGCAACTAGCATCATCGGCGCGCTGTTCATCATTGGCACATTAGCCTTACCGATGTGGCATGCCATGCACCGTGTCCACCATGGTATGCATGACCTAAAATTCCACACAGGTTTAGTGGGTAAAATCGCCTGTTATGCGTTTGCAGGGCTGATTTCCGCACTCGCTGTCGTTTTTATCTTTATGATTTAAAGACAGAAACGTGATGACATCAAAGAGCTGCCTCGGCAGCTCTTTTTATTGCAGCACTCTCTCTCGTTTTTTAGTACAAAAAAGTAGGAAAATAAAAAAGGCCGCTAACCGAGCGACCTTCTTACTTATCTTGAGGTGATTATTTGACTCGACCTACATATTCACCAGAGCGGGTATCCACTTTGATCACTTCACCGATAGAGATGAACAGTGGCACACGTACCACAGCACCTGTGACCAACGTAGCGGGTTTACCACCCGTACCTTGCGTATCGCCTTTCAAGCCCGGATCAGTTTCAGCCACTTCAAGTTCAACAAAGTTTGGTGGCGTTACCGCAATTGGGTTAGCGTTCCAAAGCGTCAACATGCAGGTATTGTTTTCCACTAGCCATTTAGCGCTTTCACCCACCGCTTTACGATCCGCCGCAATTTGCTCGAATGTTTCATTGTTCATAAAGTGGTAGAATTCGCCATCGTTATAAAGATAATCAAGGTCGATATCCATTACGTCAGCCGTTTCTACTGAATCACCTGACTTAAATGTTTTTTCCAACACTTTGCCAGAAAGAAGTTTACGGATTTTGACACGGTTGAAGGCTTGGCCTTTACCTGGTTTCACATATTCATTTTCGAGAATGACACAAGGCTCATTATCAAGCATAATTTTGAGACCGCCTTTAAATTCATTCGTGCTAACAGTAGCCATTTTTTCCTCTTACCATTCTTCGAGTTAAATTCAATGCCGCATATAATAACCCGAAAACTTGATTCTGTTGAGCAAAACTGGCTTCAACAATTAACGAATGCGATCTCAAACCCTGCCGATCTTCTCCAGCAGTTAGAGATTGATCCTGCCCTTTGGCAAAACGGGTTTGCCGCACGCAAACTCTTCGCACAACGGGTGCCACAAAGTTTTGTCGATCGCATGGAAAAAGGAAACCCTTACGATCCCCTGTTGCGTCAAGTTTTGCCACTCAATGAAGAGTTTGAGTGGCATGATGGGTACTCAAATGATCCGCTTGATGAGCAAAACAATGCCATTCCGGGATTGCTGCATAAATACCGCAACCGAGTGCTAATGATAGTCAAAGGTGGTTGTGCGATTAACTGCCGTTACTGCTTTCGTCGTCATTTCCCCTACCAAGAGAATAAAGGCTCAAAGCCGGTGTGGCAGCAAAGTGTCGACTATATTGCCGCGCATCCCGAGCTCAATGAGGTCATTTTATCGGGTGGTGATCCGTTAATGGCGAAAGATGAAGAACTGCGTTGGCTCATCGATGCAATCAGCAGCGTGCCTCATATTAAACGGTTGCGTATTCACTCGCGCTTACCCGTGGTGATCCCGGCTCGAATCACCGATACATTGTGTGAGCTGCTGCGTGAAACTCGCTTACAAGTCATTTTGGTGACGCACATTAACCATGCCAATGAAATCAATCTAGAATTCAAACAGCAGATGAGTCGTCTGCGCGCCATCAATGTTACCTTACTCAACCAAGGTGTATTGTTAAAAGGTGTCAATGATAGCGTTGACGCGCAAGTCGCGCTCAGCGAAACCTTATTTGATGCAGGAATTTTGCCTTATTACCTGCATGTGCTGGATAAAGTGCAAGGCGCAGCGCACTTTTTTGTTAGTGATCAAAAAGCAAAAGAAATAATGGCAGGTGTCATTGAGCGAGTCTCGGGCTATCTTGTTGCTAAACTCACTCGAGAAATCGGTGGCAGAGCCAGTAAAACACCGCTCGACCTGCATTTAGAGTAATAACAGTGCATCAAAAGATGCGGTTTACTATCAATCAACACACTCTAACCTTAATAATTTTTCGGAAAACATCATGCAATCTCTCGGACAATTTCTTGATCTTGGCCCCTTTAGTTGGGCTGCACTATTGTGCTGTGCTATCAATGGGTTACTGATTGGCATTGAACGCCAAACTCGAGGTAAACCAGTAGGCATTCGCACATCAATATTAATCATAGCAGGAACTTATTTCTTCCTCTCGATGGCCGTATCACTGTCCCCAAACACCTTGGATCAAGCCCGCGTGCTTGGACAAATTATTACTGGGGTTGGTTTTTTAGGCGCAGGCGTGATGATGACTCAAGATGGAAAAATCCATGGCGTCACCTCAGCCGCTGTTATTTGGGTACTGGCGTCACTGGGCTTGATGATTGGACTTGGCTACTTACAGCAGTCCGTGATTATTACAGTATTGGCATTGTGTGTGTTGTACGGCGTGGATAAGGTAGAAAATAGCTTTCAAAGTTTGCGTCGTGGTGTTCATCAACGCTTTAGGCGTCGTACATAATTCAATCACCCCCGCCCAAGGCGGGGGGTTTAGTTTCAGTCACCGATCACTTAGCAAAGTTAATGATAGGAAAACACTTAAAGAAACCGTTATCTGCACAGTTAATTAGACCAACTTGAACACCTTCAATTTTTGTGGTTTTGTTGAACAAACCCACTTGCACTGTTGATGTATCAGAAAAGTTGGCCGCACCAACATCAACCATGGTATTACCTTCAGAGTAGTTCACTAGACTGACGTTAGCACCTTGTACATTGTTGGTCAGATTCACTATACCCAAGTTAGCGCCATAAGTATTGCCTGTGTTCCAGTTTAAAAGACCCAACGATGCACCAGTCATCTCTTGGTTGACTTTCGATGCACCTAAAAGGCCTAAATTGACACCCGTCGTAGAGTTCGTTTCAGATAATCCAACAACGGCGAGATCTAAGCCTTTAACTTCATTCACTTTACCGTAAAGAGCCGCAACACGAACACCTGATACCGCATTTTCATCCGGCGCATTGAAGTTATCGATAGAAGAGAACATAACTGGAGTACCAGCCATCACGACAGAAGAAGATAGCGCAGCCGCTACGGCTAGTGCTGAAAGTACTTTTTTCATAAAGATCTCCATTGACCAATGAAACGGTTAATATTTGGTGTGTTTACGCCATTTCACTCACATTATTACTAAATTGTGCTCTGTGAAAGCAGAAAGTATAGAAGAATCAGATAGCTCAAGCGTCAGAATTGAGCTAATTATGCGAAAAAAAACCGGAGACAAGCTCCGGTTTCTTATTCAGAGGTGATAACTACATCATACCGCCCATACCGCCCATGCCGCCCATATCAGGCATTGCCGCTTCTTTCTTCGGTAGATCAGTCACCATAGCTTCGGTAGTGATCATAAGGCCCGCAACTGAAGCTGCGAACTGTAGCGCACTACGAGTCACTTTAGTTGGATCCAAAATACCCATTTCGATCATGTCACCATATTCGCCCGTTGCCGCGTTGTAACCATAGTTACCCTCGCCCGCACGTACATTATTAGCAACGACTGACTCTTCATCACCTGCGTTTTTGGTGATTTGACGAATTGGTGCTTCCATCGCACGCAGTGCAACTCGAATACCTACGTTTTGCTCTTCGTTATCACCTTCAAGACCAACCACTTTAGAAGCAGCACGGATCAGTGCAACGCCACCACCCGCAACAACACCTTCTTCAACAGCAGCTCGAGTTGCATGCAATGCATCTTCTACGCGATCTTTCTTCTCTTTCATTTCTACTTCAGTGGTTGCACCGACTTTGATCACTGCAACGCCACCTGCCAGTTTGGCCACGCGCTCTTGTAGTTTTTCTTTGTCGTAATCTGAAGTTGCATCTTCAATTTGTTGACGAATTTGTGCAGCGCGGCCTTTAATGGCTTGCTCTTCACCTGCACCATCAATGATGGTGGTGTTTTCTTTAGTGATAGAGATACGTTTCGCTTGGCCAAAATCTTCTAGTGTCACTTTTTCAAGCTCAAGGCCGATCTCTTCAGAAATCACAGTACCGCCCGTTAGGGTAGCAATGTCTTGTAGCATCGCTTTACGGCGATCACCAAAACCAGGAGCTTTCACAGCAGCCACTTTTACAATGCCACGCATGTTGTTTACAACCAGTGTCGCCAACGCTTCACCTTCAACATCTTCTGCAACGATCAATAGCGGACGAGAAGCTTTTGCTACTGATTCAAGAGCTGGAAGCAATTCGCGAATGTTAGAAATTTTCTTATCAACCAATAGGATGAATGGGCTATCTAGATCAACACTGCCCGCTTCTTGGTTGTTAATGAAGTAAGGAGATAGGTAACCACGGTCAAACTGCATACCTTCCACGACATCAAGTTCATCTTGAAGTCCTTGTCCCTCTTCCACTGTGATCACGCCATCACGGCCCACTTTTTCCATCGCTTCAGCAATGATGTTACCTACGCTTGAATCCGAGTTCGCAGAAATAGTACCCACTTGCGCAATCGCTTTAGTGTCTGAACAAGGTACTGAAAGCTCTTTCAATGCTTCAACCGCCGCCACGACAGCTTTGTCGATGCCACGCTTAAGATCCATTGGGTTCATGCCTGCCGCTACCGCTTTCAAGCCTTCAGTAATGATCGCTTGTGCTAATACCGTTGCGGTTGTCGTTCCGTCACCCGCAGCATCGTTAGCTTGAGAAGCAACTTCTTTCACCATTTGTGCACCCATGTTCTGGAATTTGTCTTCCAGTTCAATTTCACGCGCAACAGTGACACCATCTTTGGTGATAATAGGTGAACCAAACGATTTATCTATCACAACATTACGGCCTTTAGGGCCAAGGGTGACTTTTACTGCATCGGCTAGAACATTAACGCCTTCTAGCATTTTAATACGTGCATCGTTACCAAATTTAACGTCTTTAGCAGCCATCTTTAATTTCCTTTTCTAAATTCTGTTTTAATCAATCGTTTTTGAATCAGAGCAAAAATTACTCAATGCTTACTCGACAATCGCCATGATGTCGTTTTCAGACATAATGAGCACTTCTTTACCGTCGATTTTTTCCGTTTTAGTACCGTAGCTTTCTGCAAAAATAACCGTATCACCCACTTTGACATCCAGCGGTTGTACCGAACCATTTTCAAGGATTCGGCCTTTACCTACTGCTAAGATGACGCCGCGAGTTGATTTCTCTGCAGCGGAACCTGTTAGAACAATGCCACCAGCAGATTTAGATTCAACTTCCTGGCGTTCAACGATAACTCGGTCGTGTAATGGACGAATGTTCATCGGTCGTCTCTCCTGATTAGATTTTCCGTTAGGTTTATGAAAAGGCTGATTACTCAGCTTGTGAGTGATATGTGGGGGAGCAAGCAGGGGATCCCAAGGGGGGAAAGCGAAAATTTTGTGATCCATTTAACGAATTGATAGCGAATCTTCGCTCGGCGTTGGCTAAAGTCGCTCTTCTTCTATCCTGTATAGTCAATAATTTGCTTTATTAAGCTGCTTCTTCATAATAGATAAGGCAAACAGAGGAATGCGATGAAAACCATTGACCGAATACTTCAAACCATTAAACGTGACGGAGCGGTAACCGCCAAACAACTGGCAGACGGCCTAGGAATCACCACCATGGGAGCGCGCCAGCACCTACAAAGTTTGGAAGATGATGGCATTGTGGCCTTTCATGATGTCAAAGTTAAAGTCGGACGCCCTACTCGGCATTGGTCTTTGACGCAGCAGGGCCACGACCAATTTGCTGATCGGCATGGCGAATTGATCATCCAAGTGATTGATGCCGTTGAGCACCTTTTTGGTAAAGAAGGGCTAGCCAAAGTGGCGGCAGAGCGTGAAGCTCACACACTAGCACAGTATCAACACGCATTAATTGATTGCCACAGTTTAGAAGAAAAACTAGCCAAGCTAGTGACGCTTCGTGAGCAAGAAGGCTATATGGCAGAGCTCATTCCATCAGCGAACGGCTACACTTTAATTGAGAACCATTGCCCTATCTGTAAGGCGGCAACGCGTTGCCCCAACTTGTGCCAATCTGAACTTAATATTTTCCAAACGTTGATCGGTGAACAATACGTGGTTGAACGAAGCGAACACATCATTGTAGGTGAGCGCCGTTGTCGCTATCAAATCACCCCGCTAATATTATCTCAATAATAAGAAATGGCGATTTCGTTCCAACTCAACCTCTTCAACCTCTATTGATCGGTTATGCTCTTATTGTGTTGATAAAATAATCAACAGAAAAATGGTGTAAAGGAGAGAGATATGGAGCCCCCTCAAAAACAGGCCTTACCTTCTTTTGATGAGTTGGTTGAACTTGCCAAGCATAATCCAGATGCCTTTACGCAACTGAAAAAAGATATCTGTGAAGAGATGATCCTCTCCTCTTCCAACAATATGCAAGACAGATTATGGGCTCAGCAAAGTCACATTGATCTAGTAGTAAGCAAATGTAAAAACCCCGTTCACACCAATGTGATATTAATGCGTGAGCTCGCTGAGCAAATGATGAAATTTAGAAATGCCTTAGATGGCAAATCGGCGCGCACTCAACCAAGCGCAACCATCATTCCATTTGTGCCACGTCACAACGATTGGCGTTAACCTCGCTATTTAAAGCTTTTTAAAACAACAGGAGGCCAATGCCTCCTGTTGTTTTTTTATCAATTTTTTTCTATTAAGTTTGCTCAAGTTCAGGCCCGTAGCGATTGCGGCCTTGCGTTCCTTTCATAAAGCCACATTCGATCAAAATCCATGAGCCACAAACTAGTGCGACCAATGAGACTAATGACTCTACTATACTGGCTTGAGTGGCGATCTCGGCACTGGCAAAAGGTATACTCATACGGCCTATCACCAAGGGGACATTAAGCAATAACCACCACGCAGATTTATCTCTGTCATGCCAACGTTTTACCGTGATGGCCAAATCAGGCAATAACACCACTAGCAAAAACAGCGGCAAGATCAGGTGCGCATAGGCGGGAAACATTTGGTTTGCAGCGAATGCGAAGCCCATAATAGATGCGTAATAACAGAGATTCCACATCCAAAATACTTTACGCCCGATGCGTCCTTGAAATGAAAATAGCCGTTCTTTAATCAACATTTTGTTACCTAAAATGGTTAATTTACAACCTTTTGGAAGCAATCTTTATCCATATCACGCACATTCACGGTCAGACTCTTGACTTGACTCGCTTGCTGTTGCAATACCGCCATTAATTGACGTGACAACTCTCTTTTTTGTTCCGGTGTCCGCCCTGACAGTAAATCAAAGCTGAGATGAATAAAATCAACACTGTCGCCCTCTTCACCAATGCACCAATGGTGGCAGCGTAGCGCCCGTGATTTCACTGAGTCAGCGTCAAATAATCCGCAGCGAAGTGCGACTTGGTGAAGATCTTCCAATAACCCTTGAACATTCACACGTTCATCCACAGAGTTCGAGTATTCCATAACAAGGTTGGGCATACGAATTCCTTTTCTTCATTCATGATCAAATTTCAACACTGGTGAGCCTTATTGGTATCACTAGATTTTCTTTTAACAGCCACTAATAGCAATTAATCTCATAAAATCCGAGCCATTATCGGCTATTCTGTCTATCTGATCACTGATAAGGGGTGTCAAGCATTGCTGAAGATCCCATAAAGTCATGACTCGAATCATGATCTGACCGATTTTATCTGTTATATTCTTTCGCAATCACGTTTATTTTTGACATTCATTCATTTTAACTTTGATAGATAATGGAGATATTCCTATGCGTCATCCTGTAGTTATGGGTAACTGGAAACTAAACGGCAGCAAAGAGATGGTTGTTGAGCTGCTAAATGGTCTGAATACAGAGCTTGAAGGCGTAAAGGGTGTTGATGTGGCCGTTGCTCCACCAGCACTTTTTATTGACCTAGCAGAACGCACACTAACAGATGCGGGTAGCGCGATCATTCTGGGTGCCCAAAACAGCGACGTACACAACAGTGGCGCATTCACTGGCGATATGTCTCCAGCAATGCTGAAAGAATTCGGTGCAACTCACATCATCATTGGTCACTCTGAGCGTCGTGAATACCACAACGAATCCGATGAATTTGTCGCGCAAAAATTTGCATTTCTTAAAGAAAATGGCCTAACACCAGTACTTTGTATCGGTGAATCTGAAGCGCAAAACGAAGCTGGCGAAACAGTAGCCGTGTGTGCACGTCAACTTGACGCTGTGATCAACACTCAAGGTGTTGAAGCGCTAGAAGGTGCGATCATCGCTTACGAACCAATCTGGGCGATCGGCACAGGTAAAGCAGCAACAGCAGATGATGCACAGCGCATTCATGCCGCCATTCGCGCGCACATTGCTGCAAAATCAGAAGCCGTCGCGAAGAACGTTGTTATCCAATACGGCGGTTCTGTAAAACCTGAAAATGCAGCAGCTTACTTTGCACAACCAGACATCGATGGTGCTCTAGTGGGCGGTGCGGCGCTTGATGCGAAAAGCTTTGCAGCTATCGCAAAAGCAGCAGCTGAAGCGAAAAAAGCGTAATTATTCACGCTAGTTATCATTAAGCAAGGTCAGCATTTGCTGGCCTTTTTGTTTTCTTAACTGACGCGACTCTTCACATCCTACGGCTATAGTCGCGATCGCTAGAATCAAGTATCCTAACGTTTTGCTTAGCCTACGTTACCCGTGATGCACGATAAACACGGCCTATTAACGGCCCCGATTCCCAATGTGCTCCAACAAATGACGATCCCAATGATTTTTGGTTTGATCGCGATCTTGATGTTTAACCTAGTCGATACTTTCTTTATCTCGCTGTTAGGAACCAAGGCGCTTGCCGCCATCAGTTTTACTTTTCCCGTCACCTTTGCAATCAACTGCATCACCATGGGCATTGGCATTGGGCTCTCAACCAGTATTGGCCACTTACTCGGTCAAGGTGACGCTAAAAATGCGGCGCGTTTTTCTAGTCACGGCGTGTTGCTGGCTGTGGTGCTGGTGACTCTCGCTTCAATTCTGGGTTTGCTGACCATTAAGCCACTCTTACTACTGCTTGGTGCCACTGACGATTTAATCCCGTTGATTGAGCAATACATGCAGGTTTGGTATTTGACCATTCCTTTGCTCGTTATTCCCATGGCGGGTAACAGCGCAATTCGAGCCACAGGTGACACCAAAACACCAGCTAAAATTATGATGCTTGCTGGTTGTATTAACGGCCTGCTCGATCCACTGTTGATTTTTGGTTATGGCCCTTTCCCCGGGTTAGGGATGCAAGGTGCAGCGATTGCCAGTGCATTCAGTTGGTTAGGCGCACTGTGCGGATCGCTATATGTCTTAATCAAAAGAGAAAAATTATTGGCATGGCCGTATTTTCCTACTTTATGGCATGACTGGCAGCAAATCTTAAAAGTAGGTACACCTGCGGCACTCTCCAATGCAATGAACCCACTCTCTGGCGCACTATTGATGATGATGTTGGCAAGCCATGGCACCGCTGCCGTGGCCGCTTACGGCGCCGCACAGCGTATTGAGTCGATACTCATTTTAGTCTTGATGTCACTAACCTCAGCACTGACTCCCTTTATGGCACAAAACATCGGCGCCAAAAACATTGAGCGTAGCTTTGCCGCTCTGTTCCTCAGCATGCGTTTTTCTATCGTATTTCAATTGATGATTTTTGCGATGATGGTACCGCTGAGCATCCCTTTATCAGCCCTATTTTCTCAAGAGCCCTCAGTGCGCGAACTATTGTGGCACTATTTGCTGGTGGTGCCACTGAGCTATGGCTTTCAAGGCATTGTGATGATGCTTATCTCTGGGCTGAACGCACTTCATCAACCCATTCGTGCTTTTCAGTGGAGCGTGATGCGACTATTTATATTCACCCTTCCGGCTGCATGGTTAGGTTCGTATCTCTATGATGTCGAAGGGCTGTTTATCGGGATTGCCGCAGGCAATACCTTAGGTGGAGTGCTGGGTTATTACTACGCCCTGCGTCTAAAACGAACTTACCCGTTTCTCTAGTACTACCATTTATCTGGTTGAGTACGTTGTGGTGAACTAAATATAAAAAAGCCAGCATTCATGCTGGCTTTTTTACTTAGAAGAATCATAACTTAGAAGCATCGCCTTTCAGCGCGAGAAACTACTCTTCAATCTCGTCAAGGTCATCATCTAAGTCCATAACCACATTTAAAGGCTCTTGCGACAAAATAATGCCAGTGTTGTCAGCATAGAGATAATCTTCAGGTAGGAATGTAACGCTACCGAAATTCACCGCAACATCAACCTCACCGATACCTTGTGTAGAAGCACCAACAGGAATAGACGCTAAGGCTTGGATACCAATGCTCATCTCTTCCAGTTCATCCACTTCGCGGACACAACCGTAAACGACCACGCCTTCCCACTCATTTTCTTCAGCAAGAGCGGCCAATTCTGCATCAATTAACGCGCGGCGCAGTGAACCACCACCATCAATTAACAGCACCCGTCCTAGCCCATCCTGCTCTAGTACTTCGCGGATTAAGCCATTATCTTCAAAACATTTAATCGTCGTAAGCTGGCCAGCAAAGGATGCGATTCCACCAAAGTTACTAAACATTGGCTCCACTACATCAACTTGGTCGAGATAAATATCACATAACGCAGAGGTGTTGTATTCCATAATGGTTCTTCTCTTGCCGAAAATTATCTTCATCGAGTATATAGGCTCATTAAGTCATTGCAATGACAAGCGACGATTAACTCGTCAGAGTTTGAGCTATAACAATTCCAACAAATAACAAGTTGGTGATCAGTGAGCATTTGACGATGGCAGGCATCATAGGCGCTATCTGCGCAGGTTGATCACTCACCCACACCGCTTTACCATGCTTTACCACCACCACAATACTCAATAAAAAAGGAAAACTAATCCACATTGGGCTGCTTTGCATCACTAAATACCAAGCAAAAGCGATCACCGCACCCGCCAATAGCATAAAGTGATATTGCTTGGCACGCGTTTGCCCAAGACGTACGGCAACGGTTTTTTTACCGCAAACTGCATCATTTTCAATATCACGCATATTGTTGACATTGAGCACAGCGACCGCCAATAAGCCACAGCCTAACGCGGGTAAGAACAGGCTCGGTTCCACATGGCCGGTATGCAAGAAATAGGTTCCAGACACCCCAAGTAAACCAAAGAAAATGAATACGGATAAATCACCTAAGCCGACATAGCCGTAGGGTTTGTTACCGACCGTGTAAGCAATCGCGGCCACGATAGCGAGCACGCCCAGCCCGACAAAAGCCAGAATACTTTGCACGCTATCCAGTGCATAAAAGATCAACACCAAACCCGAGATAACCGTCAATGTGACGTTAATCAGTATCGCTTGCTTCATATCATTGAGCGTCACCGCACCGGATTGAATCGCTCTGATTGGCCCTAAGCGAGCCTCATTATCCGTGCCCTTGACCGCATCACCATAATCATTTGCAAGGTTAGATAAGATTTGTAATAAAGTGGCGGTAAGCAGAGCAAGCAGCGCCACTGGCAGCAAAAAATGGCCCGATGAGAAAGCTAACGCGCTGCCCGTTAAAATAGAAACTAGCGCGAGAGGGAGCGTTTTAGGCCTGGAGGCATCAAGCCAGATATGGAGCGAGTTCTTCATGCAAGGTCACTGCCGTTCAAAAAAGGGGTCAGTATATACTGTTCTGTTGGCGAGTATAACACGGCAATAAAAAGCCCGTCACTTTGGACGGGCTACAAACAGTGTACTGACCATTCGACCCGCTAAAGAATAAAGCGGCTCAAATCTTCATTCTCGACTAACTCACCTAGGCGCTGCTTGACGTAGGCGGCATCGATAATCATTGAGGAGCCCGGTTTTTCTGTTGCATCAAATGAGATTTCATCCATCAAACGCTCCATCACGGTATGCAGGCGACGTGCGCCGATATTTTCCGTGGTTTCATTCACTTTCCACGCGGCTTCCGCAATTTGAGTGATGCCATCTTCAGTGAATTCAATGTTCACCTCTTCCGTCTTCATCAGCGCAATATACTGCTCAGTCAAAGAGGCTTTCGGCTCAGTCAAAATACGTTTAAAGTCATGGCTCGATAATGCTTCAAGCTCAACGCGAATCGGCAAACGACCTTGCAACTCGGGGATCAGATCAGAGGGCTTCGCCACTTGAAATGCACCCGACGTAATAAAGAGGATATGATCAGTTTTAACCATGCCGTGCTTAGTCGAGACGGTACTGCCCTCAATCAAAGGTAGCAAATCACGTTGTACCCCTTCACGTGACACATCAGGGCCTGAGCTTTCGCCGCGTTTACAGATTTTGTCAATCTCATCGATAAAGACAATGCCGTTATTTTCAACATTAAAAATAGCTTGATCTTTCAGCTCTTCCTGATTGACCAATTTTGCTGCTTCTTCCTCGCTCAAGGCTTTAAATGCATCCTTGATTTTGAGTTTGCGTTTTTTCTTGGTATCTCCCGCAAGGTTCTGAAACAAACCTTGCAGCTGATTGGTCATTTCTTCCATGCCCGGAGGCGCCATAATTTCAACCCCCATTTGAGGGACAGCGACATTGATTTCAATCTCTTTGTCGTCGAGCTTTCCTTCACGCAACTTTTTACGGAAGATTTGGCGAGTGTTAGAACTCTCTTCGCCCTTTTCATTCTCTCCCCAAGCATCACGAGCTGGCGGCAATAAAGCATCTAAAATGCGCTCTTCTGCTTGCTCTTGCGCGCGAAATTGCACTTTTTCCATCGCTTGCTGGTGAGTCATTTTTACCGCGACATCGGTTAAATCGCGAATGATGGTTTCCACTTCTTTACCAACATAACCCACTTCGGTAAATTTGGTCGCTTCCACTTTAATGAATGGTGCGTTGGCAAGCTTGGCGAGACGACGAGCAATTTCCGTTTTTCCCACCCCTGTTGGACCAATCATCAAAATGTTTTTCGGCGTTACTTCGGCGCGCAAGCTCTCTTCGAGCTGCATGCGACGCCAGCGGTTACGCAGCGCAATCGCCACCGAACGTTTGGCTTTATCTTGACCAATAATATGGCGATTTAATTCGTGAACAATTTCACGTGGAGTCATTTCAGACATCAGATTTTCCTTAATTCTTTACCCTAACACTGTCTTTATTTTTCGGTGGTCACTGTTTGTTGCAGTAGCAATTCCGCCGGTATTTCTAGTTCTTCGATAGTGTGGAAATGGTTGGTAAACACGCAAATGTCGCCGGCAATTTTCAGTGCTTTTTCAGCGATTTCACGTGCATCTAAATCGGTATTTTCTAATAATGCGGTCGCTGCAGCTTGGGCAAAATTACCGCCCGAACCGATAGCAATCAGATCGTTTTCTGGTTGAACGACGTCACCATTTCCCGTAATAATGAGCGATGCCGTTTCATCAGCCACCGCTAAAATCGCTTCTAGCTTACGCAGTGCTCGGTCACTACGCCAATCTTTTGCCAGCTCAACCGCGGCCTTAGTAAGATGACCTTGATGCATTTGCAGCTTACTTTCAAAGCGCTCAAACAAGGTAAATGCATCGGCTGTGCCACCGGCAAACCCTGCCAAGACTTGATTATTGTACAGACGGCGAACCTTGCGCGCGTTGCCTTTCATTACGGTATTACCGAGCGATACTTGTCCGTCACCGGCGATGACAACTTTATTATTACGACGTACAGAGACGATGGTAGTCACGACAGGACCTCTTATTTGTTTTCACGATGGAGTTAGCAAATATATGAGGATGGTTGGGGAAGATTTCAAGTCACAAAAAACACTCACCGC
>AEZC01000024.1 GCA_000257205.1 Vibrio ordalii ATCC 33509 | reverse complement strand
ATTGGAGTCATGACCCGATTCTTTGCACCGCAACTACGCTCAACAGTGGCAATGGCTCAAGCTGGTTTTGGCATTGCGATTGTCCCCAAATCGTTAGCAGAGCATATTGATGATTCTGCCACCATTGCTAGCTTGGAGGGAATGCCCTTTAGCAGTCAGATAGCCTTAGTATGGGAAGCCAGCAACTTAAATAAGCAAGTAGCGAAGATGGTGAAAGCACTTTGCATTAAAAAATAATCCCCCACATTAAAATGCAGGGGATGAGATTAAGTGAAATTTACCAATCAAAGGATATCTATTTCTGATGTAAAAATGTGACGGCTTTGTCTGGGAAATCGGTAAATAAACCATCCACTTTGACAGTGTTGTAGAACACATTGAGCATACCTTCAAAGCTGTCTGCATAAGGTGCAATGCGATCGGGTTCTGCGCGGAAGGTATAAGGGTGAACGATTAACCCTGAGGCCTTAGCGGCTTTCATCAACGGCTTGATGATGATGTTTTCTTTGGTTGAAGCATCGTCAACCAACATAGGTTTCCACGGGCCAATTCCATCGGCGTAGGTGGCGACTTGTTGCATGCCGTTTGCTTCGAACATCCAATCATAGCTGTATGGTTGTGCTTGGCAGCCATCATAGACCATTGTCTCATTCCAATCGGTGTAGGCGATCAATTGAACCAGCTTGAGGTCCATGTTCATTGCTGGAAGCAGTTCATCATTAATGCGTTTTAGCTCGATAGGATCAAAACATTGCAAGTAAACGTTCGACTCTTGACTGTCGTAACCATATTCCTTCAGCATTTTCAGCACCGCTTTACTGATGTCTTTCCCTTCATGGCGGTGGAACCAAGGCGCTTTGATTTCTGGATAAATACCAATATCGTAACCGAGCGTTTTGTTCAGCCCTTGGATCAGCTCGATCTCTTCCGCTAAGGTTGGGACGGTGAAGTCTGATTTCCAAAGAGGGAAACGGTTGGGGAAACCGGCAGTTTTATTGCCTTTTTCATCGATATTAAAACCTTCAGTTACACGCAGGCTTTTGATCTCTGCCAGCGTAAAATCGATGGCGTAGTAGCGACCATCACCACGTGCGCGGTCAGGGAAACGCTCGGCAACATCAGTGACGCGGTCAAGGTAGTGATCGTGTAGAACCACCAATTGGTCATCCTTGGTCATCACGACATCTTGTTCAATAAAATCAGGCTTCATGCCGTAAGCAAGCGCTTTGGCTTCCAGGGTATGTTCAGGCAGATAACCGGAAGCGCCGCGATGGGCTATCACCAATGGTTCTGCTTGAACCCACGCCGAGCTGGCTAAAGTAGCCATGGAAAGTGCGAATGGTATCAGTTTCATATTGTTATCCTTAAAAATTCCCCCTGACGGTGCAGGGGGAGAGTTTTGATTCAAAGTGAACAGTGCGTAACGCAAATTCAACACATTTAGGTGTCAGATTTATGATAGCGTTGACGCTTTTTCTTCCGCAAGTCTGTCTTTTTCTTTATGGTGAGCACGCTCGCCAACGTAGGCATACAGCAGACAAAGGATAGAAATACCGCACGAAGCGACCAAGATCATAAAGCCGCCATCCCAACCAAAGTGGTCAACGGTGTAACCCAATACAGCGTTTGCCGCCACTGCGCCGCCGAGATAACCAAACAAACCTGTTAAACCTGCTGCGGTACCTGCTGCTTTTTTCGGAGCCAGTTCCAGAGCGTATAAACCAATTAGCATTACTGGGCCATAAATTAAGAAACCAATTGCAACAAGAGCTGCCATATCGATGCCTGGGTTACCCGCAGGGTTGAACCAGTAAATCAGTACTGCAAAGGTAACAAGAACCATGAATAAGATGCCCGCAGTGGCACGACGGCCTTTGAATACTTTGTCGGATATCCAACCACACAATAGCGTGCCCGGAATACCTGCCCACTCATACAAGAAGTACGCCCAAGAAGATTTATCAACGGTGAACTCTTTGGCCTCTTTCAAATAAACAGGAGCCCAGTCCAATACGCCATAACGAATGAGGTATACAAAGGCGTTGGCAATAGCGATAGACCATAATAGCTTGTTTGAGAAAACGTATTTGAAGAAGATTTCTTTAGCGGTCATCTCGGTTTCATGAGATTTGTCGTAGTCGTCTGGATAGTCGTTTTTGTACTCTTCAATGGGTGGTAAACCACAAGATTGCGGCGTATCGCGCAGTGTCATCCAAATGAAAATGGCAACTAAGGTCGCAAAAAAAGCAGGAACGTAAAATGCGGCGCGCCAGTCATCGTTAAATGCCCAAAGACCAAACAAGAAAAGGGGACCAATTAAGCCACCGCCGACGTTGTGGGCTACGTTCCATACTGAAACAATTTCCCCCCGCTCTTTACGTGACCACCAGTGAACCATGGTACGGCCACACGCAGGCCAGCCCATACCTTGGAACCAACCGTTTAAGAACAGCAAAATAAACATTGCGGTAATGCTGCCTGTTGCCCACGGCATAAAACCGAAACAGAACATCACTAATGCAGACATTAAAAGACCTGCACTCAAAAAGTAGCGTGGGTTAGAGCGGTCAGATACGTTGCCCATTAAGAACTTAGACAAGCCATAAGCAATCGACACAGCGGCAAGAGCTACCCCAAGATCACCACGGCTAAAACCTTGCTCAATCAAATAAGGCATCGCCAAACTAAAGTTCTTACGAACAAGGTAGTAGCCTGCATAGCCGACAAAAATACTGATGAATAACTGCCAGCGTAAGCGGCTATAAGTGCTATCGAGGCGATCAGAAGATAGCCTTTCTATATGCGCCTTTGGTTTAAAGATATCAAACAACATAGTTGACCCCATTACTATTAATGTAGTGCGATGGTTCTAAAGCTCGAACGATAAAAAAATATTTCGTTCGAAAGAGGGCCGCATTGTCGTGTGCAATAGAATGTATTTCTGTGACAAATGTTACAGGTGAATTAATTTACGCAGGAAAACAAATAATTAGTTTTCATTTTCTTAATGTTAGTACCATTAATTTGAGATGTAATCCTTTTCATTTTTGTTCGCGAGATGTTTGTTTTTGGTTGTTTTGCCATCAATTGAATCGCAGATAAGGAAAATTGGCAAAAATTGTTAAAACATGAAGTCACTCGAAACCCACGGTGAGTTCAATGCTCCATACCCTATTTGATTGGAAAGAGGGTGGCAAAATAAGCAAATAGTCCAGTATTCGTACCTAGATTTGACACTGTCTATTGATAATTCTTGTTAGCTTTGATTAGCAATCCATGTGTTACGGAGTGAAGTTCTGTGGCATTGATGTTAATAATGCAAAAAGGAAGAATGATGAATAATTTTAATAAAGTCAGTGTGTTGGGTTTGTTTTCATTGAGCGCTTTGCTTTCTACTCATGTACAAGCTCATGGCTGGGTTGAATTTCCGAGCGCACGGCAAAACACCTGTTACCTAGATGGTGGTTTTTGGAGTAATGCGATCCCTAATGCAGCATGCCAAGCGGCTTTTGATCAGTCCGGAGCTTATCCTTTTGTACAACGCAATGAAGTGGCGGCCAATGTAGCAAATTATCGTGACATGACTCATGTTCAAGCTGTTGTTCGCGACGGCTTGCTGTGCTCCGCAGGCAGCAATGCCAAAGCAGGGTTAGATGTTGCTTCACCTCATTGGCAAAAAACGGCCGTGAATTTAGACGCCAATCAACAAATCGAATTAGTCTTTAATGCTACCGCGCCACATAACCCCTCTTATTGGGAGTTTTATCTCTCTAAACCGACTTATACTGGTGAGGCCCCATTAACTTGGGATGATCTGGATCTTATTGATACCAAAGGGAATGTAACGGTAGGGACGGATAAAAAATATCGCATCAAGATTACCCTGCCCGCCGATAGAAGTGGTGATGCTGTACTCTATACTCGCTGGCAACGTGTTGATGCCGCGGGCGAAGGTTTTTATAACTGCAGTGATATCAGTTTTAGCGGTGGTGGCTCAAACCCAACGGATCCGACAGACCCATCAGAACCTGCGCAGAATCTCAGCGATCTTGGTGGTTACCTTTCACAAGGTTTTGGTCCTGTTGAATCTGGCGATACGGTTCGTTTGCGTACCTTCGATGCCAACGGCAATGAAACGACCGATATCAGCTTAGCGATTTCAGCCAATAATACAGCAACGTGGCCAGCGGAAGTGGCAGGTCAGTTTAACCAAGTGAAAAAAGGGGAGTGGTTTATTGGTATTTGGCACCAAGAAATGAATCACTATATGTACGATAGCCAGAATGTGTATGCTAATCGTGTATTTGCTCCAAACGCGACTTACAGTTATCAGCTTTCTTTGCTAAAAGAGGACACGCCACAGCCACCTGTCCCCGATAATGCTTGGAGTGCGACTAAAATTTATACGTCCGGTGATGTCGTTATGCACAATCAGCAAACTTGGACAGCGCAGTGGTGGACAAAAAATGAAGAGCCAGGAACAACTGGTGAATGGGGTGTGTGGCGATAGCGTTAAATAGCCATAGAATTGAAGAGTAAAAAGAGAATTGAAGGGTAAAAAGAGTTAGAGAGTAAAAAGAGGCAATGCCATTTTTACTCTCTAACTCTGGTTTAATAATGGTTTATGAGATGCGGTTATTCACACAATTTGCCTTGTTTTGCTGGTTGGGATAACGAGTAATCACCTTCTAAACTGCGATAGATTACCGCATTCCAAATGCTGCCATCATCCATTTCAAACTCAATGGCATAATTCACCCCGTTAACCACTTGTGAGCGGACATCAATAATGTCTTTTAATTGGGCATGGTTCTCTATTTTTGCTAAAGCGCTCTGCAACGCTTCTTTAGCTTCATCAGTAATTTCTGTCGCTTGCCAACCTCCCGGCATCAACTCGCTTGCACAGATGGGGGATGATACGGTCTCTGTTTCCGCCACGACCGCAGTGGGCTCTAGAACCTTGGTACTTTCTGTTTTTGTTTGTTGATCACACCCCGCTAACGCGAGCACACCAAATAGAGGTAAAAGAAATCGTTTCATTGAGTTGTCCTTTGTTTTTAGAAAAGCAGAAAGGGTTAATCTGAGGAGTTCATATTAACAATTGTGTTGTGAGGAGTCCGTCAAGCTCTGTTAGGTGCGTGGTAAATTATGATGATATTTTCTGACAATAAAACGCTATTAGTATTTCTTGCCAATTCTGTCAGTTTTTAACCATAAATAATAAAGCATTTCAACGTTAGGGTAGGTACGATGCACATAAAAAACGTATTACATAACAGTGTGTTTTTATGCCTAGACCCTCGGGTATTTATGACAGGCGCTGGTTATAAGTTTTAGTGGTAGTAATGTGATCATTAGAAGGCAGCGAACGCTGCCTTTTTCAATTTCAAGTAAAAAATATATTGATAATTGTGTGTTCTTTTAAATGTACGCATAACTATCATTTACGCCTAAGTGTTTAACATTTATGTAACATTTTCCCGAAAATATCCAAGTAATTTGGGCTACTGTCTTTTTTGTGACCATTTTATTTGACGCTCGTTTTGCACTATTTTTTCGTGCTGCTGGCAAGGTTGGCCTTCTTGAATCACTTTTAATAAGCGAACCATTCGCAGTCACGTCGCTGGTGGTTGATTGGATGTAAGTCGTCAGCGGATGCTAATAATAACTCTCTAGGATTGAGAAATGAAAAAAGTACAACGTCAAATAAAGTGGCTATTCCTCGCCGCCTCTATCGCAGCAGCACTGCCTGTATCGGCCGCAAAAATGGTGCAAGTTGATGACCAAACTCTATTAGAACAAGCTTTATCCATGCAGGCTCGCAGTATTGTGCCAACACAAAATGGTTTCCAAGCAGTAAAAAGTATCACTCTACCTAATGGTAAAGTCAAAGTCCGTTACCAACAGATGTATCATGGTTTACCGGTCTTCAATACGTCAGTCGTCGCAACGCAGACTGAGAAAGGTATCGATCTAGTTTATGGCATGATGGCGCAGCAAATTGATGCCGATATGACGAGTATTTCACCGCAAGTTGAACAAAAGAAAGCGATGAATATTGCATTGGCTCATTATCAACAGCAGAATCCATCACTGCTTGCAGACGACCTTACAATAGAGAATGAACACGCTAAATTGATGGTGCGCTTGGATGAAAACCAAACAGCTCAGATGGTTTACTTAGTCGATTTCTTTGTTGCAACCAATGAACCTGCACGACCGTTTTTCTTCATTGATGCAATGTCGGGTGAGGTGTTAGAAACATGGGAAGGGTTAAACCACGCAGAGGCGACGGGCACAGGGCCTGGTGGGAATCAAAAGACCGGTTTTTATCAATATGGAACGGATTTCCCCACGTTCTTGATCAATAAAGTCGGCACCACTTGTAGCATGGTGAACAGCGCCGTAAAAACGGTGGATATGAAGCATGCAACATCCGGCGGTTCAACATTCAGCTATCCATGTACTGATGCGAGTAATTACAACGATTACAAAACGGTGAATGGTGCTTACTCTCCGCTTAATGACGCACACTACTTTGGTAAGGTGGTGTTCGATATGTACAAAGACTGGATGAATACCACACCATTAACCTTTCAGCTAACCATGCGTGTTCATTACGGCAGCAATTATGAAAACGCCTTCTGGAACGGATCGTCCATGACTTTTGGTGATGGCCAAAATACATTTTATCCATTAGTGGATATTAACGTCAGCGCGCATGAAGTGAGCCACGGTTTTACCGAGCAGAACTCAGGGCTTGTTTACAAAAATATGTCTGGCGGGATGAATGAAGCGTTCTCTGATATTGCTGGGGAAGCGGCTGAATTTTATATGAAAGGCAGCGTTGACTGGATTGTTGGCAGTGACATATTTAAGTCTTCGGGTGGTTTACGCTACTTTGACCAACCATCAAAAGATGGCCGGTCTATCGATCACGCTTCTCAATACTACAATGGATTAAATGTTCACTATTCAAGTGGTGTGTTTAATCGCGCGTATTATTTGCTAGCCAACAAAGCCAATTGGTCGGTTCGTAAAGGTTTTGAAGTGTTCACCGTAGCTAACCAGTTATATTGGACAGCAAACAGTACCTTTGACCAAGGTGGATGTGGCGTCGCAAAAGCGGCACAAGACTTAGGTTATAACAAAGCGGATGTGGTTGATGCCTTTAACCAAGTGGGCGTAAATGCCAGCTGTGGCGTAGTGCCTCCTGTAGGTAATGTACTTGAAAAAGGTAAACCTATTGTTGCGTTACAAGGTGCGCGAGGCTCCGCAGCCTTCTATACCTTTACGGTCACAAGCTCAACCAGCGCTAAAGTTTCGATCAGTTTGGGCTCAGGTGATGCTGATTTGTATGTCAAAGCCGGCAGTAAACCAACCACTTCTTCGTGGGATTGCCGCCCTTACGAATCGGGTAACAATGAACAGTGCACAATTTCTGCAACACCAGGAACCACTTACCATGTGATGCTCAAAGGCTATAGTAACTACAGTGGTGTAACGTTAAGACTGGATTAACCAACTTTATT
>AEZC01000023.1 GCA_000257205.1 Vibrio ordalii ATCC 33509 | reverse complement strand
ATTGGAGTCATGACCGCAAACTTCATGCAAGATCATAGAACCTTGCTTGGCTGCTGTTTGCTCACTTTCCAGATACCAGACCACTTGCTGCCATGATGGATGCACCGCCATTAATGTCGCTGTTTCATCAATAAAAGAGTGTTGTGATAAATTGTTGCAAGCATGCAGATATGTCACCTTCTTTTTTTCCTACTGACGCAAGCTGTTGCAACATGGCTTGCATCGGTGTTGCCCCAATACCAGCAGAGATGAGTACAACGGGAGCAAGCTTCTCAACATAGAAAAAATCACCTGCTGGCGCATAAAGTTTCACTCGACTGCCTTTTTCAACATAATCATGTAAATGATTAGAAACTGTCCCAGGATGTTCAGTATCCACGCCTTCACGTTTCACAGAAATGCGATAGTTTTTTCCATTGGGTTTTTGCGACAAGGAATATTGACGAATTTCACTGTATGACGCGCCTTCCGGCTTGAGCTCAATCCCAATATACTGACCTACCTGATAATCTAATACTGCTTTGCCATCAGCAGGCTCAAAGATAAAACTAGTGACCAATTCAGACTCTTTCACTTTATCTTGCACTACAAACTCACGCGCGTTTTCCCAACCGCCGATCGCCTGCTTACGCTGTAAGTACAACTCGCCTTCTCTATCAATAAAGACTTGCGCTAAAAAGAGATAGGCCGCCGTCCATGCTGCTTCAACGTCAGGAGTAAAAGCATCGGCAGCAAGCTCTCGCAACGTTTCAATAAGGTGATGACCGACGATTTGATAGTGCTCTGGCTGAATGTTAAAGCTGGTGTGCTTTTGGGCAATACGTTCCACTGCACTGGTTAACGCGGCGAGATTTTCAATATTTTTCGCATACGCAGCAATCGCCTCAAACAGTGCAACGCCCTGACGGCCAGTATGTTGATGGGTCATATTAAAAATATCTTTTAGCTCAGGATTGTGAGTAAACATTCTGTGATAGAAATGAGCCGTGAGTGCTGGCCCGGCAGATTCAAGCAAAGGAATGGTACTTTTGACAATGGCGATGTGTTGATTATTGAGCATATTGAGCTTTCTCCTCAGATTTTATAAATGGCGAATTAGATTCGCTCTGATACTGAAGTTTATATAGCACAAAGCATACCAAAATTAATCTATTGATTTTTAAATAAAAAATAAAAAATCATTAAATGATCAGGTCAAAATAACACTTCAAAAAATGTCATTATGACACTACAATATCCAAAAACATCACCTGAGTGCTTACCATGCAAGATTTTTCCATCTCTACCTTGATTGAAATGACCATAGGACTCGCAAGTGGTTTGAATGATCAAGATAGGTTCAATCGCCTGCTTGATGCGATTCGTAAAACCATTCAATGCGACTGTGTGATGCTGCTTTCACGCCAAGGTGATTTGTTAATCCCCCTTGCGATGCAAGGCTTGACTCGCGATACCTTAGGCAGGCGCTTTTTAATTGATGAACATCCGCGCTTTAGTGAGATTTGCCACGCTGGTGGACCGGTCATTTTCGATGCAAATTCACCACTGCCGGATCCTTTCGATGGTTTATTGATGGACCATGATGGCAACCTTCCCATGCACTCTTGTATGGGCCTACCCCTTTTGTTTGGTGACAAACTGCTCGGTATCTTGACGCTTGATAGCCTTAATCCCAACATGTTTGAGCATATTCCAAAACGCAGCCTAGAAGCCTTGTCGGCAATCGCGGCCTCTACCTTGAAGATGGCACTGACCTTTTCTCAACTTGAAGCACAGGCCAAACAATCCCAGCAACGCTTAGAAGAGCTGAATGAAGAAGCATGGGACAGAGAAGGTGGAGAGATCATCGGTTCAAGTGCGTCGATGCTGGCCATGAAAGCCGATTTGGAAGTAGTCGCCCCTTCTAATTTCAACATCTTAATCTATGGTGAAACGGGGGTCGGTAAAGAGCTGGTCGCACGAACACTGCACCAACTATCAGCGCGTAAACGCCAACCCCTTATCTATGTCAACTGCGCCGCAATTCCTGAAAACTTGGTCGAAAGTGAACTGTTTGGGCATGTCAAAGGCGCTTTTACTGGCGCAGAACGGCACCGCTTAGGCAAGTTTGCATTAGCCGACGGTGGAACCTTATTTCTCGACGAGATCGGTGAACTGCCACTGGCTGCCCAAAGCAAGATTTTACGCGCATTGCAGAACAATGAAATTCAGCCCGTAGGACAGGATCATGTCCAAACTATTGATGTACGAATATTGGCAGCGACAAATCGAGATTTAAAGCAAGAGGTGGAAGCGGGAAGATTCCGAGCTGATCTTTACCATCGACTCAGCGTATACCCTGTTCATATCCCTCCGCTAAGAGAGCGAAATGGTGACGTTACCTTGTTGGCAGGTTATTTTTTAGAGCAAGCGCGTCGCAAGCTCGGTATCACGCAGCTCAAAATCGATCCCAACGCACTGGCTGGGTTGCTACACTACTCATGGCCCGGTAATGTTCGCGAATTAGAACACGTGATCAACCGCGCAGCGCTGAAAGCACGAGCCAGACAAGGCTTACAAGCGTTGATCACCGTCAACAGCTACGACATAGGGGAGTTAGATTTCAGCCTACCTCTGGTTAACACGCCAAGCACGTTGAGCGACAAAGAGGTCACAGCGAAGGTGTGGCAACGTGGGCTGCGAGAAGCAACGGATGAATATCAGCGTAAATTGATCAGTGAAGCATTGACCCAATCCGATTTCAATTGGGCAAAAGCGGGAAGATTATTGCAAGTGGATCGCGCGAATCTTACTCGGCTTTCAAAACGCTTAGGGATTTCGGTGAAAAAAACACACGCAATTGAGCGTTAATCTCACTGTCATCACTAATATATCTTTTCTCACCCAGAGAGTCATTAGAGGTAAGACGCTCACCATACTGTGTGAGCGCTCATTATTCGGCAGTTAGCTACCCACTTCACTCGGCAACACTTCTGCTGCAACTAAAGCGCGTGGAAATGCGTTTTCATACGCTTGCATAAAGTCTTGGCGGATCAGTTGCTCTAAATGGTTGGCCCGCTCTGTTGGGCAAAAAATCATGAAATGCACGATCTGTTCTCCTGCGGCTGCGCTGCTGATCTGAATGTGCGGCTCAGCACTAGGCAAATCTACACCCGCATGTTTTTCAATCATGCTGTTATAACGCCTTGCAACATCGATAAAATGGGCAAAGTGTCTCTCTATCTTTTCATGCATAATCGGCAATAAAGGGTACAAATTTACAAATTCAGGCACTACTATCGAAAAATTATGAAACACATAACGCTTCATAAAGTTAAGGTTTTTCACCGGAAATGAGAAGAACATACTGTTTGGCAAGGTCGCGGTTTTTCCTGTGTAGTGATATTGACCATGATTCAAATCGATTTCTTGGATCACGGTTGCCATCAAGTTATGTTCGATCACTTCACCGCTCAGTTTTCCGACTTCAATCCAATCCCCGATACGAAATGAGCGAGAGCTCGCTCGCTGAATTGAGCCGGTAAAACACAAGATGATCTCTTTTGATGCAACTACAATGGCGACCGCTATCGCAGTCACTGACAGTGCAAATTCGTTGATCTCCGATTGCCACACTATAAATAGGATGATCAAAGTAAAGGCAAAGGCGCCATTCTTGGTGCGTGACATCCATTTCCGCTGCTTTTCGGTAATCAGTGCCACATCGCCACGAATTTGAGAAAGCACAACTCGCCGCGTCAAAATAATCAACGTCATGATTAAAATACTAAACACCAATTTATGAGTGATAAGAAAGTCCCACACCGCGACCACTTTCTCCATATCAATCCCCTTCTTTTGTTTTTATATGATAAGCAGCAACACACCTACGGCGACTAGAAAGGCACCCATTAACAACGTGTTTGAAAGGTATTGTAACTGAGTGAATAGTTAACGTCAGCATAAGGCGCAATTATTATGCGCCCTGTCATAGCTTTGGGAGAGAAACTCCTCTTTAGATTGGCGAAAGGGAAGGTTTATTATCAGTGTTGATTGGCCAATACTATCTTTTGGGCCAGTTTTAAAATCAGGTTCATCGCTTGTTCCATCCCTCCGATGGCAATGAACTCATGAATACCATGGGAATTATAACCACCAGTAAAAATATGAGGGCATGACAGCCCGAAAAATGAAAGCCTTACGCCATCCGTACTAACATTCACACTATAGTTTGCCTAGCACATCTTTTGTGGTATCTCAGAAACAGGACAATCGACATTCGATGACAGCTTTGCCATAGCATAGTCATGCTCATCAAAAATAGAATTCATTATAAATCAGAACATAGAAGTGACTGACAAACAGATCATTCGGTAAATGGATCAAAAATGCCCACCGCAGTGAGCATTAAGATAAGCAAACAGTGCGTTAAAGCAGAATGAAAATGCCCGCTAGGCATGCACTCATTAAGTTAGCTAGCGTACCTGCAATCACCGCTTTAATACCTAAATTCGCGACTTCTGCACGGCGTTCAGGAGCGATAACCCCGATAGAGCCTAATTGGATCGCGATAGAACCAATATTGGCAAAGCCGCACAGAGCAAAAGTAATGATAACTTGGGTGTGTTCCGACAACAGCGCTTTGTGGTCAACAAAATCAATGAAAGCCACAAATTCGTTCATCACCACTTTTTGCCCAATGTAAGAGCCCGCCATCAAGACTTCATGGCTTGGTACACCAATCAACCAAGCCAGTGGTGAAAATAAATAACCGAACAGCAGTTGTAAGGTAATGCCGTTCAGACCCAATAACTCACCGAAACTTTCAAGCCCAGTGTTAACCATCGCAATCACGCTCACAAATGCAACCAGCATTGTACCGACGGCCACCGCCACTTTCATGCCATTCATCGCCCCGCTCGCCAGTGCGTCAATCACATTACTTTCTTGCGCTTTATCCATCTCAATATTGGTTTGATCAAGTGGAACATCGCGCTCTGGTACGATGATTTTTGCCATCATCAAACTGCCGGGGGCCGCCATAAAACTGGCTGCAATAAGGTATTTAAGCTCAACACCTAGGCCGGCATAGCCACCCAACACGCTACCTGCGACAGAGGCCATGCCTCCGGCCATGACGGCAAACAGTTCTGAACGTGTCATGCGCGACAAAAAGGGACGCACAAGCAGTGGTGATTCGCCTTGTGAAAGGAAAATGTTACCCGTAGCAACCAGAGATTCTGCTTTGCTCGTACCTAAAAATTTTTGAATACCACCACCGATAAACTCGATGACTTTTTGCATGATACCAAGGTAATAAAGGGCAGAGATAAGAGCGCTGAAGAAAATGATGATAGGCAGAACACGAACAGCAAAAATAAATCCGGAATCGGCTAAATCACCGAATAGAAAGCGGATTCCTGCATCGGCGAAACCCAGCAAACTAGACACACCGCCGCTGATGCTGGCTAGTGCGCTTTGTCCCCATGGGAAGTAGAGCACCAGCGCGGCAAAACCAACTTGCAGCAATAAAGCACGTGATACGGTTTTCCAATTGATGAAAGACCGATTTTCAGAGAGCAGGTAGGCGCAAGCGATCAGCGCGAAAACGCCGACGAGACCAAAAAGAATATTCATTGTATTTACCTAGTTTGAAATTTGGAAATAAGGGTAGAACCAAAAAACTTGGCAAAGGAGGAATCATTGTCCTTTTGCACAACAAAAGCGTGACAAAAAGAGGGGTATGCGAACATATTGTTCATCTAAGATCACCTTATAAAAGCAGAGGAACTTAGCTGGTCCAGTCCTTGGGGTCATTCACATTTCCGTGTGACGGCTTGTATGGGTTGAGCACCGGCTCATAACCGGGCGGAAAGTATAGCGAACAAAATGAGAGTTTCATCACATATTTTTACGCAAACGTTCAAGCGCTCATTTATTCGACAGTTATTCTAAAAAAACATCAAAAACAGGCAAGGTTGGATGGAAAATAAACAAAAAAATATGGAATTTTCATCACAAATTTAAACTAATTTAACTATATAAAAACGAATAATTGGTATTTCTGCACTTTGCCAACTAGCTTTAAGAGAGTCACTTTGAAGAGACTGAAACGGTTTCGAATAAAAATCACTAGCAACGTCACGCCTCTTGCGGTCAACACTGACCCAAGAGGCATTTTTATTGGACAAAGTCACTGTAGTGCAACAGCGTGAGGCGAAAACTAGTTTACCACCTCAATATCGGTTTCAGGAATACAACAACAGGCTAAAGCGAAACCAAGATGACGTTCATGTTCAGGCAGTGCTGGCACGTCAGGTTGATGCACTTTGCCCGACTGCACAGTCACCTTGCACGCGCCACAGAACCCTGCTCGGCAACTGCTGGCAATCGCAATGCCAGCGGCTTCGGCTTGATCTAATAAGGTTGTTTGGTTATTACCCTCAAATACATGGCCATTGACGCTCAGTTGTAACGTTTTCAGCTCAGCTGCGACGGTGTGCGCCACACCAAATGCTTCTTGGTGGTAAGATTCTTCCGCAAGCCCTTTTTTCAACAATAAGCTTTTTGCTTTCTGCATAAAACCATCAGGCCCACACACAAACACTTGGCGAGCAGTCACATGTTGGATTTGCTTAAGATGGGATAAAGAGAGCCGACCTTTCAGCCCCAACCAATCGATGGGAGCTTGAGTCAGCGAAATGAAGACTTTCAACCCCGGATGCTGCTGCTTAAGCGCTTCAAGTTCAACACGGCAAGGAATATCGTCAACGCTGCGGCATTGATGATAA
Source organism: Vibrio ordalii ATCC 33509 (assembly GCA_000257205.1). Classification (GTDB taxonomy): domain Bacteria; phylum Pseudomonadota; class Gammaproteobacteria; order Enterobacterales; family Vibrionaceae; genus Vibrio; species Vibrio ordalii. Next base: position 16,435 of record AEZC01000023.1, on the reverse strand, counting down.
AAGACCACATCTTGAATTTGTTGATTATCGGCAAGATAGCGCAACATCGATAACATAGGCGTCACGCCACTTCCAGCCGACAACAGTAACAACGGTTGTTGGTGCTGAGTCGACAGATGAAACGAGCCATCCGGTGATTGCGTGGTCAATGTACTTCCTACCTGCAAGTGATCAAGAAGCCAGTTAGAAACTCTACCGCCATCAATGCGTTTGACTGAAATCGCTAACCGACCCGGACGCGATGGGCTAGATGACAAAGTGTAGCGGCGCGCCACGTTCTCGCCATCGATCACAACTTCGATTGGTAGGTGCTGCCCAGGTTGATAATTTGGCATTTCACCCTTTTTCGGCTCTAGCCAGAACGTGACAAAATCACGCGCAATCGCTTCACGCTCAACACAGGTCATCACATGGTGACTCATGCCCAAATCTCGATAAAACTCTTTCTCTTTGTACTCAAGCACCTCAACGCTGTCGCCAACTCGAATCATCCCCTCATTTTTTGCGACTAAATTTTGCCCAAAAAACACCCCACCTCTTTCGTTAGCGCGAAATTGTGACAAGGTTCTTAGCGGCTCTTTGGTTGGACGAAAAGCCCCTTTATTCACATCAACAGTAGTGAGAATACAGCGTTCACAAGGTTTTACTGCTTCAAATTCGACCTCACCAATTCGGATCCGCTTCCAGCTATCTTCAGCGAAAGGCTCATCGGTTCGTACCACTAGATTGGTACGAAATTGATCCATACTGTGCACTTCAGGGCTGCGGCGATTAAGTTCATCAAGTGAAGCTTGGCTGATGACCAGCACGGGATAGCCATCAGCAAAACTGACATTGTGACCCACTTTTTCACGCATTCGGTTTGATTGCTCTCCGGTAAACAGCAACTCAACACGCTGGCCTAACACTTGGCTAAACCAATCATCCGCTTCATCGGTTGTGGTGTAAGCGGTAAAGTTGTCATCCCACACTTGCGCTGGGGAAGGTTGCATTTTGAAATCTGCATAACGCAGTTTTAATGGAGATTGGTTCGCCGCCGTGAAGATCAAACCATCCGCAACCAGTATTGAATTCACCTTAACCATCTTTGGATACTTACGTGCAGTGACCATTGAACCATCAGCTAACGCGATCATAAAGCGCCGATCAAAAGCCAGCCCCTGTTTTTCAACCCAAGCGGTGGACTGCGAGAGGCCACCTATCGATTTGACTGGGTAGACGTTAATTTGTGAGAGTTGAGCTGACGACATGGCCTAACCTTATGCTTTTTTGAAGGTATTTTTATAACGCGATGATAATCGAAATCGCCAAAGCTGGCTAACCCTATGGAAAATAAAAGGATGAAATTCACCCCTGTTTCCTCTATCATCCTGTCGCTTAAACGTAAGCGATTGCGCGCACATTAAAAGCGAAGCCCGTTTAAGCTCCAATCAATTTATTTTCCGGTGGGAGCAACCAATGAAAACATTAACGATTACTCGTCCAGACGACTGGCATGTTCACTTACGTGATGGTGATGTGCTGGCCGATACAGTACGAGACATCAGTCGCTACAACGGCCGCGCACTGATCATGCCCAATACGGTCCCGCCGATCACCACCACAGAATTAGCATTAGCGTACCAACAGCGCATCATGGCGCAAAAACCACGTGATTCTTTCAAGCCACTCATGGCGCTTTATCTCACCGATAACACGACACCTGATGAGATCCGCAAAGCCAAAGCTTCTGGCACTGTCGTGGCAGCCAAACTTTATCCGGCTGGGGCGACCACCAATTCAGATTCTGGGGTAACCTGCGCTCAAAATATTTACCCTGTATTGGAAGCAATGCAAGAGGTTGGCATGCTGCTGCTGATTCATGGCGAAGTAACCGCTCACGATGTGGATATTTTTGACCGAGAAAAAGCCTTCCTCGATACCGTGCTTGCTCCTATTGTTAATGATTTCCCAAATCTGAAAATAGTGTTAGAACACATCACCACCGCCGATGCTGCCGAGTTTGTAAAAAATGCGAACCAGAATGTAGCGGCAACGATCACGGCGCACCATCTACTTTATAACCGCAATCACATGCTCGCTGGTGGTATTCGCCCTCATTTTTACTGTTTGCCAATCCTTAAGCGCAACACCCACCAGCTTGCGCTGATTCAGGCAGCGACATCGGGCAATAAGAAATTTTTCTTGGGTACTGATTCTGCGCCTCATGCCAAAGGCAAAAAAGAAGCCGCTTGCGGCTGCGCTGGATCGTACACAGCGCACGCAGCCTTGGAGTTATACGCAGAGGTGTTTGAGCAAGTTGGTAAAATTGGCAACCTTGAAGCGTTTGCCAGTCACAATGGCCCTGATTTTTACGGCCTACCCCGTAATAACGACACCGTTACTTTGGTCAAAGAAGAGTGGCTAGTTGCTGAAAGTATGCCATTTGGCTCAGATATTGTGGTGCCGATCCGCGCCGGCGAAACGGTCGCGTGGGCAGTAAAATAGCCCATTAATGCATCAAAAAGGGAAGCCGCGGCTTCCCTCTCTTTATCATTTTTTCACCACACAGCGCTTATCTCGACTTAGGCTGACGCTCTAATAGCACCATCACTTCGCTATGATCGGTATGTGGAAACATATCAAACCATTGCAGTTTTTTTGGGTAAGTAGCCTACCATACCTTGCATATCAGTGATTAGCGTTTGCGGGTTACAGCTTGAGTAAATGATGTGTTTGGGTGATAAAGCCACCAATCGCTCAACTAATTCAGCTCCTAAACCACGACGCGGAGGGTTGACTAGCACCAGCTCTGGCGCGGTTGATTGAGCCTGTGATAATTGAGCAGAATCCAGCGCAGCAAAATCTAAATTGGTAATGCCCATCGTCTTGGCAGAGCGTTTAGCACTGGCAATCGCTTCTGGTTCAATTTCAATGCCTGTGACTGCCGTAGTTGAACTGGCACAATGTAGGGAAAAACCGCCCACGCCACAAAACAGATCCCACATATAGCTTGGGTTTATCTCTCTCACCCAATCACGCGCCGCCGCGTACAACTGCTTAGCTACATGCGGGTTGGTTTGGAAAAAACTTTTCGGGCGGATAACCATAGGCACCTGATTAAACTGCTCAATCAAATACTCACACTCGGTTAAAAAATTTCTTCTTCACATTCTAGGCGCGCCATGTGGATGGGTTGAAGGTTAACTGAGACGACGCGAATGGTTGGAAACTGCGCCTGAAGCCGCGCGAGGTTTTGCTCAACTCGGCCTAAAGCTTCGCGGCTTCTCAGTACGAAACGCAGCATAAACTCACCTGAATATTCGCTGCGTGTGAGCAATATGTATTTGAGTTCGCCTTTCTTCTTGGTTTTATTATAGGGGGGAATGCCCGAGCTGCGGATCCAATCTTGTAGATAAGTTAATAGCGTTTGTGTCTCTTGTGGGTAGAGGCCACATTGCACCAAGGACACGGGCGTTGATTGCCCATCAACCATAGATTCAACACCCAAAATCGGTGCATGGGCCGCGCCAAGAGCCACCATTTTCGCTTTGTTACGAAAACCCGTCTCTTCACTTATGACAGGTTCTAGCCACTGCTGTGGCATCTGCGTTGAAAACAGCGCTTTTAGTGCCAAATCTTTGCGCTTCACCTGCTCTGAATAAGAAACCGCGCAATGAGTACAAGAACGGCACAGCTGTTGATCAAAAAACGCACACTGCATAATGGGAACTGCCAAAAACGAAAAGCGCTAGTCTATTCGTCTGCGGGCAAATCACCATTCAATATGGTTATCTTCACCATAGAAAAAATTAATGCGACGGTTTCAATATCATCTAGCAATGTTAATAAGCTTGCCCCTGCCATCATTTTCCCCATTCGCTATTTTGAAGAGCAAAACTGTAACACCAACCATAGCAAGCAATAAACAAGTGTAATGAAAAGTTTCATCTCTCTATTGCTAACTATACCCAAACAACTTGGAGTTGCAGGTAGGCGGCAAGTGAGTGAGTCCCCATGAGCATAGGCAAACTATGTGATTGGGGTGAACGAACGTAGCCAACACCGCTGCGGCTTCAAGTAGGAAGGGCATATATGCTCTTGTATCAAGGTAAGAGTGTTGCATCAGATTAATCTGCGCATTAAGCTTTCGGTCCATTACACCGAGATTTGAAGGAATGTCATGCAGCACTCTCACTATTACCCTATAGGTACTCCCGGAGGTACTCCCGGACAAAAATGGACGCAAACCGAACGCGAAGCGTGGCTCGCGCAAACGACGATTAAACGAGAATATCAGCAAGAAGTCGTGCCGAAGATTAACGCTTTGGCAACGGATTTTGAGGTAGAGCAATACGGTGCACTATCAATAGACAAAGATCGCTACCCATTATTTGCCTTAAAAAGTCGCTCATGGAACCCTGACAAACCAACGGTGTTGATCACAGGTGGCATACACGGTTACGAAACCAGCGGAGTGCACGGCGCGTTGCAGTTTTTAGCGACTCAAGCACAGCAGTATCAATCTCATTTCAACATTGCCGTTGCCCAGTGCGTAAGCCCTTGGGGCTATGAAACGATCAATCGTTGGAACCCATCAGCGCTTGACCCTAATCGCTCATTTTACGCCAATAGCCCAGCCGAAGAGTCGGCAAGCTTAATGCGCTGGGTCACAAGCTTAGGTGACGTGTTGGTGCATATTGATTTACATGAAACTACAGACAGTGATGAAAGCGAGTTTCGCCCTGCACTAGCAGCGCGCGATGGCATTGGATATGAAGCCGATACAATTCCCGATGGGTTTTATACTGTCGGCGATACGGAAAATCCACAGCCAGAATTCCAAGCAGCCATTATTGAATCGGTACGCAAAGTCACGCACATTGCACCAGCCGATAGTAAAGGCGAGATCATCGGCTCTCCCATCACTCAAGAGGGAGTAATTAATTACTCAATGAAAGCATTAGGGTTATGCGGTGGCATCACAAATTGCTACTTTGGCACCACCACCGAAGTGTACCCAGATAGCCCAAAAGTCACAGCGCAAGAGTGTAATGACGCACAAGTCGCCGCCATTGTTGGTGCTTTGGACTACGTGTGCCGCTAAAACGATAAAGTACCGAACCACCTATGTCATGGATTCATGAGTAATAGGCGTTGTAAAAATTACCAAATTAAGTCTAAGGCACTTCTTTATAGTTTGATCAGGACGAAGTGCCTACATACGCTTAAGCAATATTATAACAAGCGATTTTTATACTGTTCCGGCGTTTGGCCGGAGTATTTTTTAAACATGGTAATAAAAGGACTGGCTTGGTTGTAGCCAAGAGTTAATGCTACCTCTTTCACTGAATGCCCTGTGCGCAGTAAATCCATGGAATAGAGATAGCGTACTCTTAATCGCCATTCGGTAAAACTCATCCCTAGTTCCGTTTGGCAATGACGCGCTAATGTTCGCTCTGTGGTATGTACTTTTTCAGCCCACAAAGCCAATGTCGTATCATCGGTCGGGTTTTCTTCTACCGCCGCTAAAATCGGGGCTAAATATTTGTGATTAGTGGAAGGCAAAAAATGATGCTGCGTTTCCTGAGTTGCCAATTGATCGAGCAATACTTGTACTAGACGTTTATCTTGCGCGTTTTGAGCCACACTGATTTCACGCGCCCGAAAATCCTCAATGATGGCAGAAACGATGGGCGTCACTTTTATCAAACTGGTGTGCTTGGGAAAACCATGGGTGAGAGCCCGATCAATATTGAGCGAACAATATTCAATTGGCTTACGATTATAGCTGCAGTGTTTCACCCCCGCAGGAACCCAAATCGCTAGATGAGGCGGTGCAAGAAATCGCGTTTCTTGCGCTTCCATTTCCAAAATCCCGCCGGAAATTAACTGTACTTGACCCCATGCATGACTGTGCGTTCGCGTTTCTGTGTTTGATAAAAACGCGTCGAAATTCATAAAAACATCTGATGGTGCACTATCAATCGATAATGAAGGGTGAAGATTTCTGGTCGCTTTTTTCAAACTTGTCTTCCTATCGCTCGCAATGTCGTTTTGGAGATATATGTAATTATAGAGACCTGCCACACTATACTCCAAAGCACAATTTGCGACGAGGCTCACATGGTATATCTTCTCCCACTGTTCACGGTTCTGATTTGGGGTGGCAACTCTATCATCAACAAGCTCGCCGCAGAAACCATTGAACCCAGTGCGATGAGTTTTTATCGCTGGTTTACCGCAATGTTATTGCTGACACCTTTTTGCTTACCTACTGTTCTTCGTCAATGGCCAACCATCAAACCTTATTTAACTAAACTGGCTTTTTTGGCGATGTTAGGCATGGTACTCAATCAGTCTCTTGGTTATTACGCAGGGCTAACGACTACTGCATCAAATATGTCGTTGATCACTTCGCTGGTACCACTGCTCAGTGTGTTCATCAGCGTTCCTCTGCTCCATAAGCGCATTTCAGCTTTGAGTGTTGTCGGAGGGATCCTCTCTCTCGCAGGGCTTGCTTTTATGCTAGGTCAAGGCGATATGAGCTTCTTCTTGCATCAAAATATTACACATGGTGATGCGTTAATGGTGGTGGCTGCAACCGTTTACGCACTTTATTGTGTGTTACTTAAACGGTGGAAAATGCCACTAAGCAATTGGACGCTTATTTATATGCAAGGGTTGTTTGCTGTCTTAATGCTGACACCATTATGGTTGACCAGTGAACATCTCCTACCCACGGAAGGCTCACTGCCCCTAATCGCTTACGCTTCTGTCGCTGCATCCTTATTGGCTCCGTGGATGTGGGTAAAAGCGATCGACTTAATTGGAGCAGACTCTAGTGCGATGTTTATGAATCTGTTGCCCGTTGTCGCGGTTTCACTTGCCGCAACCTTGCTGGATGAAACAGTGCAAAACTATCATATTTTAGGTGGATTAATGGTCATCTCTGGGGTGATTTTATCCCAAATAAAGCTGACAAAACGACATTCGAGCGCTATTGAGAGCGTAATACAACCATAAAATCACAATATATTGACCGACACCATAAAGAAACCTGATTTCAACAAGCCGATGAAGTGCTTAATCCTATAGGGATGGCTCTCTAACAAACATGATTATGTTCCATAAAGAGTAGGAAATGTTCGTTTAATGTGAATTAAGACCTAAAACGAGCAAATACTCACGCAGCCTATTCACTAATGATTGAATTTGGTCGATTAAGCCGTACACTCACAAAGTCGTAGTGCCTTACGCAAAGTAAGCATTCAAGGTATTGACCTATTTAAGCTTCAATGAATAAGGATATTTAAGGTGAAAGCAGTTAAACGCCATCAAGAAATTATCGAATTAGTTCAAACACACGGATTCGTGAGTACCGATGATTTAGTCGAGCGGTTCAATGTCAGCCCACAGACTATACGTCGCGATCTTAATGAGCTTGCAGATGCGAATAAGTTACGACGCAATCACGGCGGCGCGACCATCGCGTCTAGTTCTGAAAACTCCTCTTACCACACTCGCCAAGTGACCTATCAGCAAGAAAAAGAGAAGGTGGCTGCCGAGCTAGTCAAACACATTCCCGATGGCGCAACGCTCTTTATCGACATAGGCACGACACCTGAAGCGATTGCTCGGGCATTAATGCTCAATCACGAAAATCTGCGCATTGTCACCAACAACATTAACGTAGCCACCATTTTAATGGCCAAACCGGATTTCAATGTCATCTTAGCGGGCGGTGAAGTTCGCAATAAAGACGGTGGCGTAACAGGTGAAGCCACTTTGGATTTCATTTCACAATTTCGTCTCGATTTCGGTATTTTAGGGATTAGCGGCATTGATTATGATGGCTCACTTTTAGATTTTGATTATCATGAAGTAAGGGTTAAACGGGCGATCATCGAGAATAGTCGCTGTGTTTATCTCGGTGTTGACCACAGCAAATTTGGACGCAATGCCATGGTGAAGCTAGGCACAATTGCCGATGTAGATTTGATTATCACTGATGCCCAGCCACCAGAAGAAATTGATGCGTTCGCTCGTGAAAATGAAGTGACCATTCAGGTAGTGTAGGCAGATTGAGTCCAAAACCGATATTTGAACTAGATCCCCGCGCTAAATAAATAAACTATTTCATGATTTGCTCGTGCTATTACAGTTTTTTCTGATATAAAAGCCAACATAGTACGTTGCAATTCAGAACTTTAGATTTATGCACAAAATCCTGAGACTAATCCAAGAGAACCAACAAATCACCAGTCACAATGATTTGGAAAATGTACTCAATGGGCTCAATAACTTAATTGATCATGAATTTTTTCTCTTTGGCCTTTCTTTTCAGCCTACCTTGAAAACTAGTGAAACGCTTATCACAGATAATTATCCTCCTAGCTGGCGACAACAATACGAACAATCTGGTTTCGTGCATGTGGATCCTATCGTCAAATATAGCATGGCCAATTTTCTACCCATTCGCTGGGATGACGCCAAACGGGTTAATGAAGATGGACGGATTATCTTCGAAGAAGCTCGTATCAATGGGCTAAAAACGGGGTTTAGTATTCCAATCCACGGGCTAAGGGGGGAGTTTGGCATGATAAGTTTTGCAACCTCAGATACCAAGTCTTACGATTTGAATCAACAAAGTATTCATACCTCACAGCTCATTGTGCCGTTACTGGCTCATAATATTGATAACATCGCTCACAGCCATAAAAATGTGTCACCGAGAGTGGTGCTCACCGCACGTGAAGTGCAATGCTTAACTTGGGCGGCAGAAGGAAAAAGCGCTTGGGAAATTGCCACTATCATTAATACGTCAGAACGTACCGTGAAGTTCCATTTCAGTAATACTTGTAAAAAGCTTGGCGCGACGAATCGCTACCAAGCTATTACTAAAGCCATTTTAGGCGGCTACATTAACCCCTATCTATAACGCTTATGCATTAACGCTTGTACGGTATGCTTCATCCATTGGGATATGCAAAGCGACCGAGCGTGTACTTCCCAAAAGATGTACTTTTTTATCGCCAAGTCTTTCGCACGGGATCCCCATCCGTTTAATCAATTTCTCCACACTGGCCGATGTGACAGTGACATAAGCATGGATGTGATTTTGCTGAGCGTGATGATACAGCGACTGAAACATCTGCAGCGTAACATTACTCACGCCGCCCAATTGCGCGGAATGATCTTTATCGACCGCAAAACGACTCAGCTCATAAACCTCCTTTGCTTTAGGGGCCTGCTGCACACCAAGTAATTCTGGAAAAGTATCTTTAAGCATATAGCGCGACGTGGTCGGCAAAATACGCCAACACCCAATTAAGTGACCTTGTGCTTCTTTGGCATACAAATAATGCGCTTCTGGAACGTCGTACTCATCAGTCTCCATACCTTGATTGATTTCTAACTCCCACTGTAAACGTTGTGAAAACACTTTATAGCGTAACTTCAGCAGTGAAATGTAGTCAGCTTGAGGAACACTTTGAAAGGTATGTGAATAAATTGAAATAGTCATGTGACTTCTCCCTAGGTTATTGAAGAAATCACGCTAAACAATCTCATCAGAGATAGAACCTGTTCGATCGAACAGTTACGTCGAAATACTGTTTAAACTATTATTAATGCAACTGAATAACTGACGCTCAGTTGGCTTAATAAGGTACAACATAAAGTAAATAACTCGTACCATCCGGCTTTAAAACCCCTCTTAGGAAACTAAGAGGGGTTTTTATGTTTGATGCCCTAAAAATAATATTGCAGTTTAGTTAATGCTTTGTTATCTATACTTTGGTAAATAACAAACAAGGATGCGTCGATGAGTAGTGGCCAACGTGCAATAACTTTGCGTTTTTTAGCAGAGCCTGGTGATGTCAATTTTGGTGGAAAAGTCCATGGTGGTGCGGTCATGAAGTGGATCGACTTGGCTGCATATGCGTGCTCAGCTGGTTGGAGCGGAAAATATTGCATCACCGCTTATGCTGGGGGGATCCGCTTTGTCGCACCGATTCACGTAGGGAACCTTGTTGAAGTCAGCGCAAAAGTCATTTATACCGGAACAAGCTCAATGCATATCGCCATTGATGTACAGGCAAGCGATCCAAAAGAGTTGAAAAACCAACTGACTACCCATTGTATTGTCATCATGGTGGCTGTCGATGAGCAAGGCAAGCCAACCCCCATCCCAGAATGGGTACCACAAACGGCAGAAGATATTGCCCTACGCCAATCAGCGATACGCTTAATGAACATGCGTAAAGAGATAGGGGAAGAGATGGAAGCTCACGTTAAGTACTTAAAATAGCGACACATGATGTACTCAGTTGTCATTTTTCCTTCATCTTTATTTGCTTAAATCGAGCTCTCTGACATTTTGCATCGATGGTAGGAAAAGACTTTGACTCTCAAAGAGATTACCTTGAGCGAATCGACGTTAGTCGACCCAAAGTCAATTGAGTATCACTGGGTCCGAACGCTTTACGTTGAAGGTTACCAACCCCAAGAAATTAACCACTATATCCGCGCCTGTTTTGGTGGAGATGACACCTTTGCGGATCTGTTTCGCCGCGTTGCGCTGCAGCAAGAGAGCTTGTATGTCCTTTTACAATACTTAGGCTGCGCCCCTTCTAGCCGTGAGTTCTAACTTTTTAGCCTTCCTTTACGACGTTACACAAAGATTTCAGATGTGAGTCGCATCCAAACATCATTTCACTTTTGAGACATTCAATTCATCATATAATGCATGCGCGTTACCAATAGCACCCTTTAATACAGATATAAAAAAACCCAAGCAATGCTCGGGTCTTGGTTACAAAAACTGTTAGTTTGTTGGATAGTAAGGAAATAAAGCTAACAGCCAGCTATGCGTAACGCCAGATTTGCATATTACTTAACTGATCGGCGGCCAAACCAAATACGTTAAGCTAATACAATATGGGCGACCTCACGGTCGCCCTATCGTTATTATCCTTTCACACCGCCAGCCGTAAGTCCTCCGACTAACCAGCGCTGTGCAAGCAAAAATACGACAGTGATAGGTAAAGCAGACAACACTGCTGCTGCTGCAAAATCTCCCCACAAATAGTTCTGAGGATAAAGATACTGCTGCATACCCACCGCCAATGTATATGAGTTTACATCAGAAAGTAGCAAAGATGCCACTGGTACTTCACCAACCACCCCAATAAACGAGAGAATAAACACAACCGCAAGAATCGGCACAGAGAGTGGTAGCAGCACCAGTCTAAAGGCTTGCCATGGTGTAGCGCCATCTAAAGCAGCCGCTTCTTCTAATGAGTTATCTATCGTTTCAAAATAGCCTTTGATCGTCCATACGTGCAGTGCGATACCGCCTAAGTAAGAGAAAATCAAACCACCATGCGTATTTAAGCCCAAAAATGGGATGTATTGACCTAACTTGTCAAACAGCGCATACATCGCAACCAGTGCCAGTACCGCTGGGAACATTTGAAAAATCATCATCGCTTTTAGGATGGTGTCTTTACCTTTAAAACGCATGCGCGCAAAGGCATAAGCAGACGTTGTCGATAGTGCCACAATGAGCACTGAAGTAATGCCTGCTACTTTCACTGAATTCCATAACCAAGTCAGAACCGGAAATGGCGGCGGTGTAACAGAGCCATCAGCGTTAGTGACAGCAAAACCTAATGCCAATTTCCAGTGTTCTAAAGATGGGTTATCTGGGATCAAGCTGCCCGTGGCAAAGTTCCCTTCACGAAATGAAATCGCAATGACCATCAATAGTGGAAAAATGATCAGCGATAAAAATGCCCACAGAGCAACATGAGTCGCCCATAAGCGATATTTGAGAGATTGACCTTGTACCATCGCCATAACGATTACTCCTTAATTCTGTGACAGCTTAGTGAAACGTAAGTTGAGTAGCGCTAAACCACCGACCAGTAGGAAGATCAAAGTTGCGATGGCACTAGCCAAACCGAAGTCTTGACCACCAGCTCCTTCAAACGCAATACGATAGGTATAGCTTACGAGTAAATCGGTGTAACCGGCAGGCTCTGAGGTGCCAATCATATTTGGGCCACCTTGTGTCAGAAGCTGAATCATCACAAAGTTGTTGAAGTTAAATGCAAAGCTCGCGATAAGTAGCGGAGTCATTGGTTTGATCATTAGCGGCAAGGTGATACGGGTGAAGTTGTGTAAAAAACCTGCACCATCAATCGCCGATGCTTCATATAAATCCTCTGGAATCGCTTTCAAAAGACCCATACACAAAATCATCATGTAAGGAAAACCAAGCCAAGTATTGACGATCAACACCATACTTTTAGCGAGAAAGGGGTCTGAGAACCAGCTAGGACTAATGCCAAAAATACTGTTGAGTACCATATTGATCTCACCAAAGCTTTGGTTGAACAAGCCTTTGAAGATCAAAATAGAAATAAAGGCAGGAACAGCATAAGGCAGGATTAATAGCACTCGGTAAACGGCGCGACCTTTAAGCTCTTCCCATTGCACAACACTAGCCAACACTAACCCTATCATAAGAGTGAAAATCACGGTTAAGGTTGAGAAAACGACCGTCCAGATAAAGATATTGATGAAAGGCTCTTTAATACCGTCATCTTTCCATACACGCTCAAAATTATGTGTACCAATTTTCACCACAAAACCAGGCGATACTGTCGCACCGATAAACTGACCACTTTCGTCCACTGGTTGATAAAAGCCAACATCCATATTCGGCCGTAGCATTTCACCCGTTTGATTATTGACCAGCGTTTCGCCATCATCTTGCATGGTGTACAGCGGCGATACGGCGGCAAACTTGCGTAAGCCACTCATGCGTACATCTTCACCACTAGGGAAATGCAGATCAATTGAGCTCAACGTAGCACGGTGATTAATAATGGTTTTAATCGGCTCTTTGGTGCCCTCAATACCCTCAATAGGTTGAAGATCCATATCGGTCACCGATAAGCCATTTAAGGAAAATACGTCGGTAGCGAGCGTCTGCTCCCCATCTTCGATTGCAATTCGATAGCCACTTTCCGTTTTGTATAGAGTGAAAGGATAGCTTTCCCCGCCCTGATAAGTTCGATCCAACAGTACGGTTTGTGCACGTTCTAAAGAGAGTTGGTTTTTAGCACTGTAGTTAGTAAAAGCCAGACCAACGGTGTAGGCCAAAGGAAAGAGGATGAATAAGATCATTCCCGCGATACCCGGATAAATATAGCGGTGTGCGTAAGTATGTTTACTGCCGAAAATATAAAGGGCCAGAGCGGTAAGAATGAGAGTAAGCAGCGCAAAGGCGAGCTCACCGCGAGAATACATAAGAATAGTGGCGTAACCGTTAACGATACCAACCGTACCTAATAATGCCCATTTAATGAGCACATTTTTACTGGAAGGAAGTGCCGTTTCTGGTGCTGACAAAGCATCTGTACCTTGAACTGACTGCATAGAAGAACCTGCTAGCGATATAAACGTAAAATGAAGGAGAGGTTACCCTCTCCTTAAGGGCTTGACCAAAACCGAATTATTTAGTCATTTGTTTTTCTGCATCAGCCAGTGCGGCATCGACAGTTTGGCGGCCATCTACAATATTGATAATTGCACTTTTCGCGCTGCCCCAAAATGCATTCATCTGAGGGATATTCGGCATAATTTCGCCATTCATTGCGTTATCCATTGTCGCGGCGATGCGTGTATCTGCATCAAGCTCACGTTGGAAAGAGTTAAGAGCCACCGCGCCAAGAGGTTTGTCATTATTGACCATGCGCAGACCATCATTGGTGAGTAAGTAGTTTTCGATAAACTCAATCGCGAGATCTTTATTTGGAGAAGCGGTGCTGATACCAGCCGTCAATACGCCTACAAACGGCTTGGAAGATTGCCCGTTAAATTTCGGTAATGTCGTCACTCCGTAATTAATACCTGATTTTTCAATGTTGCCCCAAGCCCACGGACCGTTGATCGTCATTGCCGTTTTACCTTGGTTAAACGCAGCTTCAGAAACAGAGTAGTCCATATCCGGAGAGATCACGCCTTTGTCCACTAAGCCTTTCACGAAGTTCATCGCGTCTTTTACGCCTTTATTCGCGATACCCGCATCTTTCACATCATAGCCATCAATCGTGTATTTGAATGCGTAACCGCCATCAGCCGCCATAAGAGGCCATGTGAAATACGGTTCTTTCAAGTTCCACATGATGGCCGTTTTGCCCTCTTTCTTCAGTTTGGCGTTCAACGCTTCCACTTCTTCCCAGCTTTTCGGTGGGTTTGGCACAAGATCTTTGTTATAGATGAGCGACAAGGATTCTACCGCGACTGGGTAGCCGATGATTTTACCGTTGTATTTCACCGCATCCCAGGCAAAATCCACGATACCCTCTTGAATCGCTTTTGAAGGTTTAATTTCAGCCAGCAAGCCAGCTTCTGCATAACCACCAAAACGGTCATGAGCCCAGAACACAATATCAGGTCCATCACCCGTTGCTGCGGTTTGTGGGAATTTATCTTGAAGTGCGTCAGGGTGAGCCACGGTCACTTTGATACCCGTGTCCGCCTCAAATTTCTTACCCACTTCAGCCAAACCGTTATAGCCTTTATCACCATTAATCCAAATGGTGAGTTGTCCTTCTTCAATAGCAGCATGTGCACCAAACGAACCAAGAGCAACTAGAGTACTTAGCGCGACTGTGCTTAGGGCGTTTTTCATGTTCATATCCTTTTTATTTTTGTGTTGTAGGGCTTACCAAGAGGTTTCGCCGTATTTCGTCATATATCATCAGAGAAAACCTGACTTGACTCATCCTCCTACGCCCTACGCCCTCGATATTATGGACTATTTTCGTGATCATCATCGCTCAAGGTTAGAGAGCTCAATCACAAAAAAATACCTTTTTGTGACATGCTTCCTCTTAACAAACATTAATTATTTGAACTGGATCTAACTCAGCCCTTACCCCCCTCATCCATCACATCCATCGCTACTCCCCCCTATAAAAAACTCAATTAGGAGGATGTATCAAACACACACACAACACAAAATACAGTCATCCCAGAGTGGACAGTAAGAGCCCTTTCCAGTAACTCATCGTTTACTGGCTTACATCGCTAGATTGGTTTGCTGTCATAAATGAGCGTTCGTGGTAATTGATTTTATAACGGGGGAGACGCTCAATGTGCAGGGGAAGTAAACTAAATCATTGGCATGGATGGGTGATGCTTTCTTCAGATTCCCTTAATTTGAAGACATCACCCTTTTTCTTACGTTATTAACCACCTTACCCAATTCCTGCTGTCATTGCCTGCAAGAAAACTCATATAATGATGGGCAGTGATTTATAAAAAATATTGATCGAGGACGAGCTCTATGGCGAGTGTCACGTTAAAAAATGTATGTAAAGCATACGGTGATGTATTAATTTCTAAAAATGTCGACTTAGAAATTCAAGAAGGCGAATTTGTCGTCTTTGTCGGCCCGTCAGGTTGTGGGAAATCCACCCTACTGCGTTGCATCGCAGGCCTAGAAGATATCACCTCGGGTGACTTGTTTATTGGCGACAAGCGAATGAATGATGTTGAACCCTCTAAACGTGGCGTAGGCATGGTATTTCAATCCTATGCGCTCTACCCGCACCTTAATCTTTTCGACAACATGTCTTTTGGCCTAAAGTTGGCCAAAGCCGATAAAAAGGAGATCGAGCAACGTGTTGAGCACGCCGCCGATATTCTCCAGCTCAGCCATTTGCTTGAACGTCAACCTAAGTCTCTTTCAGGTGGCCAACGTCAGCGTGTCGCGATTGGGCGTACTTTAGTCTCACAACCGAATGTCTTTTTGCTTGATGAGCCACTGTCTAACCTAGATGCAGCGCTGCGCGTACAGATGCGTTCAGAGATAACCAAACTGCAACGCAAATTAGGCTGTACTATGATTTACGTTACCCATGACCAAGTCGAAGCAATGACAATGGCTGACAAAATCGTGGTCTTAGATGCCGGGTTCGTATCACAAGTAGGTAAACCACTTGAGTTGTATCATTACCCAGAAAACCGTTTCGTCGCAGGTTTCATCGGCTCTCCTAAAATGAACTTCATGAGCGTATTCATCGAAGATGTTGAAGCCGAACGTGTGAAAGTTCAACTCTCTAATGGAACCTCATTTTGGATTTTGGTAGATGGCACCACGATCACTCGCGGCGAGCGTATGTCATTAGGTGTGCGTCCAGAGCACTTACTGAGCGCTGAAGATGGTGATGCAAAAATTGAAGGCAAGGTGATGATGGTTGAGAAACTCGGCAATGAAACTCAAGTTTACATGAACTTAAAAGGCTCTGATTCTGATGTAATTTACCGCCAGCCTGATACCTTGGGCGTTGAAACGGGTGATACACTGACAATTGGTATTCCAGGACATCGCTGCCACCTATTCCACAGCGACGGACGCGCATGCCGCCGCCTTTAC
>AEZC01000022.1 GCA_000257205.1 Vibrio ordalii ATCC 33509 | reverse complement strand
GCGCTACTTCACAATCCACAGTCTAAATATAACCTAAAAATCTAAGAGAGTAGTTCTTTCAACGTCAGTGGATGTTTGGTTAATTCCAAATTTTGGGCGGCGGTGAATCCATGTTTATCTTGGTAGCACAGATTGTGCCAAGCACGAAAAATATCCAGCATTGGTTGTAGGCCGCCAGGGCGAAGTTTGCGCCTCGGTTCGTTGATAAAGCTTTCGAACAACAGTTGGAAGCGTTTTTGATAGAACTCTGTTTGCTTAATCGATGCTTTATCGAGCCAAGCTTCGGGTGTTGGGTTGTCTCCTGCCAAATAGCAAACACCTTTGGCCGCCTGCGCCTGATTGGCAATAGCCCAGCGATCTCGCCACCATCCCATGTGAACAATGTCCGTTTTATTCACGGAATGTCCATTTTGCCATTGCGGATCTTCCTCAACGTACATCAAGTCAACATTCTTACGCTTGATTCGCGGCAAACAGACGCTCAATGCGGCAGAACGTAAAACTGGATCTTGAGGCAGATAGATAGAAACTCGCTTATCTTCAAGGCACAAATCCAGCACGTGGAGGAAGTGAGCATAAGAGGTGTAAGGAGGGCGAATCAAGGCACCTTTAGAAGGGTAATGAAAAGTGGTGAGGTTACCCATGGGGTCTTCAACATTACCGCGGGCTAAAATCGTTTGGTATTTCTGATCAATACGCTCACGTAATAGCGGAGATGCGTCAGGAGTGGGTAGATTCGCTTCGGATGAATGTTCACGAGAAACAAAACGCGCGGGCGAGTGGTATGGGTTGTGATCAAGCTCGCCAGCAGGCTCTTCATTGGCGGAATAGTTTACGTGCTGACAGAGTATATAACCTGTTTTGGCTTCACCTGTTGCAAACCACAATACGCCGTTGTCGCTATGGGGTTGGAGCGGGATATAATTGCAAGCCAGTTCATATTGGTTTGCATGATTCACCCAACGCGCATCAATCATGGCCAGTTTTCGCCGACAGCGACTGGCAATGTGCTCGACATGATCATAAAACGTTTTTGGGTTGATGGATAATTTACGGCAAATCTCTCGCACCGAATAACTCATGAAGAGTAGGCCGAGTAAGGTTTCTTGAAAAGCGAGTTTTTTGTTGGCTCCTGACCACTTATCAACAAAGGTACTCTGACAAGCTTTGCAACGGTATCGCTGGCGATCGCCGCTGTAGCCAAAAGCGTGATAGAGATGTTTGTGCGTATGAACAGATAAACCGAAATTTTGGCAATCATCACTGCGGCAAGCGGGCAATCCGTCGCTGTGAAGCTGTCTTAAACGGTGTAATTCGTTTAACACTTCTCGGTTGTTAAGTAAGGGGGGGAAGGCTCCACATTCACGACAAACCATCGTTGGACGCTTCGGGTTTACGCGCTGCAGAACGTACCGTTCGGCTTCACTCAGTCCAAAGTTGTCACACGCCAATGTTTTACAAAAGTTGAGTTGTAAACCATCTGCGTCCTTGGGTAGTTGGTCGTTGGACACAATCGCCCCCTCGGGGTAATTTAAGGCTGCCAATTTGGGTGAGCAGCTGAGGTTTAAAAATTAGATACTAATCGCGGTTTCAAGCGCGACTTTCATCATGTCGTTAAAAGAGGTTTGGCGATCTTCAGAGCTTAATTTCTCACCGCGAATGATGTGGTCTGACACGGTAAGAATTGTCAATGCTTTTGCGCCTAGATCCGCTGCAACGCCATAAATACCGGCCGCTTCCATATCCACACCTAAGATACCAAGCTTATTCATTTTTTCGAATAAATCACCTTCAGGTGTGTAGAACAGATCAGCGGAAAACACGTTGCCTACCTTCACGGGTACGTTTTGTGCGCGTGCTTGATTGACGGCGGTTTCAAGCAATTCATAATCCGCAATCGCGGCAAAATCGTGGTTGTTAAAACGGATGCGGTTAACTTTGGAATCGGTTGAAGCACCCATACCAATAACGATATCCATTAGATTGACATCGTCACGAACTGCGCCACAGCTACCAATACGGATGATATTTTTTACACCGTATTCTGAAATCAACTCGTGAACATAAATCGAGCATGATGGAATGCCCATACCGTGGCCCATAACGGATACTTTTTTACCTTTATAAGTACCGGTATAACCGAACATATTACGAACATCACAAACCTGTTTAGCGTCATCTAAAAAAGTTTCAGCAATGTATTTTGCACGTAATGGATCGCCTGGCATTAGAACGGTTTCAGCGAAATCACCAACTTGTGCATTAATGTGTGGGGTTGCCATCGTTATTACTCCAAAGTTTTCGAGTCAGCAATTCATTTCTCTAATCAGATAAATTACTAATTCTGTTGAATCTGATGTGTTTTGTTGAGGCAATACTAGCCATGCATGGCAACTCTCCTTGAGAGATTGGTCACAGAATGAAGGTTAATACCCTTTTTTGAGCCCATTGATAACTAAAAGTGTTGGAAGTGGTAAGGCAATCGATTTGGGTAAACGTTTACCTTTTATGTGTACATAAATATATTTTGTATAAGTAGGTGCGCTTGTGCTATACATTATACAACAAATATTTTTGTACACGAGGCGATGATGAGTAATCCTGAAATTCGTATTGGTGTCAGTGCATGTGTGCTAGGAGAGCAAGTCCGTTTTGACTCTGGCCATAAAGCGAGTGACTTTGTAACTAAAGAACTCACCAATTATTTCTCTTTTATACCTGTTTGCCCAGAAGTTGGAATTGGCTTAACGGTTCCTAGGCCTACCATTCGCCTGATCTCTCACGAAGAGCGTTTAGCGCTGGTTGAAACTAAAGATGAAACCAAAGATTACACACAAGCCATGTTCGATTTCTCAGAACGAAAAGTCGATGAACTCGAATTGATGAAATTGCGTGGTTATATCGTTTGTGCTAAATCCCCGACATGTGGCATGGAAAGAGTCAAAGTCTATAAGCATCAACGAGCAGACAAAGAGGGCGTTGGGCTTTATACCGCCACTTTAATGCGTAAAATGCCGTGGTTGCCTGTGGAGGAAGATGGTCGTTTGCATGATCCAGTGCTTCGCGAAAACTTCATTACGCGTGTCTACTGTTTACATGACTTTTATCAATCGATAGGTGACAACCCGACACCGGGCAAAGTAGTGGCCTTTCATTCACGCTACAAATTGACGTTAATGGCCCACCACCCGCAAGCGTATCGAGAACTCGGTCGTTTGGTGGCTGAAGTCAAGCAGCATCCGCCACAGTGTTTTATTGAGCACTACCGCCAAGGGCTAATGGATGCGCTCAAACACAGAGCGAGCCGTAAAAACAACACCAATGTTCTAATGCACATTCAGGGTTACTTCAAACGAGCCTTAAACAAAGAGCAAAAGGCAGAATTAGCTCAGGTTATTGATGATTACCGAACAGGTGTTCTTCCTTTACTTGCGCCTATTACGTTGCTCAAACACTACATAAAAATGTATCCCGATGCTTATTTGCAGCAACAGCACTATTTGTCGCCTTATCCACAAACGCTAAGGTTACGTTATGGACTATGAGAACGATCCGGCTGAGAACATGATGACTGAAAAATTATACGCTATTCGAGACGTTGCTGAGATGACGGGAGTAAAGCCAGTGACCTTGCGTGCATGGCAGCGCCGCTACCATCTTGTTCAGCCACAGCGAACAGACAAAGGGCATCGCCTTTATTCACAAGAGGATATCGCGACGATTCGCACCATTCAAGGCTGGCTGGCGAAAGGGGTTTCGATTGGTAAAGTGAGTGCATTGCTCAGTGGCAGTGAAAGCATCACCGATGCTTTGGCAAATCATGGCTCAGAGCTTTTAGAGCAAGAACAATTGCTGCAAGCTTTAGTGGATCTCAATAAAAGCAAAGCAGAATCAACCATTGCCACGGTATTGAAAGAGTATCCGTTAGAGATTGTTGAGCGGCAGTTTGTCTTTCCTGCTATCGATACCTTAGAGCGGGTTAAAGGACCGCTGCGCAGTTTGCAAAAAGGGCTTTTTCAGGCACTGATGATCAGCAAGTTGAGCTCGATCATTGAAGCGGAAAATAAAGCGGCGACTAAGGGGAAATGTCTTTGCGTTAATCTTGATCCGACATCGAGCATACTGGCTTGGCTATGGTTCGTGGGAAAGGTGGAAGCGGGTTATAACCTCACTATCTTAGATGGTGTCGAAGATCTTACCGCTCTTGTTGATCATGATGCTTTAGCAAACTACCAACAGGTTGCGCTGTTTGCTAATCGCTCTTTTACGGAGCAGCAAGTTCAAGCGTTACGGAAATTGCGTATCTCACTGGGAGATAAGCTTTCGTTGTCAGATGTGGTTGCTCGTCTGCACCATTCGTTAGATTAATCAGTAAGGATGTACAGTGAAATTACTCTGGCTGCGCCGAGATTTACGATCCGTAGATAATACGGCATTACATGCCGCCATTGATGGAGAAGAGCCTGTTGTTGCCGTATTCATTGCAACGCCAGCACAGTGGCAAAAACATCATCTTGCCCCAATGCAGGCAGATCTTATTTATCGGCGTTTATTTGAGCTGCAACGTGAACTGCAAGTACTCAATATTGCTCTATTGTATGAGGAAGTCGATGATTACGCTGATGCTGCGCAGCAGATTGCCACCATGGCTAAGCAGCTTAATGCCAGCGCAGTGTTGGTTAATCGCGAGTATGAAATCAATGAGTTGCAGCGTGATGAGATGGCGAGCCAGTTTTGCCTAGAGCACCAGATCGAGTGGCGAGCATACGACGATAAGTGCATTATTGCGCCCGGTTCGGTCAAAAACAAGCAAGGTGATTATTTCAAAGTCTTTACCCCTTTTAAACGAGCGTGGTTATCACAAGCAGCTATCCCTCAAATTTTACCAACGCCTATTTCGGCACATTATGGACCTATAAAGGATCTTGATCCGTTGCTGTGGAGCGAACACCGCTCGTTCAGCTACCCACGCATCAGCAGTGATCATTGGGTGGTCGAGTTCGATGCAATTCGCGCTAAATTACGCCAGTTTTGCCGTGATAAGGTACAGAATTACCACCAGCAACGTGATTTCCCCGCGTTGGATTCGACCAGCGCACTGTCGCCTTATCTCGCAACAGGGGCGCTTTCTGCGCGTCAATGTATGGCGCGCCTATACGCTGAATCGCAACATATTGGGTTGTCAGAAGGGGCGCAAACTTGGCTGAGCGAAATTATTTGGCGTGAATTCTATCAGCATCTGATCGGGTTTCGTCCTGATCTCTGCAAAGGAAAAGATTTTGCACCTTGGGGGAAATATGTATCTTGGTGGGAGAACTCAACGGCCTTTGAACGTTGGCAGCAGGGGCAAACCGGGTTCCCTATTGTCGATGCGGCGATGCGCCAACTCAATAAAACGGGGTGGATGCATAACCGATTAAGGATGGTTGTGGCCAGTTTTCTAACCAAAGATCTGCATATCGATTGGCGACTTGGTGAACAATATTTTATGCAAACATTAGTGGATGGCGATTATGCATCCAACAATGGTGGTTGGCAGTGGTGCGCTTCAACAGGGTGTGATGGGCAACCTTATTTTCGAATTTTTAACCCGACCAGCCAAGGGGAACGTTTTGATCCGAAAGGTGATTTTATTCGTCAGTGGATACCTGAATTGGCTTCGTTGCCAGATAAGTACATCCACACGCCTTGGAAATGCCCTGCCGTCAATTCCTTGTCATATCCCGCGCCAATGGTTGATCACAAAGTAGAAAGAGAGATAACCTTACAGCTCTATAAAGACGCCAAGGATACCTGATCACCATGCTACGCAAGCTACTCTCTTTGTGTTGTTGCTGGGGCGCGTTCAGTGTGAACGTGTTCGCCGCGACTTATGATTTTCCCGCCGAAGGCAGTAGCATGGTTGGTCGAACTCAATATCATGTAATTGAGCAGGGCGAAACCCTAGCGCAAATTGCAAAGCAATACGATGTGGGTTTTTTATCTTTGATGGCGGCTAACAAAGGAATTGACCCATTTTTGCCGCAGCAAGAGTTTGTGCTAACCATTCCTTCACAAATTATTTTACCGCGCGTGGCTTACGAAGGCATCGTCATCAACTTAGCGGAACTGCGGCTCTATTACTTCGAGCCTGAAAAACGCAAAGTACATATTTTCCCTGTGGGTATTGGCCGTATTGGTCGTGACACGCCTGAAATGGAAACCACTATCAGCCAAAAACGGCCGAACCCAACATGGACACCTCCTCAATCGATCCGCACTGAATATAAAGCGAAAGGTATTGAACTGCCTGCGGTGGTGCCTGCTGGTCCAGATAACCCGCTTGGCGAATACTCGCTTCGTCTCGCTTATGGTGCGGGTGATTATTTGATCCACGGTACTAACAAAGATTTTGGTATTGGTATGAGAGTCAGCTCAGGTTGTATTCGCATGGATCCCAAGGATATTGAATGGCTGTTTAAGCAGGTTCAGCGTGGCGAGAAAGTGAAAGTGATTGATGAGCCTATAAAATTAGCCTTAGAGCCAGACCGAAGCGTATTTCTTGAAGCTCATGAACCTTTGACTCGTAGTAACGGCAGTAAAAAAGAGTTGCAGGTACCGCAAGAACTTCGCTGGTGGTTAGATGAATTTAACAAATCCGATGCGAAAGCGAGAGCGGTGATCTTGGCGCAAAATGGTGTGCCTGTCGAAGTAGTGGCTGCCGATTTTTCAACCGCATTAGAATAAAGGAATAAGTCGGTGAGCGTATTGGATGGGTGTGTTAATGGGGTGGAATGTTAATAATATCAATAAAAAGGCTT
>AEZC01000021.1 GCA_000257205.1 Vibrio ordalii ATCC 33509 | reverse complement strand
ACGAAAATGCTTGCCGCTTTGAGCTCACCATTACTCATCAAGTCAGTAACCCATTTGGCTACCCACGCCAATATGTGAAACCGATAAATGGCGACAAACGCTGCGCATTTTTTGTCGCTCACGACAATGAATCCGGCTACTGGTGGCAAGGCGAAAATGCGCGTTTAGGATCGCTCGCGTGTATGGCTTATCGCGCCCAAGCGTTCGTCAACGCAGATCTGCATGCCCCTTTAACCACCTTTGCACAAAATGCATTGAACTGGATTATCGGATTAAATCCATACGATATGTGCATGCTCGATGGGCACGGTCGCAACAATCCAGACTACCTACCCCATTTAGGCTTTTTTAACGCCAAAGGGGGAGTGTGTAATGGCATTACAGGCGGTTTTGAAGATGAAGAAGATATCGCTTTTAACCCAGCGAAACAGAAGGATGACATGCTGCAAAACTGGCGTTGGGCTGAGCAATGGGTTCCTCATGGTGCTTGGTATCTGCTGGCCATCACAACCCAGTTTTGCCACTTCTCAACACCAGACTTAGAGAGGTAATCATGGCTTTTTATTATGTCGGTATTGATGGAGGCGGCACCTCATGTCGCGCACGCATCCGCAACGAGCAAGGCGCGCTGTTGGGTGAAGCGAAAAGCGGTAGCGCCAATATTTTATTGGGTGTGGAACTTGCCATGCAAGCGATCATTGATGCAATTACTCAAGCGGCCCACCAAAGCGGGCTGACGAAAGAGAATTTTGCTCAGATGCACGTGGGTCTTGCTCTGGCTGGCGCAGAACAAAAATCCGCATGGCATGCGTTTATGTCTCAAGCGCATCCTTTTGCTTCACTAACGCTCAACACAGATGCTTACGGTGCCTGTATTGGTGCTCATAATGGCGACGATGGCGCAATTATGATCGCGGGAACGGGCTCTTGTGGCCTATTTTTACACGCTGGGCAGCAGCATGTGGTGGGTGGCCGAGAGTTTCCCATATCCGATCAAGGCAGTGGTGCCATCATGGGTTTACGCCTAATCCAGCGCGTGCTGCTCATTGAGGATGGTATCGGCGAGCCTTCATTATTAAGCGCTCATGTGATGCAACATTTTAACCACGGTGTTGATCAGATTGTCGAATGGTCAAAAAACGCACTCCCACGCGACTATGGCCAGTTCTCTCCCGTTATTTTTTCTCTAGCGCAACAAGGTGATGCGCTGGCGATCGAGCTTCTCAAACAAACCGCGGCAGACATCGAAATGTTTCTTGTCGCTCTTCATAACAAAGGAGCCAAACGAATCTGCCTCATGGGTAGCATTGCTGAGCGTATCTTGTATTGGCTTTCTCCACCAGTACAGCAGTGGATTGTTCAACCTCAATTCGACGCTATCGAAGGCGCGATTATGTTTGCCGGCAAAGCCGAGCATAATTTGTATTAAGGAATCACTATGAGCTATCGAATTGACTTTGCGGTACTCTCAGAACAGAAGCAATTTTGCCGTTTTGGTTTAACGTTCCATAACTTAAGCGATCAAGACCTCAAAGACTGGTCGTTACATTTTGTGATTGATCGCTTCATTCAGCCAGACAGCATCACCCATGGCAACGTAGTGCAAATAGGCAGTTTCTGCTCATTAGCGCCAGATATGACCGTGCTTGCTGCAAACTCGCATTTTTACTGTGAATTTAGCATCAAAACCGCTCCTTTCCATTTTTACACTGATGGCGTAAAGCACGCCTTTGTTCAATGCAATGGCGAGCAACCGATCGAACGTCATGATGTGATCGTAACCCCGATTGCTCTCGCCTCGCCTTATCGTGAGCGCAGTGAAATACCTGTAGCAGAAGCTGCGAGCCTCAGCCTCATTCCATTACCAAACAAGATTGAATCCGGCACAGGGCATTACACCTTAACGACTTCGAGCCAGATTACCTTGCAATCCACGTGCGCTGAGCAAGCTGCGACTTGGTTACAACAGGAACTCAACCGTATATTTGATTTTCAGCCCAAACCCATTGGCAGCGCTGATATTATCTACCGCACTAACCCGACCTTTGACGAGGGCGCGTATCAACTCAACGTCGATCGTACCGGCATTCGCTTAGAGGCGAGTGGCCATCAAGGCTTTATGTATGCTAGCGCGACCCTGTTGCAGTTGATCCAAGTTCAAGATCAATCCTGGTTAGTCCCCTGCGTCAAAATCAGTGATGCGCCACGCTTTAAGTACCGAGGCATGATGCTCGATTGTGCGCGCCATTTCCATGGAATCGAGACAGTTAAGCGGCTTATTAACCAATTAGCGCATTACAAATTCAATACGTTCCATTGGCATTTGACCGATGACGAAGGATGGCGTATCGAAATTAAAGCATTGCCTCAACTCACCAACATCGGTGCATGGCGAGGGGTTGATGAAGTGCTCGAACCTCAATACAGCTTGTTAACGCAGCGCCACGGTGGTTTCTATACACAACAAGAGATCAAAGAGGTTATTGCATACGCTCAAGAGCGTGGTATCACAGTGATCCCAGAAATTGATGTTCCCGGACATTGCCGCGCTGCGATCAAATCGATGCCTCATCTGCTGGCCGATAAAGAGGATCAATCACACTATCGCAGCATTCAATATTATAACGATAACGTCCTCTCCACCGCCCTTGAAGGAACGTATGAGTTCTTAGATATCGTCTTGCAAGAAGTCTCTGAGCTATTTCCATCCCCCTTTATCCATATTGGTGCCGACGAAGTGCCCGATGGGGTCTGGATTAACAGCCCTAAATGTCAACAACTGATGGCTGACAATGGCTATACCGAGGCCAAAGAGTTGCAAGGACACTTGCTACGTTATGCCGAACAAAAACTGCGTACGATTGGCAAACGCATGGTCGGCTGGGAAGAAGCACATCATGGCAATAAGGTCAGTAAAGATACCGTTATCTACTCTTGGCTTTCTGAAGCAGCGGCATTGAACTGCGCCAAACAAGGGTTTGATGTGATTTTACAACCCGGTCAGTACACCTATCTGGATATTGCTCAAGATTATGCGCCAGAAGAACCGGGCGTTGACTGGGCAGGTGTTACCCCATTAGAAAAAGCCTATCGCTATGAACCTTTAGCCGAAGTGCCCGAAAACGATCCACTCCGTAAGCGAATTCTCGGTATTCAGTGCGCTTTATGGTGTGAATTAATCAATAACCCACAGCGTATGGAATACATGCTTTATCCACGCTTAACTGCACTCGCCGAAGCAGGATGGACTCATAAAGTGCATCGTGATTGGCAAGATTATCTGTCACGGCTCAAAGGACATCTGCCTATGTTGGACAAGCAAGGCATCCGTTACCGAGAACCATGGAAATAAACACAACACTTGGAGTCGGCATTGCCTCTCCTTGGTTTTCACTAGCATAATTTTTGGCTGCAAAAGACGCAGTTTGTTTAAAAGGAAATGACAATGAAATACGGCTATTTCGATAACGACAATCGTGAATATGTCATCACACGCCCTGACGTTCCAGCGCCTTGGACCAACTACTTAGGGACAGAAAAATTCTGCACCGTGATCTCTCATAACGCGGGCGGTTACTCTTTTTACAATTCACCAGAATATAACCGTGTTACCAAATTTCGCCCGAACGCTTCTTTTGATCGCCCGGGGCACTATGTTTACTTACGTGACGATGCAACTGGCGACTATTGGTCTATTTCTTGGCAACCCGTAGCAAAAAGCTTAGAAGAAGCGAAGTATGAAGTCCGCCACGGCCTCTCTTACTCCAAATTCAAATGTGAATACAGCGGCATTACTGCCACTAAAACTCTGTTTGTACCGAAAGGCGAAGATGCTGAAATTTGGGATGTCGTCATTAAAAACGATTCCACTGAGACTCGCACTATCAGCGCTTTTTCGTTTGTTGAATTCTCTTTTAGTCACATTCAATCCGATAACCAAAACCATCAGATGTCGCTTTACTCTGCAGGTACCGCTTATCACGCGGGTGTGATTGAGTACGATCTTTACTACAACACCAATGATTTCGAAGGCTTTTACTACTTAGCCTCGACGTTTGATCCAGACTCTTATGATGGCCAACGCGATACTTTCCTTGGTTTGTATCGTGACGAATCCAATCCCATTGCAGTAGAACGTGGTCACTGCTCGAACAGCGCGCAAACCTGCTACAACCATTGCGGTTCGCTGCACAAACAGTTTGTGATCCAACCGGGTGAGGAAGTTCGCTTTGCTTATATTTTGGGAGTTGGTAAAGGCAATGGCGCGCGTTTGCGGGCTAAGTACCAAGACTTGGTTAATGTCGATGCCGCTTTTGCTGGGATCAAAGCGCATTGGGATGAACGT
Organism: Vibrio ordalii ATCC 33509; assembly: GCA_000257205.1. Classification (GTDB taxonomy): domain Bacteria; phylum Pseudomonadota; class Gammaproteobacteria; order Enterobacterales; family Vibrionaceae; genus Vibrio; species Vibrio ordalii. The sequence goes on along the minus strand of AEZC01000021.1, from coordinate 9,232 downwards.
TGCGCGAAATTCCAAGTAAAATCACCGAATGAAGGCCTTGATACCATGATCAACACTTGGACGCTTTATCAAGCGGAAACGTGTGTAGTGTGGTCTCGCTTTGCCTCTTTCATTGAAGTGGGCGGTCGTACTGGCCTTGGTTACCGTGATACGGCGCAAGATGCCATTTCAGTACCGCACGCAAACCCGAAGATGACTCGTAAACGCTTGGTTGATCTGCTTCGTGGTCAAGTCAAGGCGGGCTATGGCCTGCACCTATTTGATCCGGACTGGTTTGATCCAGAAAAAGCGGATGTCAAACCATCAAAATCGCCAACCGTTGTACCAACGCCAAGTGATGAAGATAAGATCCACGGCATTGAAGATACGTGTTCTGACGATCATCTCTGGCTCGTTCCAACCATCTGTAAATACGTGATGGAAACGGGTGAAACATCCTTCTTTGATGAAGTGATCCCTTACGCCGATGGTGGCAATGCAACGGTTTACGAACACATGAAGGCGGCGCTTAACTTCTCGGCAGAATACGTGGGGCAAACAGGTATCTGCAAAGGCTTACGCGCTGACTGGAACGACTGCTTGAACTTAGGTGGTGGCGAATCATCTATGGTTTCTTTCCTCCACTTTTGGGCGCTGCAAGAGTTTATCGACCTTGCAAAATACCGTGACAATGCAGAGGATGTTGCGAAATATAGCGAAATGGCGGCGAACGTACGTGAAGCTTGTGAAACTCACCTTTGGGATGAAGAAGGTGGCTGGTATATCCGTGGCCTGACGAAAAATGGCGACAAGATAGGAACTGCTCAGCAAACCGAAGGTCGAGTTCACCTTGAATCAAACACACTTGCCGTCTTATCGGGCGCAGTGTCGCAAGAGCGTGGTGAAAAAGCGATGGATGCCGTTGATGAGAATCTATTCTCCGAATACGGCTTACATCTGAATGCACCGTCCTTCTCTACCCCTAATGATGACATCGGTTTCGTTACTCGTGTTTATCAAGGTGTTAAAGAAAATGGCGCTATTTTCTCACATCCAAACCCTTGGGCATGGGTTGCAGAAACGAAGCTTGGCCGTGGTGATCGAGCCATGAAGTTCTACGACGCATTAAACCCTTATAACCAAAACGACATCATTGAAAAGCGCGTTGCCGAACCTTACTCATACGTGCAGTTCATTATGGGCCGTGATCACCAAGATCACGGCCGTGCGAACCATCCATGGTTAACAGGCACGTCTGGTTGGGCCTACTTTGCCGTCACCAACTTCATTTTGGGTGTTCGTGTCGGTTTTGATGGCCTCGTCGTCGACCCATGCATTCCTACCAATTGGCCTGGTTTTGAAGTCACTCGCCAATGGCGCGGCGCGACTTACAACATCACAGTGCAAAACCCGAACTCCGTCAGTAAAGGGGTGAAAACAATCACAGTGAATGGCGAAGCAGTAGAAGGCGTGATTCCTGTCATGGCACAAGGCAGTGTCAACGATGTAGTGGTTATTCTCGGTTAACGCGATTTGAGCCTCAGCGCGAAGGAGCTGAGGCTCAACATTCGTCCCACAAGGATTTTATTATGATCAAATTTGGTACAGGTGGCTGGCGCGCCTTTATTGGTGAAGAGTTTACCAAAGACAACGTCTGTCTAGTGGCTCAATCACTTGCCAACATCATTAACCACGAAAATGTGGCTAACAACGGGTTCGTTATCGGCTACGACCGCCGCTTTCTTTCTGACAAAGCCGCACGTTGGTTTGCGCAAGTCTTAGCCGCGAATGGCGTGGTGGTAAGTTTTATCGATAAGTTTGTTCCTACCCCTATTGTGATGTTCAAGGCTAAAGAGATGAATTGCGCCTATTCGGCGTGTATTACGGCATCCCACAACCCTGCGGACTACAACGGCATCAAAGTGTTCATTGAAGGTGGACGAGACGCTGATGAGGTGATCACACAAAAGATTGAACAACAAATCGCGTCACTGACGCTTGCCGATGTAAAACATGTCGAATTTGAACAAGCGCTGCAATATAAATCGATTGTCATCATCAATCCAATGAATGAGTTTGTCGATTCAATCATCAACTTTATCGATATTGAAGCGATCAAAAAAGCCAACCTACGTGTGTTGATTGACCCTATGTTTGGCGTCGCGAAAAATGCATTGCAGACGGTTCTGATCAATGGCCGCTGCGATGTGGATGTGATCAATGATGGCAAAAACCCCGATTTTGGCGGTTTAATGCCTTCCCCTAATGCAGCGACGCTTTATCGTCTCAAACATTTAGTGGCCGCAGAAGGTTACGATATTGGGATAGGTACCGACGGCGATGCAGACCGACTTGGTATTATTGATGAGAAAGGCAACTTCATCCATCCTAATGAAGTACTGATCCTGCTTTACTACTACCTGCTTGAATATAAGGGTTGGAAAGGATCCGTGGTGCGTAACATCGCCACCACCCACCTGCTGGATAAAATTGCCGCTGACCACGATGAGAAAAGTTTTGAAGTCCCGGTTGGCTTTAAACACATCAGCTCACAAATGGAAGCGGATGATTCACTGATTGGTGGTGAAAGCTCCGGCGGTTTAACCATTCGTGGACACATCAAAGGTAAAGATGGGGTTTTTGCATCGAGTTTGTTGGTTGAAATGATCAGCGTGACAGGTAAAAAACTCTCCGAATTACTGGGGGAAATTTACGCGAAATACGGTTACGCTTACACCGCAGAAGGTGACTGTCAATTTAAAGCCGCGCAAAAAGAGTCGTTGTATAACAAAATCTACGTTGAGAAACAGTTGCCCCAATTTGAGTATGAGATTGAGAAAGTCAGTTACGAAGACGGAGCCAAAGTCTACTTTAAAAACGGCGGCTGGGTTATTGCTCGTTTCTCTGGTACCGAACCATTACTACGCATTTTTGCTGAAATGGCAGATAAAGACACTGCAGAACGTGTTCTTCAACAGGTGAAAGATTTTCTATCGTTATAGCTTTTACCTACTTCGACTCAAATTTGAGTCGCTATACCCGCACAGTATGTAGAGGTTGTAGGTGTATCGATGAAGAACACTTGCCCGGCGTCATGCCGGGCTTTTTTTAAAAAGCCAACACACCTTGCGTATCAATGCTGACTGCAACACTTTGCCCAACACTCAACGGCTGTGAAGAACTCGCCAGCAACTTACTGCCATAAGCGTCAATCACATAACGGCAGTGATCGCCCATAAATTGCTGCTCTAGCACGCGGACTTTGCTCTCTTGCTGCGCACTAATTTGAATGTGTTGTGGCCGCAGTAGTAATTCGCATTTGGCTTCAAGCTCAATGGGTTGCTGAGCTTTGGCGTCAACTACACCTAAATCGGTCTCAAATTGCCATTCAGAAATTCGTTTGGCGCTTAAATAACTTCCACCACCCAAGAAATCGGCCACAAATTTACTCGACGGTTGGTAGTACAGCTCTGATGCGGTGCCATATTGCTCAATCACACCGTGGTTCATTACCGCCATTTTATCAGCAAAAGCAAAAGCTTCTTCGCGGCTATGGGTCACAAAAATAGCCGTTACCCCCTGCTTTTTAAAAATGTTGCGAATTTCACCGATCAACTCATGGCGAACTTGGGTATCGATGTTGGAAAACGGCTCATCAAGCAGCAGTAGATCCGGTTTATACGCCAAGGAGCGAGCAATCGCCACTCGCTGCTGCTGTCCACCCGATAGTTGATGAGGATAACGATTTCCCAGCCCCACCAAATGCACTAATGACAACATCTCTTCGACTTTCGCTTTACGCTCGGTTTGAGAGAGTTGACGCAATCCAAACGCGATATTTTCCGCAACAGTTAAGTGAGGAAACAGCGCATAATCTTGGAAAATCATCCCTATGTTGCGCGCTTCCGGTGGCAACCAATGTTGACCATCATCAATCGTTACACAATTAAGGCTCATCACCCCTGAGCTGAGCGGCAGCAAACCCGCAATAGCTTTCAATAAGGTCGTTTTCCCACAACCACTTGCTCCTAATAAACAGACGATTTCTCCCTGTTTAACTTCCAGCGACAGTGATTGTAAAACCGTTTGGTTTTCATATTTGCAAGTCAAATCATGAATAGACAGCGCACAACTCATCAGTGATTTTGCTCCAGTGAACGGTTAACAACGATAAGCGGAATTAAACCAACCGCAACCAAGAGTATCGCAGGCAAAGCAGCCACTTCTAATTGTTCATCCGATGCGTAGTTATAAACATAGGTCGCCAAGGTTTCGAAATTGAACGGACGCAATAACAAAGCGGCATTCAGCTCTTTCATTGACTCAATAAACACCAACAACCCAGCGATCAGCGTACCACGGCGGATCAATGGCAGATGAACTCGCCACAGCATAGCGTTTGATCGATAACCCATAGTTCGAGCCGCCATATCCAAAGAAGGTGAGACTTTATTGAGGCTACTTTCAATACTACCAATCGCCACGGCCGAAAAACGCACCACTAAAGCAAAGATAATAGCAAACATCGAACCAGAAAAGATAAGACCCGGTCGCCCCCATTGCATCGCTTTAGCAACATCATTGACCCAATGATCCATAAACAGCACCGGAACCATCACACCAATCGCTAGCACGGTTCCGGGAACCGCATAACCCATAGAAGACAAGCGCATAAAGGCTAAAGTCACCCCATTGGCGTTCAACCGATGGCAAAAATTCACTACCAAAGCAATCAACACCGCCACCAGCGCGGCCGTCAACGAAACCATTAAGCTATTGATCGCAAAGTCTTGGAACTCCGAAGTCCAACTTTTCGCAAAATAGTGATAAGCGAATGAGGCCAACTGCAATAAAGGCAGCAGAAACGCGAGCACAACTAGCCCCCAACACCAACACAAAGCGGCCCATTTTTTCCACCCTTGCAACTGATAGCGAAAATCTTCATGGCTGTTAAATTGGCTTTGAAACAATTTCTGTTTACGACGGCTATAGCGCTCTGCGCTCATCAGTAATAATACAATCACCAACATGATGGCGGATATTTTCGCTGCCGCATTCAAATTAGAATAACCGAGCCAAGTGTCATACACCGCAGTCGTTAGGGTATTAATGGCAAAGTAACTCACCGTACCAAAATCACCCACCGTTTCCATCGCCACTAAGGAGAGGCCAACCGCCATCGCCGGCCGTGCAAGCGGCAGTGAAATAAGACGAAAACTCTGCCACGGAGAGCATTTTAATAGACGAGCGGATTGTAATAAGGAGACGTTTTTCTCCATAAATGCCGCGCGGCACAGTAGGTAAACATATGGATACAGCACCAGCGCAAGCACAATGCTTGCCCCGCCCAAACTGCGAATGTCGGGAAACCAGTAATCAGCTGCACCCCAGCCAGTAAGATCTCTAAGTAACACTTGCACTGGGCCTGCGTAGTCAAACCAACCGGTAAAGATGTAACCAATAATGTAGCCGGGCATCGCAAGTGGTAACACCAAAGCCCATTGTAAAATGCGTTCGGTAGGCAGCTTACACATCGCCATTAACCAAGCACTGGGAATGCCAAATAGCAAAGAAAGCCCCATCACACTGAACGTTAATACGACCGTATTAAAGGTATAGGTGGGCATCACGGTTGACATGAGATGAGAAAAAACCTCATCACTTTGTCCCGCAGCGGTAATAAAGATGGCTAAGATCGGCAAAACCAGTAGCACAGTGACACTGGCACTACTGGTTTTCCATAATGTATTTTTTTCTTTCATTGCCTAATTACAATAAGGCTTACTGACACATAAATGCGTTTGCAAATACATCTCATGCCCCTTCAATAGAATAGGGGCACTGTTATACCCCTAGAACCGATTAAAGGTCAAATTTCACTTCATCAAGCAGCTTAATTGCCGCGGCATGATTGTCGGCAATTTTTTCGAGCGGCAGTGGATCCGCTTTAAAATCACCCCATGAAGCGACTAGTGCAGAACGCTCAACACCTGCTTTTACTGGGTATTCAAAGTTGACGTCAGCGTACATGTGCTGTGCTTTATCGCTGGTCAAAAACTCCATCAGCTTAACTGCATTTTCTTTGTTAGGCGCGTACTTCGCCATCGCCATACCACTCACGTTAACATGCGTGCCTTGCGCATTCTGACCTGGGAAGTTGATGTAGACAGCTTCAGCCCATGATTTTTGCTTATCATCAGCTAACATTTTCCCTAAATAATAGCTATTACCCAATGAGACATCACACAAACCTTCTTTAATCGCTTTAACTTGGTCACGATCGTTACCTTGAGGCTTACGTGCTAAATTTGCTTTGACACCTTCAAGCCAAACTTTAGTGCTCGCTTCGCCTTGCTCTGCAATCATGGATGCAACCAGCGCCACGTTGTAAGGGTGCTTACCACTACGAGTACAGATTTTGCCTTTAAATTCAGGCTTCGCGAGGTCAGCGTAATTGAAGTCATCACCCAGCTTGCCTACGCGATCGCGTGATGAATAGACGCTACGGGTACGCACAGTCAGTGCAAACCACTCATCGGAGCTATCGCGATACTGGGCAGGAATGTTGGTTTCAATGGTTTTGTTATCCACCGCCTGGACTAAGCCTTTTTCAGATAACTCAAAAAGACGGCTAAATTCTGAGGTTAAAATCACGTCTGCAGGGCTGTATTCACCCTCTTGTACCAATTTCTCAGCAATCCCTTCTTTCGCAAACTTCACATTCACTTTGATGCCCGTTTGTTGAGTGAACTCTTTAAACATCGGCTCAATCAAAAATGGTTGGCGGTATGAGTAAACGTTGACCTCTTCTGCCGCCATCGCACTCGGAGCAATAACACTGCATGCTATAGCAGAAAGAGTAAGCAGTTTCTTCATTTCTAGTTCCCTTTAAAATTGGTAATGATAATGTTTATCAGTTTCGTTATTATATTGATGATGGATTGAAAAACAATTCAATCAATAAAAAAACCTGCCTTAATCGGCAGGTTTTTAGGTAGGTTATCTGTAAGGAAATATTACTTTATTGTGACGAATTCTGGGTAGGCCCCCACCCCACAGTCGTGCATATCCATCCCTTCTAACTCTTCTTCTTCCGAAACTCGAATGCCTATCGTTGCCTTAAGGATGCCCCAAACCACAAGACTTGCACCAAATACCCAAGCGAAAATCACTGCGGCTCCAAGTAGTTGAGCGCCAAAAGTCGCATCAGTATTGCTGATTGGCACAACCATTAAACCGAACAAACCACATACGCCATGTACTGAAATTGCGCCGACAGGATCGTCAATTTTCACTTTATCAAGGGCAATAATGCTAAACACCACCAACACACCCGCTACGGCACCAATTGCTACCGCATACAGTGGTGATGGAGAGAGAGGATCAGCAGTAATAGCCACTAACCCGGCCAACGCACCGTTGAGTACCATGGTTAGATCCGCTTTACCCCAAGTGGTTTTACACACTAATAGAGCCGCGATAGAACCCGCTGCTGCAGCGGCATTGGTGTTGAGGAAGATCTGACCCACCGCTGTCGCGTTTTCAAAATCAGACAGCATTAATTGTGAACCACCGTTAAAACCAAACCAGCCAAACCACAGGATAAATGTACCCAAAGTCGCAAGTGGCATGTTGGAGCCCTGAATAGGGTAAATTTCACCATTTTTACCGTATTTACCTTTACGTGCTCCCAACAAGATGACCCCAGCTAGCGCCGCCGATGCACCCGCTAAGTGAACAATACCAGAGCCTGCAAAATCACTGAAACCGGCAGCAGAAAGAAAGCCACCGCCCCAAGTCCAATAGCCTTCCATTGGGTAAATGAATGCGGTCAAAACGACGGAAAAAATAAGGAACGACCACAATTTCATTCGCTCAGCGACAGCGCCAGAAACCACCGACATCGCGGTTGCCACAAACACCACTTGGAAGAAAAAGTCTGATTCAAGGGAGTGATCCGCGCCTTCTGCTTGGCTACCTATCAAGGAGCCGAATGAAGGCAGCCAGCCTGCTTCTGCGTTATCAACATACATAATGTTGTAACCAACCACTAAATACGTGGTACAGGCAATCGCGTACAAACAAAAGTTTTTGGTTAAAATTTCAGTGGTGTTTTTAGAACGGACTAAACCCGCTTCTAACATGGCAAAACCAGCTGCCATCCACATGACCAACGCACCCGAAATTAAGAAAAAAAACGTAATCGAGTGCATAACGTAGCTCTGTTACCGTTGCTGCTAATTCCATAATGGTTATCTCCAATCCTTTGAATCTTTACAGTGCTTCACTGTCCATTTCGCCAGTGCGAATACGCACAGCTTGGCTGAGGTCATACACAAAAATTTTTCCGTCACCAATTTTTCCGGTGTGCGCCGCTTTGATAATCGCTTCTATCACGCGATCGACATTTTCAGCTTGTGTCGCTATTTCTAATTTCACTTTAGGCAGAAAATCGACTTGATATTCCGCGCCTCGGTAGAGCTCGGTGTGCCCTTTTTGGCGACCAAAGCCTTTCACTTCGGAAACCGTCATCCCTTCGATGCCGACATCGGCCAAAGCTTCACGCACATCGTCTAACTTAAATGGTTTAATTATCGCGTTGATCAGTTTCATTGCATCCTCTCACAAGCAGTAGTCCGTTTACGATCAATACAATCCAAGCTGCGTGCCAACTTTTTAAACCAATGATTTTAAAAAATTTTTAACCATTTCCTATGCCAAAAAGAAAAGGGTTGCACAAATGAGGTGCAACCCTTTCCCAAAAATAAAGCGAAGTGGTTAATCTTCACCAGTTTTGTGCAGCGCTAAGTGAAGTCCGCAGGTGAGTAACGTACAAATTCGCACCACTGCTTGATCATCAAAGCAAAATCATCAATGCCGCAGCTTGCGGTGCTTTCACAATCGTAAAAATCAAACTCACTGTCACTATCAAGCGCTTCACCATGCGTCAAAACATTGGCCTGAACCGTGACCTCATCGGCAAGAATCATCACGCTGATTTCCTGCCCCTCAAGCGTCTGCTCTTGATTAAATGCACGTTTCGATGCTGCCATTAGCGCAATAACTTGATCTATTTTGGGAAGATCGTTGCTGATCTCCTCTTGTAGCCAACGGCCAATAATTTCGTGCCCCATCGAAAAAGAGCAGTAATAGCTGCCATCTAGGGTATTTTTTTTAAATTCGTAGTCCATCGGGTTCTCGATATTGGTGCTTGGGGATACGGATAACTTTGTTATTATCGGTGATTATGCGG
>AEZC01000020.1 GCA_000257205.1 Vibrio ordalii ATCC 33509 | reverse complement strand
AAAGGCTCGCGACGTATTATTGAATAGGTATTTACTCGGCGTATCATGTAGGTAAATCGCTCTACGATTGGGCGTATTAAATTTATACAGACCTAACGCATTATCTTGCCCCGCTTGCTGACGCATTCGGTAGGGAAAAGAGGCTGGATTCACCGCCGACCAGTTGATGTTGCTTGGGTCAATTTGATCGTTCGAACGCCAGCTCGAAACAATATCAATGTTGTGTTGACGCAAATAGTTTTGATCTTTTTTTACCATCGGCAGAATATCTTCTACCATAATTTTGTATGGCACATTCCACGTCGGGTTAAGGATCAAAGAATCCAATTTGGTGCTCATGAGTGGCGTTTTACGTGAAACTCGGCCCACCACCACTTTAGACTGAAAGACTTCTTTACCTAAATACCAGTAACGCATATCAAAACTGGGAACGTTGACTACGATCTGTGTCTCTTTTGATTCTGGCCACAAACGAGTTCGCTCTGCATTTAATGCCAACATGGACAGACGTGCCTGCAAAGACAAATTTAACCACTTTAAGGTCTCGGGGCCAATCATGCCGTCAGCTTTTAAACCGTGCATCGCTTGAAACTCTTTCACAGGTTTGACCAAGCTGTTGTCATACCAAGTTACGTCGTCACGCACTGTGCTAACATCGATATTAACTAATGATAAGCGAGCAATAAGCACATTACGTTGTGAGAGCTTATCGCCGGGTTTTTTTAACCCTTTTTGGCTGTACAACAAGAGCGCTGCATTTTCAGTACTGAGCAGAAAATCATAGGCATGTAGCAGTTGATCATAAGCCGCGTTGTTGGGCGCATAACCATTGAGCAGATCGCCGATACTGTTAACTTCCACCGCAACATGAAGGGCGAACAAGGCTTCTTGGCTTGGTGGAGCAATGGCAGAGTTGAGCTTACTTTCAAAGAACCAAGCCATACCGACTTTGGGAGCTTGCTCAGCATAACTCAAATACAAAAGTAAAGTATCGGTCGCCAGCAGATCGTATTCGTTGAACGCTTGCTGATTCCGGTACGCTTTCATTTGCGCTAACTGGCGTGAAAATAAAGGGCTAAACCCCGCTCGGCGAATCACTTCCAATTGATGTTCAAATTGACGAACAATCTGCTCATCTTGCCAAATGCGCCGATTCTCATTCTCTTGGTAAATTCGTTCGACTAAATGCGGATATTGGATAAAAGATTGCAGCGAGGTATTTTCTTGCGAGACAGCAAAAGGCTGTACCTTCTCGGCAGAGTAAAGAGAAAAGCTACTAAAAATCAATAATAAAGCAAATAGGATGCTTTTACTCATTCCGATCTATCCAACAACGCTGATTCACATTTCAGTATGGCAAAAGAAACGGCTATCTGCTAAACGTTGTTGTCGATATCAACAATAACTTCATAAACTCTCATGCAATGAGAATCGTCATTAGACAAATTGAGATCGCTTACTCAGCTTTTTTGGCGAGAGTAATCAATGGCAGACCAGTGATTGTCCCATTGGACATTACTACGCGTGCGCATTTCAGGTTGAGGATAGGGTGAATTAACGACCAAGCCAGCTCCTGAACTGACTTGGAACTGCTGATCTTGCACTACCACGCCAGAAGCATCCGGCAAAGAGGCCAACTCAACCAGTTGCAGTGTCTCTTTTGACCAAATACCGTAACAGTTACCTCGTGGAGAAGTCGCTAAAATCCATTGGTCGGTCGCCGCAATACTGGCAATGTAATGGTTGAATCTTGCCCATTGTTCAGGCTCTGCCAAGAGCGGAATGAGTTCGCCACCTTGGTGATGTAGCGCTACCAAAGGTGGATACTCTTCCGGCTGACCTCGGTATTGTTGGCCGCACAGCACAGTATCTGCACCATCATGAGCAAGATGGCGGATGCTCAAATGGTGGTCGTTCAATATCCGTTGCTCAAGCACTTCTCCTTGATGAGAAAGGTAGGTCAAGCTTGGCATCATGCTCTCTACGTTGAGTGGCTCGCGGCCGAAGGTATGCACCCCACCCACCCCAATCGCAAGCCTGCCATCTGGCATCACTATGACTTCGTGAGGACCAATGCCAAACCCACTGAACTCAGCCACTTTTTGGTAACTGTGCTGCACATCATACACACCAATAATGCCGCGACTTGTCGCTTTCTCGCCTTCGGTTGCATAAAGCAACGCACCATCATTTGAGTAAACGCCGTGCCCATAAAAATGTCGCGTGGGTTGCGCCAGTTGCAATTTGATGAGTTCTCCATTTTGATAGTTAAACACCATCAAAAACTCACCGGGACGACGGGCAAAAGCGACCGCATGCGTCAAGGTAGGATGGATAGCAACACCGTGTCCCCTTGCAGGCAAAGGTAATTGGTGAATCGCTTGACCTTGGGCGTCGGCTACAACGGCGCGAAACTGCGAGCCTTTATGAATAGCGCAACCAATCAAAGCCGGTTGTGGGTCGTCACGACGAGTAGTGGCGCACCCCAGCGGCAGCAGGGGAGCTGATGCGCTCAATAACGCCGCTTTCAGTAGCGTACGCCTTGTTAGATCAGTCACCATCGGTTGCATTAAATCCTATCACTACACCTAGCTCTACCGCGACTTCATCATGCAGTAAATAATTGAGTTGTTGGAACTTGTTATAGAGCGCAAGCACCTCACGGTAGCCTGCTTTCGTTTGCAATAAATCAAATAAGCTGGCTGTTTGCGGCCACGTTTCCAACATCAAGGATAAATGTGCTTTTACGCGTTCGGCCATGGCGACTTGATCTCTTTCCCGCAACATCTGATCTAAACCATCTTTTGCTAAATAGAGCGCTTGCATCGCTTGCACATTCCTTTGCAGGTTATTCAAAGAGACTTTGGCGCGCCACGATTCTGAAAAATAAGGGCGTGGCTGGCCGACATTGGCTAAGGGGCGACTCAGTTTTTTCATGCTGTAATCAAGCTGATTGGAGAGCAGCGCAATGTATTCGGCTTGCCAAGCGCTCAGATCCAACATCAACCATGGATTCTGTTGCCATTGCTCAGCAATCAAATGAGATTTCGTCGCCAAATTCGCGCTGATCGCTTGTCCAATCATACAGCCAGTTTCTAATTGCTGGTTTTTCAGAAGCGGCGATTGAGGGTCATAGAGTAACCATTCCAATGCGCCAATCCCCTGCACTGTGACACTCTGGTTTGCAATCTGCTCCTCACTCCAGTGCTTGCCACTGCTCGCTAACAGGCTCATTTTTCGCCCGGTAGTGTCTTTTTTATCTGGCCAAAATTGTACGTTCCAACTTTGCTCGAGTGCTTTAGCTGGCCCTCTCTCTTGCCCTTGTAAAAACATCCACGCCCCAATAGTTTGCTGCCACTGTTCTTTCAGCAAGGGCAATGCAACATCGCCCGGCTGACATTGCTGATCAAATAATTGAGCAAGATGGTGCGATTGTTGAGCAAAACGCTGCGCCGCAGCAAATTCAACCTCATAAACACCTTGGCTAACATGATTGGTCTTTTGCGGCTCAAGCGCCGATTTCGGCGTGGGTTGGCAAGCCGAAAGTACGCTGGTAACCGCTATCGAAAATAACAGAGGGAATTTCATGCTCGCACCCTATAAAGAATTAAGAAAAGCGATCAACGCGTTACGTTCGCTGGCATTGAATTGACGTACTTTCTCTTTGGCACCTTGCGCCTCACCGCCGTGCCAAAGTACCGCTTCCATGAGATTACGCGCTCGGCCATCATGTAAAAAATAAGTATGGCCGCTCACCTCTTGCGTATAGCCGATCCCCCACAAAGGCGGGGTACGCCACTCTTGTCCATTAGCTAAAGCTTCTGGACGATTATCGGCTAACCCTTCGCCCATATCATGCAGTAGTAAATCACTGTAAGGATGGATTTCTTGCTCTGACAAGGCTGGGCGATCCGTTCTTTTTACCGTTTTAAGGTCAGTGCGGTGGCAACTCCCACAGCCAACTTGTTTGAACAATGATTGACCCAGCTTCACTTGTGGATCGTCGACATTGCGACGCACTGGAACGGCTAAATGCTGAGAATAGAATTCGACAAAATCAAGAATGTTGTCACTGACCTCAGGGTCGCCGCCGTTAGGTAAGGTTTGACAGAGTGTTTGCTTCTCGGTGCAGTTTTCTTTTGGGAATAAACGGCTGGTCAATCCTAAATCGCCGTTAAACGCCGCGGCATTCTGTTGCATTAAACTAGTCTGCCCGGCTTTCCAACCAAAACGCCCGATGGCAAAATCTTTTTTTTCTACATCCCAAACACGGTTCACTTTGCCAGAGATACCATCGCCATCACTATCTTCAGGGTCTGCCATTGCTAATAAGCTGGTATCCGCAATGCTTTCAAGTAGGCCAAGGCCAATCATTGGCGGGGCGACACGCGCCGAAAGTTGAGTATCAGGATGCATATCGCCATAACCAAGTTCAGTAATTTTTAAATTAGGTTTGCGTAACATCACTTGGTGGCCATCCGTAAAAGCAACCGCAACCTCTTGATAAGTGATATGGATTTGCCCTTCTGCTTTTTGATCGGGCAAAGCGAAATCTTGTAACTGTCCACCATAGACGGGTTCGGGGATCCCCCCTTCTTTGGCATAGATCGCTTTTTGTTCATCCGTCACCGCTGGAATACTCAGGCGAACCAACATCGAAACGGCATGTGTGTCATTTTTTTCTGGCGGATGGCCGCGACCATCTTTGATGTGACAATTTTGGCAACCATTGGTGTTAAAAAGCGGCCCTAAACCATCTCTTGCATCAGTGGATGATGGCGCTGGCACCCAAGGGTTACGAAAGAAACTGTTTCCCACGCTAAAATCGAGCCGTTTACTCATGGGCAAATTGGCCGCAGGAAGCGAGTAAGCATTCGGCCCAGCTTTGGTTGTACTGGTTTTGCCACCCGATTTCACCTCATCGGCATAAACGGGGTGGGCAAACAAGGTTAGGAGCGCGACGGTAAAAAACGATCTCATTGGGCTTTTCTCAACATCTTTATTCAGTGTAAACGTGGAAAAGGGCTCATCTGAGCCCTTGGATCTTTCATCTTATTATTAGAATTCGTGGTCTGCAGTATCTGGATTAAGGTTATCAATCCCAATCACTGAAGCGGTACGTTCTATCGAAGCGGTTTGAGCCACTAAAGCCATAATGGCTCCATTGACTATCGCGTTGCCTTGAGGATTGTTAGCCGCGATCAATTGATCGAAATGCTGATTATCTTTTTCAGCCGACGTGACTAATTTACCGACTTCAGCGCGCGCACTGTCAAACTGCTTTTGAATCTCTTTAGCTGCTTGTGCATCCTTTTTTGCTACTAAATCATTCAGGCTTGGGCCTGTTAGTACCTTTCCGTCTTGACGCTGGTAAGAACCCGTATAAAGGTTGTAAATACCTTGTTCATTATAGTAATGAGAGTTATGGGTATTATCCGAGAAACAATCGTGCTCATCTTCAGTCGAGTTTGCTTCTAGCGCCACTTTCATACGCTCTCCCGCTAATTCGCCCAGTGATAAAGACCCCATACCAAATAACATCTTACGCAAACCATTGTCTGCTGATTCCGCAAGCAATTCGTGACGGTAATTGGCTTTTTCATCCGCAGACCACTGTTTTTCCATCCATGCCAAATCTTGCACGAGCAGTTGAGCAGCCGCTTTTAAGTATTGGGCACGGCGATCACAATGGTTATTGGTGCATTCGCTACCCACGACAAAATCTGTGTAAGCACGAGCACCAGCTCCCGCATTGGTGCCATTTAAATCTTGGCCCCACAGTAGAAACTCAATGGCATGATAACCTGAAGCGACGTTAGCTTCAGAGCCACCAATTTCATTTAAGCTGGCAATCAGCTCTGGTGTGATAGTCGAGACATCAATCGTTGTCGCACCAATTTTCAGCGTTTGGTTGGCAATGATGTTAGCGCTGGCGCCTTCATTGCCCAGTTCATATTGGTAATCAGTAGCGACGTAGTCAATCAGCCCTTCATCAAGAGGCCAAGCATTGAGTTGCCCTTCCCAATCGTCAACAACGGCATTGCCAAAACGGAAGACTTCGGACTGCTGGTAAGGCACTCGCGATGCTAACCACGCTTGTTTCACCTCTTCCAATTTAGCCGCCGAGGGAGTCATCAAGAACTGATCAATTGATTTTTCTAATGATTGAGCGGTCGTCAGCGAATCTGCAAACACGGCATGGGCAATATTGGCATAATGTTCGACCACCTGCTCCTTAGTGACGGTAGCGGCAAATGACGCACTACTTGTGATGGCAAGTGAGGCAGCAATTGACTGAATAAGAAGCGTGTTAACTTTCATGGGAGCATCCTTGTTGAGGCGATTTGAGCTTTATCTTGTGGTAGTGCTAATTATTATCATTTGCACTTTTAGTCGCCGATAATACAAATTATCCATTTTTTTGCAAGGTAAAAACGTCAAAAACCTCACCGAAATGAGGTTTTTGGCTATCATCTATAAGTCTGAATTATAGTTTTAAGTTGTGTTTGCCATGGGAGACTTTGGCCTTGAGGTAATTTTCATTACCCGACTTAATATGTGCTGCGGTATTCACGACCTCTACAATTTCAATACCATGCTCCTTCAGCTCACGACTTTTTTTAGGGTTATTGGTGACTAAACGAATCTTGGTCACATTTAACGCTTTCAACATCTGCGCCGCTTCAGTGAAATCACGCAGGTCGTCACCAAAGCCAAGATGATTATTGGCTTCATAAGTATTCATCCCCGCACTTTGTAAGCGATAGGCATCAATTTTGTTGTACAGACCAATGCCTCGACCTTCTTGACGCAAATAGAGGATGATGCCGCCAACTTCGCCCATTTTATTAATGGTTTCTTCTAATTGTTCACCACAATCACAGCGTGATGAGTGAAAAACATCGCCCGTTAAACACTCTGAATGCATACGGACTAAAGGAGTTTCCTGAGTAACATCTGCGGATTTAAAAATGACCGCAACATGTTCTTTGTCTGTTTTCAGTCCTCTAAAAGAGAGTATTTCGGCGTCAATATTGCTTTTTAGACCGACTTTGAAATCCACTCTGGCTCGTACTTCCGCCATATCTACACTCACTTGAATAATTGCTTGTTGCAATGCTGAATTGATTTGCATTCGAATTGACCCATTGATGACCTAACTATGGGGATAGATACTCCCCTTTTCAATAAAAAGATCACTTGCTGAGAAATGTTATAATATAACAATTCTCAGCAATCAAAAGAAAAAATCTCACCACTTCACGTTATCTTGTTCAGTTCAAAGACAAAACACGTTGATTATTAGACTATATTCCATAGTCAGGACTCACACTCAACATCCAAAATAAGGAAAAATCATGCTGATAGGTTTCGACATTGGCGGCACCAAAATTGAAATTTGCGTACTGGATAAATCAGGAAACACCCTCTTTAAACACCGAACCCCTACCCCACATGAGTACGAGCTTTTTCTAAGCACCTTATGTCAACTGGTTGCAATGGCCGAAAGCGAAACGCAAACTCACTGCCAAATCGGGATTGGACTTCCCGGAGCCATCAGCCCAGCGACAGGGCTTATCAAAAATGCCAATTGCACTTTTTTAAATGGTCGAGATTTAAAAGCCGATCTGTGCGCTCGCCTGCAACGCAATGTTGTTATTGCCAATGATGCCAATTGCTTTGCGCTGTCTGAAGCGGTCGATGGTGCCGCCAAAGATGGTAACGTAGTCTTTGGCGCGATTTTGGGCACAGGTTGCGGTGGCGGTATTGTGATCAACAAACAGGTATTGGTCGGTGCGAACGCCGTATGTGGTGAGTGGGGGCACAATCCGCTGCCAAGTTTTACCAGTGAACGTGATGGGCCTACTCGCCACTGTTATTGCGGACGCGATAACTGTATTGAACTCTTTATCTCCGGTTCTGGCTTAACAAGGAGTGCTCAGTTGATTGGTCAACAAGAGTGGAATGCAGCCGATGATACAAATCGATACCCTGTTCCCCTGTACTGACGAAGTCCTGCAAATCTTGCTCGAAAACATCTAGGGTTTGATAAGGCAAGCCATACAATAAGTCGAGAACAATGGGCGCTTCTTCTCTTTCACTCAAATTCGTGATGCGTTCTAACACCACTTCACGATCATCAAGCCGTTTTGCACTGCGACGAACTTGAGTGTTAAAGCTTTGAATACCAAATGAAAAACGGTTGAATCCACCTTCAAGCGCACTCTCAAACATCTCATCACTGAAACGGTTAATGCGCCCCTCTAAAGTGATTTCACAATCGTTTGATAATGGATATAGACGACGAATGGTTTGGCCTAACTGCTGTATTTGTTGTGCTGAGAGATCGGTCGGTGTGCCACCGCCAATATAAACCGCATGAAATAAACCCGATTGTGTCCAAGCCAATTGGGATTTTTGCTCAAGCTCAAGCATCAACGCTAAGAAGTAATCATCGACTAAGCTTCGACTCGCGGCATTTTGAAAGAAGTTACAAAATGTGCAGCGTACTCGGCAAAAAGGAATATGGATATATAAACAACGTTTATTGGCGCGCTCACTGCACTGCGACGTTAATTGTTGCCATAATCGAGGCTGTTGCTCCGCACCAATCGGGGTCACAACTCCTCCCGCATGAGCGGAATGTTTTTGACCAAAAGCAAAACGAAGTGGGTCGTCTGTTCTGGCCCCCAAAACGCATTCATCATATTTATCTAAATTCATTGCAATATTCATAGAAAGCCTAGGCGTAGTGAGAGGTTATTACGCGCATTGTTTAATTCATAAAATCATAATTTGATGCAAATGATAATGCACAATTGATAATTGATCTTATTTAAATGATAGGTAATAATCCTCTCTCTGAACGCTTTGTTTTTATATGGAGTACAACGTGAATTTCACTAGATATCTTGTCGCTGGCAGTCTATCTCTCGCGATTCACGCGGCGATCTTGTTTGTTGATGACGAATCAAAAGTGTTTGCCATGCCTGCGGGAAATCAATCCACCTCAGTGTCAATTAACTTTGTGGCTCAACCTCAAGCTCAGGTAGTACAAGAGCAAGCAACAAAAACCCCACCTCCAGAAAAGAGAGCCAACAAGCCCAAACCAGCAAAAAAAGAGCCGCAAAAAGTGGTGCAGAAAAAGAGCCAGTCAAAACCGGTAAAAGACAAACCGGCTCCTAAAATACCGACAAAATCAGCACAAGTGCAAACTCCTGTAAAGGAAGCGGTGACATCCTCTGTAGAGAATGAAAATAGTGCAGAATCGACACCGAAAACTGCCGCCACCCCAAGCAGTAGTGGCGCAACTAATCAACCGAAATTAGTCGATGCGCCGTCTTTTGTTACTCGCCCAGCCCCTCCTGTTTATCCAAGGCTTGCACAAAAACGAGGTATTGAAGGGGTCGCTATGTATGAGGTGTGGTTAGACGAAAACGGCCGCCAAATCAAACAGGTGCTGCTCTCTTCGTCGGGCGCGGCGCTGCTGGATGAATCAGCTCTTAATGCCATCAAACAATGGAAATTCTCTCCTCAAGTGGTAGACGGCGAAAAAATAGCCCACAGAGTGCAAATCCCAGTACGTTTTAAATTGGAAGGATAATGGAACTACTTACTCAACTAGAACAACAACTTGGCCTGATGGCCTGGCCTCTTTTTGTCTGCTCAGCACTTGCGACAATGATCATTACTGAACGGCTTTTCCAAGTACTGCTTAGCCTTGGTGTTGGAAAAGGTGCAATCGGTAGTGCGCTCAACCAAATATCACCGACCAATACAGCGCAAATTGAGGCGTTAGCCAGTGAATTTTCCAGCAAGCGCCGATTGCTTTATAAAGGGGTTGCCATGCTGCTTGCTCATCACGATTTCTCTAAAGGATTACGTGAAGATGCGGCGGGCATTTGGTTGCAAGAAAAGCGTCATCAACTGCATTCTGGACTGCGCATTTTATCTTTGATTGGTGTGATCAGCCCGCTGCTAGGCTTACTTGGCACTGTGTTAGGTTTGATTGAAATGTTCAAAGGGGTGGCGCTCTCTTCTGGCAATATTACGCCAAATGACCTTGCGGATGGCCTAGGGATTGCGATGCGAACCACTGCTGCAGGTTTGCTGATCGCGCTTCCCGCAATTACAAGCGCTCAGCTGCTTGGCGTATGGGCTGACAGAGTGATGGCAAAACTTGAGCACACACTCAATTATGTCAACTTATGGCTCGAAGGTGTTTCTTTACCGCATGATTGCACCACCAAACAAGAGCGTGTAGCTAAGTATGAGGACGTCGTATGAGGACGTCTCTGACAATGATGTGGTTAACGTATCATGATTAAAACGCCGCATTCTCCCTCATCCGCATTAATGCCAGATTTAACGCCATTGTTGGATATCATTTTCATTGTCATGGTGTTTTTACTGCTTACAGCCGCGGTTAAATTTGAGTCATTAGACGTTTCACTGCCAACAACCGACTCACCCACCGTGAGTGAAGTGAACAAGCAGTCAATCACAGTGAATCTTCTGGCGCACGAACCTTACTGGGCTATCGATGGCAAACAGTATATCGATTGGAATAACTTCACATTGGCGTTGTTAGAGCAAAGCAAAGCGAGTGATCGCCCCATCGTGATTGGCGCAGACAAAACCGCAGAAGTGCAGCAATTGGTTAAATTGCTGGCGTTCTTGCAAGACAATGGCATCGCTGCCACTCAGTTATTAACCGACCATCCCCAATAGCCTATTCATATGCGCTTTTAAAAAACCGTATGATTTTCATGAGTACAACACGATGACACACAAATCTCTTTCTCATTGGCTTGCTGCCATAACACTCTTCATCTTCTCACCTTGGCTCTACGCGCAAGAACGGATTATCAGTGCGGGCAGCGCGGTAACCGAAATCCTCGTTGCGTTAGGCGCACAAAATAAACTTGTTGCGGTCGATGTCACCAGTGAAATTCCAAACGATCTTGCTCTCCCAAAAATCGGTTATCATCGCCAATTATCCGCAGAAGGATTATTAGCCTTAGCACCAACACAATTGATTGGTTCTAGTGAAATGGGGCCAGAAAGCACATTGCAACAGCTTAAAGGCGCT
>AEZC01000019.1 GCA_000257205.1 Vibrio ordalii ATCC 33509 | reverse complement strand
CTGTTTGCTAATTTAATTGAGTCATTAGGGTTAGCAGTAAACCTAAAAATTAAAGGGATTGTCCTTTCATCGGAATCTTGTTCTGATAATCAGAAACTAGTAATCGAACGCGTTTTTAATTGTAAGGTTTTTAGTTGGTATGGATTGAGTGAAAGGGTGGCAACAGCAGGTACATGTAAATACGGTAAGATGCATTTAATTGAAGACTATGGCTATTATGAGTTTTCTGATGATAAATTAATTGCGACGGGATTCCATAACTCTAAAATGCCATTAATTAGGTATAACACAGAAGACATATTCTCTGGTGTTAGTTCCGAATTCAATCAATGTGAATGTGGTCTTCCATTTTTAACAATTAAAAGTATTCAAGGTAGAGAAGGTGAGTTTCTACTGTCAACTTCAGGGCGTAAGGTGCTTATTTTTAACCATATCCCAAAAAATGTGTGTGGTTTGGTTGAGCTTCAGCTTAAGCAAAAAAGCATAGATGAAATAATAGCTTTAGTTGTTGTCGATCGTCGATATGATCAACAATCAGAAAAAATTCTAGAAAAAAATATTAAAACATATTTTGGAGAAGATATGCGTGTTCTTGTTAAGCAAGTTTCGTCCATTCCAAGAACAAAAAATGGAAAATTTAGGCAAGCGATTTTAGAGTTGGAACCTTAAAATGTTTAAAAGACAAATTCTTGTAAGTGACGCATCGAATGTTGAGGTGTCTGTTCCCACTACATTCAAATGTATTGATTTTACTAAGTATGCAATTT
>AEZC01000018.1 GCA_000257205.1 Vibrio ordalii ATCC 33509 | reverse complement strand
TGATCTAATGTTATCTTTAATAGGCTTATTTGTTGCTCAAGCAATTTCTCTCTAGAGATATATTGGTTACTATGTAATTCTTTTATTCTTTTTTTAAACAACCAATTTTCTCTGAATAATTTAAATATAATCGATTTAATGTTAATCATCAGTTCTTGAAGAAAAATAGGTGACTTTTTATAAAGTGAGCTTTTATACATTTCTATCTAAACCTAAGGCTAAAGACATTGCAAGAATCTGATTATTTATACTAGCTTCATTATGAACTGTATTTAACGCCTCTTTAGACATTCTATTTTTAAGCTGAAAATCATTCCCTTTCTCTTCAATAAACGCAGTCCAAGCACTTAAATCTTTCTCTTTGAATAATACTCCATTAACACTTTGCTTTAAAAAATTTATTTCAGGACTATGGAACGAAATGTCTTCACTTAATAGTGGCAAACCTGCGCTAAATGCATGTACAATGGCCAATCCTACATAACCAGGCATTACAAACCAATCAGCACTTTTAAATATTATTGCAAGTCGATCTTCATCAAAAACCTCACCTAAAAACAATGCATGTATACCAAAATATTTACATAATTCTTGCCAGCTTTCTCTCATCTCTCCATCACCGACAACAACCAGTGCTACTGAATCTTTATTCTTTGCTTTTCCCAAAGCATTAATAAAGTTCTCTAACCGTTTGCCAGATCTAAAACGACCTGAAAAAAGATATACAGTTTTATTTTCTATGTTATTGTCCGATTTGAATTTATTAATATCTTCTTCTTTTATAGGAAGATAGCTATTGATTAAATTTTCTGTATTAAGCGTATTTGGAGCAACAAATATCTTTTCCTTATCAATTCCTTTATCGACAAGGTATTCTTTTCCTGGTTCAGAAAACACGATAATGGCATTTGCTTGCTTTAAACATTTATTTATCACAGAGACTCTAATCTTATTTAAAAAACCATTTAATCCACTATCTGGTCTGCGGCAATGGTCGTATCCATGCGTCCAATAAACAAGCTTTGTTTTTGTTATTTTACAAAATAGAGATAAGCTTAGCTCGGTTAGGTTTGAACTATTAGAAAGAGCTAGAATTACATCCGGTTTATATTGGATTATATATTTATAAGCATAAGGTAATAGATTAATACGTTTAGACCATTTTAATATATCTGTGCTGCATATATAGTTTAAGTTTGCACATGGTTTTATATAATCTTTAATTTCACCGTCAGTTATTACATCAATTTTACAGCAATAGTTAAGCGTTAATTTAGTGAGAACTTCATTTCTATATCTTTGCCAACTTGCATCTTTTGATAAAAACAAAACATTTCTATTCATTAATTATTTTCCTATGGCATATTGAAGAAAGATAGATAAGAACATAAAGCACCCATAATAAATTATTACTTCTAAAGAAATCTGTTTCCATAAAAGAATGAATGATCAAAAAAAACAATATTGCTATGAATAAATAATTAGATCGAGTTATTTCAAATATGGAATGAATGACAAAGGCAATAAATATTGGCACACCAATATAACCTAACATTATCCAAATATCTAAGTAAGTATTATGTGATTGATTTAACTTTGTAATAAAGAAATCAAAATCCCCACCATATAACACGCTAAGTCCAGCATCACCCACACCCCAAAAAGAACGATAACCAAAACCTAGCCATTTATAATCATTCATCTCGAATATCACAAAGTCCCATATTATAGCTCTACCAGTAAAATCAAGCCCATAATCAGACAATATACTCGTATCAACTAAAAGGAGGGCTAAAAAAACAAAACCAGAAGTAAAAAATATAGATAAAATGACATTTTTCGCTTTTAACCACTGGTAATTAATCAACATATATATGAAGATTGAAGATGATATCACTAACGCTAACGATGTCTTGGATTTTGATATTATAAGCAAAACAAAAACAGTAAATAACAAATATAAATTCAATTTATTCTTATTTTTATTAATGAAAACATCATACATAACTATCAATAAAGATAGAGCATAAATATACCCTGCAGTATTTTTGTGTCCATGTATCGCTCTAAATCCAATATCTTGCCAAGCAAAAGAGAATGGAATACTTAACACTCCAATAATAACAATAGCGATAGCAAAAAACTTTAGCACATTGAAGATATCATTAAAATCTAAATATCTTATCACCATCAAAATGAATGTGATTAAAAATATTTGTTGTAATAATCTAGTAAATGAAGTTAAAGGTATTTCAGACCAAAGGCATGATATAATAGAATACAGAACCAATATCCACAGAGGCCAAGCTCTTATAATAATAATACTTAAAAAAATCCTTATTATTTTTAAGAAAAAAACAAGAGAAATCATGAATGAAGACAACATAATAAGTCTATTAACCATATTAGATGATATTTCAATTTCAGACACAAAATCACTGTCACGAACAGCCAATGATGGAGAAAACACTCCTGCAGAATTTAATAAGAATACGAATAGCAGACCAGATATGAAATTCTTATAACTAATTTGCATAGAATAGCCTTTTACTTATAATTTTATATTGTGAACAACAGAAATGAAGAAGCTCACCTATTAAGTATCCAACAATAATTCCAATGGCTCCATAATAAGTTCCTAATATTGTTGAAGCGGCTACACCTAAAGTAGAAACAATAACACCCATAACCGCTAAATATTTAAATTCCTCAGCTACATTTAATATATTACTGTTTGAAAATTTAAAGACTTGGACCATGCAGACAGAAAGCCAACAGCATAACAGATCAAATCTAACTTTAGTTTCAAATATCATTTCTATATAGTTAAAGTTACTTAATACCAATATCGAATAAACAGTTATAAATAAAAACATTGATAATATAATCTTTACACTGACATTTTTAAGTGTATTTTTGTCATTTTTATATAATTTAGCCCATCTAGGCTTTTCAGACATATAGATACCAGAAGCTACTAGATTTATTGGCATAACAATTAATCGAGCTATAGCTAAAACCGCTGTTGCTTCAACGCCAATAATGAGTGTAGCTAAATAGGTATAACTATTATTTTGTGCCCAAGTCGCTAACGAACCAACAGAAGACCAACGGCCTACACTCCATAAGTCATAATAAGATACTTTCATTTCACTTATTGTTGGTAGCCTAAATTTAAGTTTATAAGTAATAATTACTATTGATATAACACCCGATATTATAGACACTAAATATATATAATTAAGAGTCACATCACTTTCATTAAAGAACAAATACAATAAACCTAACATAGTAGTAAAAAGTGAAACAATAGCAGACAACACTATCGTGCCACGAAGCTCGAATACATAGTTATATACTCGATACAAATCTCTACTTAAATATAGAAAAAAAGAGCAGTACACCAAAAAAAACAATGAATTTTCAAATTCAAAATATTTGACCAAAAAGAATGCAGGTACAATAAGAGCCATATGAATAATATTACCAAATACACACAGTGCATTACTCTTTCTGATTTTTATTTCATCTTCAGATATTTTTGCATATTTTACGGATAAGGTTGTATGGAAAAATGCATTTTGAAGCGTAGAGATCAGCATTAATCCTGAAAAAAAATTCATGTATACTGCATAGTCTT
>AEZC01000017.1 GCA_000257205.1 Vibrio ordalii ATCC 33509 | reverse complement strand
AAAAACCATATTATGAGGACTTCGCATGTCGATTTGGAATGAAGTAACACTGCACACTCGCTATGGTGAATTACCCTCGGCTTTTTATTCTCCAGTGAACCCAGCGCCTTTAGACAATGTGCGTTGGGTTGCTTGGAATGCCTCACTGGCTGGCGATTTGTCTTTACCAACACAACCTAATGATGAGCTACTGCACAGCCTGTCTGGCCAAGTTATTCCCGCGCAATTTAAGCCATTAGCGATGAAATACGCGGGCCATCAATTTGGTATTTATAACCCTGATTTAGGTGATGGCCGTGGGTTACTGTTGGCCGAAATCGAGAGCAAAACAGGCGAAGTGTATGATCTGCATTTGAAAGGTGCAGGGCTTACGCCTTATTCGCGTATGGGGGATGGCCGCGCCGTACTGCGCTCCACTATTCGCGAATACTTGTGCAGTGAGGCGATGGTGGGTCTTGGGATTGCGACCACAAGAGCATTAGCGATGATGAGCAGTGACACGCCCGTTTATCGAGAAAAACAAGAGCGAGGTGCGCTGCTGGTACGTGTAGCGCAGAGCCATATTCGCTTTGGCCATTTTGAACATTTTTTCTATACCAACCAATTAGCAGAGCAAAAGCAACTGGCTGATAAAGTGATTGAGTGGCATTACCCTGATTGCCTTACACAAGAAAAACCTTATGCGGCCATGTTTAGTCAGATTGTTGAGCGTACTGCTAAGATGATTGCCGATTGGCAAGCGGTTGGATTTGCCCATGGTGTGATGAATACCGACAACATGTCTATCCTCGGTCAAACCTTTGACTACGGTCCTTTTGCTTTTCTCGACGATTATGAACCGACTTATATTGGCAATCACTCCGATTATCAAGGCCGCTACGCGTTTGATCAGCAGCCGCGCGTGGCGTTGTGGAACCTGTCCGCTTTAGCACATGCATTGTCACCGTTAGTTGAAAGAAGCGATCTGGAAGCGGCACTCGCCCAGTTTGAAGCACAGCTCGGCCGTTATTTTAGCCAGCAAATGCGTCGTAAATTGGGGTTGTTGACCTCTCTGCCCGGTGATTCTGTGTTGTTTGAGCAAATGTTTGAGTTATTAACCAAAAATCACACCGACTACACTCGCTTTTTCCGGCAACTATCCAACTTGGATCGAGAAGGGGAGCAACTGGTATTGGATCTCTTCATTGACCGCGCTGCCGCTCAGTCTTGGCTTGAACAGTATCAGGCTCGTTGTGAGCGAGAAATCGACAGTTCGGGGAACGCTATTTCGATTGAGCAGCGCTGCGCAGAGATGAGAAAAGTGAATCCGAAATATATTTTGCGTAATTATTTGGCTCAACAAGCGATCGATAAAGCAGAACAGGGTGATTACCAACAAGTGCACCAATTAGCACAATTATTAGCCAACCCTTATGCCGAGCAGCCGGAAAAGAGTCATTTTGCCCAGCTTCCTCCTGAATGGGGGAAAAAAATGGAAATCAGTTGTTCCTCATAAATGAGGCATTGTGTGCGCTTTATCTAGATTGAATTCAAACTTTGCGAAAATATCAACAATGCCCGCCTGACGAAGTCTGGTTTTTCAGATTGTTACTCGCTCGGGTGATGATTAATGTTACGGCGAAGATCCCATTTTATGCAATCCGGTTTATTTTATTCTGAAAGCGCAAGTCTTTATTTGACGTAGGTTGGCGGTGCAATGTAACGCTTTCGTTACGTTAAAGTTACGGTTTGTTTCAACGAAAAAATTTTCTTTGATTAGACTATTAGGTGAACGATCAGCACTTTATGGTTAATAAAAGTTTGCGAATCAGGTTGGCCTAATCAAAAACAAGGAAGATGATGATGAAATTCCATAACACTCTGCTTGCTTTATCTTTCCTCTCTATCTCTTTCATCCCTTCGACACGCGCTGGTGAAGTGGAAGTACTCCATTGGTGGACTTCCGGCGGTGAAGCCAAGTCGATAGCTGTGCTCACCGAAATGTTGGAGCAGCAAGGCCATAGTTGGAAAGATTTTGCTGTCGCGGGTGGGGGTGGTGAAAGTGCCATGACGGTATTGAAAACGCGCGCGGTGTCGGGTAACCCACCATCGGCGGCTCAAATTAAAGGACACGATATTCAAGAATGGGCAGGGCTTGGTTTTCTCACGAGTCTTAACGACGTAGCTAAACAGGGCGGTTGGGATGAAGTCGTACCACCGATGGTCACTAATGTCATGAAGTGGAATGGTCAATATGTGGCCGTGCCAGTGAACGTGCATCGCGTCAACTGGCTGTGGGTTAATCCTGCAATATTGGCTAAAGTGGATGCTAAAGTACCAACCACGTTAGATGAGTTTTTTGTTGCGGGCGATAAGATCAAAGCCGCGGGTTATGTGCCACTGGCGCACGGTGGTCAACCTTGGCAAGACGCGACGGTTTTTGAAACGGTGGCGTTGAGCGTTCTTGGCTCACAAGATTACGTTAAAGCGTTTGTTGAGCTTGATATGGCTGTGCTCGCGGGCGACAAAATGGTTGACGTGTTTAGCCAGTTTAAAAAAGTTCATGACTACATTGATGTTAACTCTCCAGGCCGTGATTGGAACGTTGCGACTTCAATGGTGATAAATGGTGAAGCGGCAATGCAGATCATGGGCGATTGGGCAAAAGGGGAGTTTACCGCAGCGGGCAAAGTTGCGGGTAAAGATTACCTGTGTGTGGCCACGCCGGGCACGGCCGATCAATTTATCCATAATGTCGATAGCTTTGTCTTTTTTGAGCTAACCGATGCAGACAATAAACAGGCGCAAAAAGCGTTAGCCGCCACGATTATAGATCCTAAATTCCAAGAGGTATTTAACCTCAACAAAGGTTCGATCCCAGTACGCACAGATATGAACATGTCAAAATTTGACCAGTGCGCGTTGGACTCAATGGCGGCCTTTAAAGCGACGGCTAAGTCCAACAACCTTGTGCCTAGTATTGCCCATGGTATGTCGACAACCAACTATGCCCAAGGCGCGATTTTCGATGTCGTGACGAGCTTCTTCAATGATCCGAAAGCGGATCCTAAACAAGCGGCACAGAAACTAGCGAAAGCGGTGAAAGCTGCGATGTAGCCCTAACCCCCAGAGTGGGTAGGTTTTTTAGCCTGCCTGCTCACCCTCTTCTTGTAGCACATCACTTTCTGTGTGTTACTAACATAATCTGTCGGTTCTAACCAATTAGCGCACTCTCTGATAAAGAGCTCGGGGGGAGTGCCCAAACTAGGCTTGCTGTTTGGGCGGAGGGTGCGCTTCCTTCCGGAGCTCATAATTCTACTGGTTTTCCTTTGGGTGATGTTTAAAAAGAGCGCAATTGTGGGGGGCAAAACAGGAGCAAGATCTCTTTTTACGCTTTTGGAGTAAAAAAAGCCTCGATTCCCTTGAAAAAGCCTTTATTGTCCCCATTTCAAAACTGTGCTTTTTCACGTTGGTGGAATTTTTAGCACTTAGAAAGCAATTTAGGGCATGGAATCATCTCTCTGCGGTGATTGGCTCGACAGCACGGATTCAGGTCGGTAGAATGTCGCGTCTAAATTTTCTGTCCTGAGACTAATCAGAGACACCTTTAAGACAGATTCGAGTCACTAAAGATGTCGCTTATTAGTCCAATGTTGGGTTTTTTCACCAATATTGATGCTGGTTTTAAAAGAAGTGTTCGGATAGAGCACAACACAAGGATGCAGCCAAGCACAAGGCATCGCCTAAGTTGCGGCTCATATTGCTCAGAAATACTGGGCCAGTTTTGAGGTTTATAAATAATGCAAGTTACTGTTGAAACGCTAGAAGGCCTAGAGCGCCGTCTGAATATTACTGTTCCTGCTGCTAACATCGAAGATGCAGTTACAAAAGAACTACGCAATATCGCTAAGAATCGTCGTTTCGATGGTTTCCGCAAAGGTAAAGTGCCTTTGAAAATGGTTGCGCAAATGTACGGTAAAGCGGTACGTCAAGACGTCATGGGCGAAGTGATGCAACGCCACTTCATTGAAGCTATCGTAAAAGAGAAAATCAACCCAGCAGGTGCACCAACATTCGCACCAGTTTCTATCGAAGAAGGCCAAGACCTTGTTTTCAATGCAACTTTTGAAGTATATCCAGAAGTTGAGTTAAAAGGTCTAACAAACATCACTGTTGAAAAACCAGCGGTTGAAGTGAAAGAAGAAGACGTTGCTGAAATGCTAGAAACATTACGCAAGCAACAAGCCACTTGGAAAGACGTAGATGCAGCTGCGGAAGCCGGTTCGCGTGCGACGATCGATTTCGTTGGTTCTATTGATGGCGTTGAGTTTGAAGGCGGTAAAGCTGACAACTTCCCTCTAGAAATGGGTGCAGGTCGCATGATCCCTGGTTTTGAAGACGGTATCGTTGGCAAAACCAAAGGTATGGAATTTGAAATCGACGTTAACTTCCCTGAAGATTACCACGCGGAAAATCTAAAAGGTAAAGCGGCGAAATTCGCAATTAAAATCAACAAAGTTGAAGTGCGTGAATTACCAGAGTTAAACGACGAGTTCGTTGCCAAATTTGGTGTCGCTGAAGGTGGCGTTGAAGCGCTGAAAGCTGAAGTTCGCAAGAATATGGAACGTGAACTTAAGCAAGCAGTAAAAAACCGCATTAAAGAGCAAGCGATTGAAGGTCTAGTAAAAGAGAACGATATCAATGTTCCTTCTGCACTGATTGATCAAGAGATCGACGTACTGCGTCAACAAGCTGCGCAACGCTTTGGCGGTAACCCAGAAGCGGCCGCTCAACTACCACGTGAATTGTTCGAAGAACAAGCAAAACGTCGCGTAGTGGTTGGCCTACTTCTTGGTGAAGTGATCAAGTCTGAAGAGCTAAAAGCTGACGAAGATAAAGTGAAAGCATTGATCGAAGAGATGGCAACAGCGTACGAAGATCCAGCTGAAGTAATGGCATACTATGCTCAAAATCAGCAAATGATGAACAACATGCGTAACCTTGCTCTAGAAGAGCAAGCAATCGACGCGATCATTGCTAAAGCACAGGTTTCTGAAAAGGCTGTTAGCTTCAATGAGCTAATGAACCAGCAACCTGCTTAATAAGCAATATGTAGCGTAGGTGGTTGACTACGGGTTAACTATTCTGCTAACAATGGTCCGTGTGATACTCATCATTCTGGCCATTTATTTTAGGGACATAACAATATGAGCTACCAAGAAAAAAACGCAATGTCGCCAATTTTTGACGCGCTAGTACCCATGGTGGTTGAGCAGACTTCCCGCGGTGAGCGCTCATACGATATTTATTCTCGCCTACTCAAAGAACGAGTCATTTTCTTAACGGGTCAAGTTGAAGATCACATGGCTAACCTTGTTGTAGCGCAGCTGTTGTTTTTAGAATCTGAAAACCCTGATAAAGATATTTTCCTCTACATCAACTCGCCAGGAGGTAGCGTGACTGCTGGTATGTCAATTTATGACACCATGCAGTTCATCAAGCCGAATGTTAGCACTGTTTGTATGGGCCAAGCTTGTTCAATGGGTGCATTCCTATTGGCTGGTGGCGCTCCGGGGAAACGTTATGTATTGCCTAACTCACGCGTGATGATTCATCAGCCGTTAGGTGGTTTCCAAGGCCAAGCTTCGGATATCCAGATCCATGCTCAAGAGATCCTTACCATCAAGCAAAAACTCAACAAATTGCTTGCTGAGCATACAGGCCAACCGCTTGAAGTCATTGAACGTGATACCGACCGTGATAACTTTATGTCTGCTGACCAAGCTGTGGAATACGGTTTAGTCGATGCAGTCTTGCGTCACCGCGGCGAATAACAGTTCTCAGAATTGTTTGACGCATTTTGGCGTAATTTGAGTTACACTCAGACGATTAAAAGTAAAGGCTAAGAGGTTAGCGAATGACAGACAAAAGCAAAGAGAGCGGTAGTAGTAAACTGTTGTATTGCTCTTTCTGTGGCAAAAGCCAGCACGAAGTTCGCAAGCTGATCGCCGGTCCTTCTGTTTACATCTGTGATGAATGCGTTGATTTATGTAACGACATCATTCGTGAAGAGATTAAGGATGTTCTGCCAAAAAAGGAATCTGAGGCGTTACCTACGCCGCATAAGATCCGTGAACATCTTGATGACTATGTGATTGGCCAGGAACATGCAAAAAAAGTGCTCGCAGTGGCCGTATATAATCACTACAAGCGTTTACGAAACGGTGATAAAACGAGCGATGGGGTTGAGTTAGGTAAGAGTAATATTCTTCTTATTGGCCCAACAGGTAGTGGTAAAACACTGCTTGCAGAAACATTAGCTCGTTTCCTAGACGTACCTTTCACAATGGCAGACGCCACCACATTAACTGAAGCAGGCTATGTCGGCGAAGATGTTGAAAACATCATCCAAAAGCTGCTGCAAAAATGTGATTATGACGTTGCAAAAGCGGAACGTGGTATCGTCTACATCGATGAAATTGATAAGATTTCTCGTAAAGCAGAAAATCCTTCAATTACCCGAGATGTCTCAGGTGAAGGGGTTCAGCAAGCGCTGTTGAAATTAGTGGAAGGCACTATCGCTTCAGTTCCGCCCCAAGGCGGCCGTAAGCATCCACAACAAGAGTTTTTACAGGTAGACACATCCAAAATCCTCTTTATCTGTGGTGGTGCATTTGCGGGCCTAGATAAAGTGATTGAACAACGTGTTGCGACAGGCTCAGGTATTGGCTTTGGTGCAGAAGTTCGCTCTAAAGATGAAACCAAAACTATCGGTGAGTTGTTCAATCAAGTAGAGCCTGAAGATTTGGTAAAATATGGGTTGATCCCTGAATTTATCGGTCGTCTTCCCGTAACGGCTACCTTGACAGAGCTGGATGAAGAAGCACTGATTCAAATCTTGTGTGAGCCGAAAAACGCGCTGACGAAACAGTACGCAGCCCTGTTTGAGTTAGAGGACGTTGACCTAGAGTTTCGTGAAGACGCATTGCGCGCCATTGCAAAAAAAGCAATGAACCGCAAAACGGGCGCACGTGGTTTACGCTCTATATTGGAAGGCGTACTACTCGAAACCATGTATGAACTGCCGTCGGTAAACGATGTTAGCAAAGTGGTTATCGATGAATCAGTCATTAACGGTGAATCACAACCGCTACTAATTTATAGCGGAAATGAGAGCCAAGCGGCTGGTGCAGAGTAAATCTCAATCAGAAATATTTAAAGGAGGTAGCAAATACCTCCTTTTTTTTATTCTGTTATTGAATCCAGTCAGTTAGCCCCCATATACTCGGTAATCAGTTGAAGCGGAAGAGAGAATAATATGAACTTGGAACGTTCCGAGCGTATCGAGATCCCCGTACTACCTCTACGTGACGTGGTGGTTTATCCTCACATGGTCATTCCTTTGTTTGTTGGCAGAGAAAAATCAATCCAATGCCTCGAAGCGGCAATGGATAACAACAAGCAAGTGTTACTTGTGGCACAAAAGCAAGCGGAAACCGACGAGCCGAAAATTGAAGATCTTTTTGAAGTCGGCACGGTCGCAACGATTTTACAACTTCTGAAATTACCTGACGGCACCGTGAAAGTGCTGGTTGAAGGCCAGCAGCGAGCGAAAATTGATCGCTTCATCGAGCGTGAATTTTTCTCTGCAGAAGCGCAGTATCTTGTCACTCCTGAGCTGGATGATAAAGAGCAGGAAGTCGTCGTTCGCAGTGCAATCAACCAATTTGATGGTTTTATCAAACTAAACAAGAAAATCCCGCCTGAAGTATTAACGTCGTTAAATGGGATTGATGAAGCCGCGCGTTTGGCTGATACCATCGCCGCTCACATGCCATTGAAATTGATTGAAAAACAAAAAGTTCTCGAAATTGTTGATGTCAGTGAACGTTTGGAATTTTTAATGGGACAAATGGAAGCGGAGATCGACCTATTACAGGTTGAAAAACGAATTCGTGGTCGCGTTAAAAAGCAGATGGAAAAATCTCAGCGTGAGTATTACCTCAACGAGCAGATGAAAGCGATTCAGAAAGAATTAGGTGAGATGGATGACGCACCTGATGAATTTGAAATCCTGAAAAAGAAAATTGACGATTCCAAAATGCCGCAGGAAGCGCGCAAAAAAACGGAACAAGAGCTGCAGAAATTGAAGATGATGTCTCCAATGTCTGCAGAAGCAACCGTTGTGCGTAGCTATATTGATTGGATGGTCAATGTTCCTTGGGCAAAACGTTCAAAAGTTAAGAAAGATTTGGCAAAAGCTGAAGATATTTTAAATGCCGATCACTACGGTTTAGATCGTGTCAAAGAGCGTATTTTAGAATATCTTGCGGTACAAAGTCGTATCAACAAGCTGAAAGGGCCCATTTTGTGTCTTGTTGGTCCCCCGGGCGTGGGTAAAACGTCGCTTGGCCGCTCGATAGCGGCGGCAACAGGCAGACAGTATACCCGTATGGCGTTAGGTGGAGTGCGTGATGAAGCAGAAATTCGTGGTCACCGCCGTACTTACATCGGTTCTCTGCCGGGTAAATTGATTCAAAAAATGGCAAAGGTTGGCGTGAAAAACCCACTTTTCCTGCTTGATGAAATCGACAAAATGTCTTCAGATATGCGTGGTGACCCATCTTCCGCATTGTTGGAAGTTCTTGATCCTGAACAAAATAGCACCTTTAACGATCACTATTTAGAGGTGGATTATGACTTGTCTGATGTCATGTTTGTTGCGACATCAAACTCAATGAACATCCCAGGCCCGCTGCTTGACCGTATGGAAGTTATCCGCCTTTCTGGATACACAGAAGACGAAAAGCTGAATATTGCGAAACGCCATCTAGTGACTAAGCAAGTTGAGCGGAACGGTTTGAAGCCTCATGAAATTGTTATCGAAGATTCAGCCATCATAGGTATTATCCGTTATTACACGCGTGAGGCGGGTGTACGAAGCTTAGAGCGAGAGATTTCAAAAATTTGCCGTAAAGCGGTTAAGAAAATCTTGTTGAATAAAGATGTAAAAACCGTGGTAGCCAACCAAGAGAATTTAAAAGAGTTTCTAGGTGTGCAACGTTGCGATTTTGGCAAAGCCGACGACAGTAACCAAATTGGCCAAGTTACGGGTTTAGCATGGACAGAAGTAGGCGGTGATTTGCTGACTATTGAAACCGAATCAATGCCTGGCAAAGGCAAGTTGACGCAAACTGGTTCTCTGGGCGAGGTGATGCAAGAATCCATTCAAGCTGCGATGACGGTGGTTCGCGCACGCGCCGAGAAATTAGGGATTAACGCTGATTTCTATGAAAAGCGTGACATTCACGTTCACGTGCCAGAAGGCGCAACACCAAAAGATGGTCCAAGCGCGGGTATTGCTATGTGTACGGCGCTTGTCTCTAGCTTGACGGGTAATCCTGTGAAAGCGGAAGTCGCGATGACGGGTGAGATAACCTTGCGTGGTGAAGTATTACCTATCGGCGGTTTGAAAGAAAAACTGCTCGCAGCACATCGTGGTGGTATCACCACTGTATTGATCCCCAAAGAGAATGAGCGTGATTTGGAAGAGATCCCTGCAAATGTGATTGCTGACCTAAAAGTCATCCCCGTTCAATGGATTGATGAAGTTTTGAAGATCGCACTTGAACGAGACCCTTCTGGGGTTGAATTTGAAGCTAAAAAATAGTGATGTGCAGCAAAAATAAGTAAAAGATCACGCTGATAGGCTTAAAAAGGCTTGTCAGCGTTTTTTTTGGACGCTAACGTAAGCCCCTATAGCTTGCAGCCCAGATGTAATAAGGCTTCAAGCTAGTTTGGGAACTTAATGGAACGAAAAGTCACCGTTAAAAATAATAATGGGTGACGCAAAGGGGAATCACAGTGAATAAAACACAATTAGTAGAACAAATCGCAGAAAACGCTGACATCTCTAAAGCATCGTCAGGCCGTGCTTTGGATGCATTTATCGAAGCGGTGAGTGGCACTCTTCAATCTGGCGATCAAGTGGCGCTTGTTGGCTTTGGTACATTTAGCGTTCGCACTCGTGCAGCGCGCACGGGTCGTAACCCTAAAACGGGTGAAGAGATCCAAATCGCAGAAGCAAAAGTACCTGCTTTCAAAGCAGGCAAAGCGCTTAAAGACGCTTGCAACTAATCAAAATCGTTATTTTTTGCTGCTTAAGCGCAAAATTAATTCGAACCTTTTGAAATTATGCGCATCCTACTGATGCGCATTTCTTTTTCTGATATTATCGCGCTATTCAATTTTTAGGCTGAAGTGTGAAGCTTCTTATCCGGAGAGCAGTTAGATTATGATGGATCGATTACGCGAAGGCGTGAACAGCATCGCGGTGAAAATTATTCTAGGAATGATTATCTTATCATTCGTATTCGCAGGTGTCGGTAGCTACTTGGTCAGCGGTGGCAGTAATGCTGCGGCTAAAGTTGGCAATAGTGAGATTGGCCGTGGTGAATTTGAACAAGCGTACCAGAACGAGCGCAATCGCATGCAATCCCAATTAGGGGATTATTTTGCTAACTTGCTCGCTGATCATCAGTATGTCGAGTCATTTCGTAAGTCAGTTCTTGATCGTATGGTTAACGATTTATTGTTGGAGCAGCATGCACAATCACTAGGTTTACGAGTGAGCGATGATCAGGTTCGTAAAATGATTTTAGACATGCCTCAATTCCAGACCGGCGGTAAGTTTGACCAAGAAATCTATCAAGCGGCTCTTCGCCGTGCGGGTTTCTCTGCTGAAAGCTTTGCAGAATATCTGCGTCGTGATCTTATTCGTAACCAGTTGCTTAGTGCTATTCAAGGTAGTGAATTTACGTTGCAGGGTGAGGTTAATCAGCAAAGTGAACTGATCTCTCAAACCCGCGATATCCGTGCGCTCACATTGTCACTCAGCGAGTTTGCTAAAAATGTTGAGTTGAGTGATGAAGAAATTACTCAATATTATCAACAAAATGCAGAGCGCTATACCCGTCCAGAGCAGGTTAAAGTGGCTTATATTGAGCTTTCTGCCCAACAATTGAAAGACCAAATGGTAGTGTCTGATGAACAGGCCGAGCAGTACTACCAAGAGCATTTAGACAAATACTCCACTCAAGCACAGCGTAAAGTAAGCCATATTTTGGTTCAAGGTGATGATAAAGCTAAAGCGCAGGCGATTCTCGATGAACTGAATGCTGGCGCTGATTTCGCGACCTTAGCGAAAGAAAAATCAGAAGACGTAGGAAGCGTAGAAGAGGGGGGGTCACTAGGTTGGATTGAACATGATGTGATGGACCCAGCTTTTGAACAAGCAGCCTTTGCTATCGAACAGATAGGGGATATCACAGGGTTGGTCAAATCTGAATTTGGCTATCACATTATCCGTCTTGATGATGTTAAAGCCCCTATCGCACAGCCCTACGCACAGGTTGCCTCTGAAATCAAAGCTGAAATGTTAGACCAAAAAGCCGCTGATCAGTTTTATGAGTTGCAGACCAAGCTAGAAAAAGTGGCATTTGAATCACCTGACTCTCTGGATGAAGCAGCAAAAGCCATCTCAGCTAAGATTCAGAAAACCGATTTTATTTCTCAGCAAGATGCACCTGAAATTCTTAAAAATCCAGCGGTTCTTCAAGCGATTCTAAGCCCAGAGGTAAAAGAAGATAGGCTCAATTCTGAGGTATTAGAAGTTGCCCCAGAACACGTTATCGTTGTTCGTGTTGATGATGCTCGGGAACAAATAGTTCTTCCTTTGGCTGAAGTGAAAGAGCAAGTGGTTGCTCAGCTTTCTAAAGTCAAAGGCGAACAACAAGCGATTGAGTTAGCCACAAAATTGATTGATACCCTAAAGCAAGGTGACCAATCCTTATTGGAACAGCGTGGGTTAAAATTTGCTGAGTTGGAAATGATTGATCGTAGCTCTTCATTGGCGAGTTCAGTGTTTTCTCTCCCTAAACCAGCAGCAGATAGTGTGGTTTACGGTCAAGCGAAAGCAATGAATGGTGATATTGTTCTTGTTGAACTACATAAGGTCGAGGCTAAAGTCACACCTGAGTACAATGATCAAATTACGGCTCAGTTAGATCGCATTGGTAGCCAACGTGATTTGGCTGCGATACTTACAACTTTGCGTAAAAATACAGACATTGAATATTATGTTGTGAGCCAATAAAGGCTAGTAATGTAATTGATATGAAACTCAAAATGGGCTGCTTATGCAGCTCATTTCAATTTCTACCTTTTTGATTCCCTCTGATTTCCAAGCTCAATTAATATTGATACCCACTAATAAACAAGGAAATGTTCATATGAAATTGAAAACAAAACTCGGGTTGCTACTTCTAAGTATCGTATTGCCTCTTTCACCGGAATTAGCAGAAGAAAAGGTGGTAGAAACGCACCAAGGCATTGAAATTACAGTTAATATCAATCAGGACTCTGCTGAGGAAATTGCCACTCTATTGAAAGGTATTGGACTTAAAAAAGCACAAGCGATTGTTGAATATCGTCAACAAAATGGCGCTTTTAAAACCAAAGAAGATCTGAGCTTGGTGAAAGGCATTGGTGCCGCCACTGTTAAGCAAAATGCCGAGCGTATTATTTTATAAAAGTCTCTATCAAAAGCGTCGCATCCCTGAAAGCGACGCTTGTATCACTGTGAAATTTCAGTCATATCACCATTCCTTCCTAGCGCCTGTAATGGATAAGCACTATAATTTGTCGCCGACAAAAGCGAGCAAACAAGCCGCATAAAAACTAAGTGGAGTAAATCATGTCCTCTCACACTCCGGTAATTACCGTAGATGGCCCAAGTGGTGCTGGTAAAGGCACTCTTTGTATGTTGTTGGCTAAGAAATTAGGCTTTCATTTGCTCGATTCTGGAGCTATTTACCGCGTTCTTGCATTGGCGGCGATTCACCACGGTGTGGATACGGAATCGGAAGAAGCGCTTGTTCCTCTAGCGACACATTTAGATGTCCAATTTATCGCAGAAGGTGACTTGATCAGAGTGATTCTTGAAGGTGAGGATGTATCGAAAGAATTACGCAAAGAAGAGACAGGAATGGCAGCATCAAAGGTAGCGGCGCTGCCTAGAGTGCGCGAGGCATTATTACGTCGCCAACGGGCCTTTGCGAAAGAGCAGGGACTGGTTGCTGATGGACGTGATATGGGCACAGTTGTGTTTCCTCAAGCAGAAGTGAAAATATTCCTAGATGCCAGCGCGCAAGAGCGAGCCCAACGTCGCTTTAAGCAGTTGCAACTCAAAGGGCTAGATGTTAAATTTGACGCCCTTTTAAGCGAGATCCAAGAGCGTGACGACCGAGATCGTAACCGCCCAGTGGCCCCATTACGCCCTGCAGAGGATGCGCTATTGCTTGACTCAACCTCAATGTCTATCGACGAAGTTGTAGAAGAAGCATTACAATATGTAGAATCTAAGCTGGCAGAGTAGTTCTGCTAGGTAAGAGCGTCGGTCGCAAGGATGATGACTGGCGAATTTAATAACCCCATGCGGTAGGATACCCATGGAAGTTTACTTATTGAAGATTAAATAAATGACTGAATCTTTTGCTCAACTCTTTGAAGAGTTTTTAAACGAAACACAATTTCAACAAGGTACAATCGTTAAAGGTACTGTAGTCGCTATCGAGAATGGTTTCGTTCTTGTTGACGCTGGTCTTAAGTCTGAGTCTGCTATCCCTGCTGAACAGTTCAAGAACGCTGCTGGCGAACTTGAAGTTGAAGTTGGTTCTGAAGTAGACGTTGCTCTAGACGCTGTTGAAGATGGTTTCGGTGAAACTCAACTTTCTCGTGAGAAAGCTAAGCGTCATGAAGCTTGGATCGTTCTTGAGAAAGCTTACGAAGAAGCTGAAACTGTTATTGGTATTATCAATGGTAAAGTTAAAGGTGGCTTCACTGTTGAACTAAACGGTATCCGTGCTTTCCTTCCAGGCTCTCTTGTTGACGTGCGTCCTATCCGTGACACTACTCACCTAGAAAACAAAGAGCTAGAGTTCAAAGTTATCAAACTAGACCAGAAACGTAACAACGTTGTTGTTTCTCGTCGTGCTGTTATTGAATCAGAAAGCAGCGTTGAACGTGACGAACTTCTTGAAACTCTACAAGAAGGTACTGAAGTTAAAGGTATCGTTAAGAACCTTACTGACTACGGCGCATTCGTTGACCTTGGTGGTGTTGATGGTCTTCTACATATCACAGATATGGCTTGGAAACGCGTTAAACACCCATCAGAAATCGTTAACGTTGGTGACGAAATCCTAGTTAAAGTTCTTAAGTTTGATCGTGATCGTACTCGCGTATCACTAGGTCTTAAGCAACTTGGCGAAGATCCATGGGTAGCTATCGCTAAGCGTTACCCAGAAGGTCATAAACTATCTGGCCGTGTAACAAATCTAACTGACTACGGCTGCTTCGTTGAAATCGAAGAAGGCGTTGAAGGTCTAGTACACGTTTCTGAAATGGATTGGACTAACAAGAACATCCACCCATCTAAAGTTGTTAACGTTGGCGACGAAGTTGAGGTTATGGTTCTTGATATCGACGAAGAGCGTCGTCGTATCTCTCTAGGTCTTAAACAGTGTAAAGCTAACCCATGGCAGTCATTCGCTGAAGCGCAAGCTAAAGGCGACAAAGTTACTGGTAAGATCAAGTCTATCACTGACTTCGGTATCTTCATCGGTCTAGACGGCGGCATCGACGGTCTAGTTCACCTATCTGATATCTCTTGGAACGTTCCTGGAGAAGAAGCGGTACGTGATTACAAGAAAGGCGATGAAATCTCTGCAGTTGTTCTAGCAGTAGATGCAGAGCGTGAGCGTATTTCTCTTGGCGTTAAGCAAATGGAAAACGACCCGTTCAACGCATATGTTGCTGATAACAAAAAAGGTACTCTAGTTAACGGTACTGTTACTGCAGTTGACGCGAAAGGTGCTACAATTGAACTTGTAGACGGCGTTGAAGGTTACATCCGTGCTTCTGAAGCATCTCGTGACCGTATTGAAGATGCGTCTCTAGTCCTAAGCGTTGGTGACAGCGTTGAAGCGAAATTTACTGGTGTAGACCGTAAAAACCGCGTAATCAACCTATCTATCAAAGCTAAAGATGAAGCTGATGAGCAAGAAGCAATGGCTACTCTAAACAAATCTGATGAAGGTGCGTTTGGTAATGCTATGGCTGATGCATTCAAGGCTGCTAAAGGCGAATAATCTAACTCGCTAAAAGGGGCCGTAAGGCTCCTTTTTTTTCAGTTAGTGCCTACTTTGATAAGTAATGAGGGAAACTATGACTAAGTCTGAATTGATAGAAAGACTCTGTGCTGAGAAAACGCACCTATCTGCTAAAGAAATTGAAGACGCTGTGAAAGATATTCTTGAACATATGGCATCAACTTTAGAAAGCGGAGAGCGAATCGAAATTCGCGGATTTGGTAGTTTCTCTTTGCACTATCGTGAGCCTAGAGTGGGCCGTAATCCTAAAACCGGTGATAAAGTGGTGTTGGATGGCAAGTTCGTCCCTCATTTCAAGCCAGGTAAAGAGTTACGTGAGCGAGTTAATGAGAATATCTAAAGCGATTTAGAGAGTATTCTAAAAAACGGCATACAGTTTAAGTATGCCGTTTTTTTAAGAAAGGAATCCATAATAGACGTGGTTTGTAAGGCCATTTTCCTGCATAATCAGACCAGATCAATACTGGATAGGTAGTGGCATATGAAAATTATAAAAATCGTTTTAATTCTTGCACTTTTTTTGATTGCTTTAGCATTAGGGGCTCAAAATCAAGCAGTTGTGACGTTTAACTATTTGATCGCTCAAGGCGAATTTCACTTGTCTACTTTACTTGGTACTGTTTTTGTCTCTGGTTTTTTACTCGCTTGTTTGCTCGGCAGTAGCTTCTACTTTAAGTCTCAGTTGCAAGTTAGAAAGTTGAATAAGCAACTGAAAAAGCAAACGGCAGAGAACAGCGCTGTAACAAGTAAAGCGTAGTGAAATAAAGGCTGACTTGATGTTAGAAATTCTCTTCTTGCTACTACCGATTGTCGCCGCCTATGGTTGGTATATGGGAAATCGTAGTGCTCAGCAAGATAAGCAGAAACATTCTCACCAAATTTCTCGTCAGTATGTGACGGGCCTTAACTTACTGCTTTCTGATCAATCAGATAAGGCCGTTGATCATTTTATTGAGCTACTTCAAGTAGACAATGAAACGATTGATACCCACTTAGCGCTGGGTAACTTATTCCGTTCAAGAGGAGAGGTCGATCGTGCTATCCGCATCCATCAAAATCTTATATCCCGTTCAAGCCTTACTATTGACCAAAAAAACCTCGCCTTACAACAATTAGCAAAAGACTATATGGTGGCTGGATTTCTCGATCGCGCCGAAAAAATATTTGAACAACTGATCGAAGAGCCTGAACACAAAGAAGCGGCGTTGCAACAATTGGTTTCTATTTACCAGCAGACTCGAGAGTGGCATAAAGCTATTGATTACGCTTATGCGCTGGTGAAATTAGGTAGAAAAAGAGTGCACAGTGTTATAGCCCATTTTTGGTGTGAACTTGCGGTGCAAGAGAAGGCTGAAGGACGCGATAGCAAAGCGATTCAATATCTTAAAAAAGCGCTGTCTGAAGATCCTAA
The DNA here is from genome assembly GCA_000257205.1 of Vibrio ordalii ATCC 33509. Taxonomy (GTDB): domain Bacteria; phylum Pseudomonadota; class Gammaproteobacteria; order Enterobacterales; family Vibrionaceae; genus Vibrio; species Vibrio ordalii. The sequence goes on along the minus strand of AEZC01000017.1, from coordinate 21,179 downwards.
GTGTGTGCGTGCAACGATCTCTTTAGGTAAGCTGTATCTTGAAAATGATGACTACCGTCAAACAATCCAGTATATGCAGATGGTCTTGGAGCAGGACATTGATTTCATCGGTGAGGTATTACCTACGCTTGCTGAATGCTATCACCATATTGGTAAAGAGAGTGAGCTTGTTGAGTTCTTGCGGGAATGCATTATCAATGAAGCTGGTGTGTCAGCTGAGCTGATGCTCGCACAGTTGGTGGCACAACATGATGGTGCTGGAGCTGCACAGGAACTTTTGACACGGCAATTGGTTAAAAATCCAACCATGAAGGGCTTCTATCGTTTAATTGACTACCATCTCATTGAAGCAGAGGAAGGTCGAGCGAAAGAGAGTTTGTCAACCTTGCAAAAATTGGTAGGTGAGCAACTAAAAGTAAAACCTCGCTATCGATGCAGAAAGTGTGGTTTCTCAACCCATTCTCTCTACTGGCACTGCCCATCATGTAAGAATTGGGGTTCAATTAAACCTATCCGTGGTTTGGATGGTGAATAGAGTTCATGTACTGGTTACTGATCGACTCGAAAACTGCAGCTTATGAAAGCTGCATTTTTTTAGCTTAATTATTTTAGGAGTGAAAATGAAAGACCAGAGAGTAATTGTCGCGTTGGATTATGAGCAACAAGCGGAAGCGTTAGCTTTTGTTGATAAAATTGACCCCAACAGCTGTCGATTAAAAGTGGGCAAAGAGATGTTTACCCTGTTTGGTCCCGATTTTGTGCGTGAGCTACACAACAGAGGTTTTTCGGTATTCTTAGACCTAAAGTTTCATGATATTCCCAACACGTGCTCTAAAGCCGTACGTGCAGCCGCTGAGCTTGGTGTGTGGATGGTGAATGTTCATGCCAGTGGTGGGGAGAGAATGATGTCGGCGTCTCGTCAGATTCTTGAACCTTATGGTAACGATCGACCACTACTTATTGCTGTCACGGTACTAACCAGTATGGAACACTCTGATCTTCGTGGTATTGGCGTCGATGTTGCGCCTAAAGAGCATGTAATGCGTCTGGCTAGCCTAACTCAAAATGCAGGGTTAGATGGAGTGGTATGCTCAGCTCAAGAAGCGCGCATGCTTAAGAGCTATCTTGGCCAAGAGTTCAAATTGGTTACGCCAGGGATTCGTCCTATTGGTTCTGAAACAGGAGACCAAAGACGTATAATGACTCCAAGTGAGGCCATAAAAGCTGGTTCAGATTATCTAGTCATAGGACGCCCAATTACTCAGGCAATAAGACCGGATGAAGTCCTAAAAGCGATAAACGATACGTTAATGTAAGCAAATATTTTTTGTATCGCTTTATGAAAAAGGTCGCTTATGCGACCTTAAAGTTATTGTTAAGCATAGAAAAAGAAAATGAGTTACCACTTCTTCTTTTCGCCAAACAGTGCATCCATATCACTATTTCTCTCGCTATCTTCAATTTGTTGAAGATCGGTTGCACTTTTTGTCTGGCGTCTTTTTTCTAAGTCATCGTACATTGACTGTAGTTTTTCTCGAGCTTGGCTCGAATATGCATCATTTTTAGAGCTTAATACATCAATTCCTTTGCGCAGCAGTTGTACGGATGTTCCTGGTTGACCACGAACAATTGAATCATTAGCTCGTTTGATGACATTTTCAATGTTGATGCGAATTTGTATCATTTCCAAACGGGCATTTTCAGCGACGTAAGATTGTGTTTCAAAGCGTCCCTTATTATGTTCACTACGAATCGTGTCTCTCAGGCGTTTTACTAACTTAAGCATAACAAGCGCTTGTTTATCGCTGCTAGGTACTTTAAACGCGGTACTATCACCGCCGGGATGGTTTTCTTGTAAATGTCTAATTTGCCCCTTCATATGCTCAATACGCTGTGCCAACTGCTTATTTTTCGGATCTAACTCATACATACTGATGAGCGCGTCTAGAATCCGAGTATTCAGGCAGACTAAGAGCTCTTTACTAAAAGGCATGTGATGAGCATTGCCGATAAGATCTTCTGTCGCATCAATAATGGCGATATAGCGTGTCGATTCCTGCTTTTTAGCTGACTCGACCTTTACTTTATATTGGAGCATGATGTTATAACCAAGGACTAACACCAGCAATACTGCTACAAGAGCAATGAGTAAACCTATATTCATATAATCCGTATCTTTATTAGAATTCAGTGGCTCGCAATTAAGAATACACGATCCTTAGTTATCACTACACCTTCAAATTGACTATTTTTATTATTTCTGTTTTAACCTCTAAAAACTGCCTTTTATTGCTTAGATTGGGCGATAGTTGGCAAAAATTTAGTCAGCTACGCAAAATGCTTACTTTTTTCTTCGCTCTTGAATCATCGAGCTTTGAATTGAGAGTGTTAAGCGTTATAACTAATAATTATAAACTATGATTGAAAAATCTGGATCTTTGATAATGGATTACGAGGCCAATAATGAAGTTACAGCAGTTAAAATATATTGTTGAAGTGGTTAATCACAACCTGAATGTCTCAGCAACTGCGGAAAGCCTTTATACCTCTCAGCCAGGCATTAGTAAACAGGTTCGTTTACTTGAAGATGAATTGGGTATTCAAATTTTTGAGCGTAGCGGTAAACACCTGACACAAGTCACGGGTGCAGGTGAAGATATTATTCGTATCTCACAAGAGATCCTTTCACGTGTGGAAAGCATTAAGGCCGTGGCAGGGGAGCATACGCACCCTGAGATGGGTACGCTGAATATTTCAACGACTCACACACAAGCTCGCTACGCGTTACCTGATGTAATCAAAGGATTTACTGCGCGTTATCCGAAAGTGTCGTTACATATGCATCAAGGCACTCCAAGTCAGATGTCGGAAGCGGTCGCAAAAGGCACCGCTAATTTTGCGATAGCAACAGAAGCGCTTCATCTGTACCAAGATGCCATCATGCTACCTTGTTATCATTGGAACCGTTCTATTGTCGTGCCTAAAGATCATGCTCTTGCAAAAAAAGAACGGGTAACGATTGAGGATTTAGCCGCGTATCCATTGGTCACTTACGTGTTTGGTTTTACTGGCCGTTCAGAGTTAGACACTGCATTTAATCGCGTAGGGTTAACGCCGCGAGTTGTCTTTACCGCCACCGATGCGGATGTGATAAAAACTTATGTCCGGATGGGAATTGGGGTGGGTGTTATCGCAAGTATGGCGATAGATAAATCACGCGACACCGATCTTATCGCGATTGATGCCAGCCATCTTTTTGGTGCGAGCACGACTAGCATTGGTTTTCGCCGAGGCACATTCCTGCGTTCTTATATGTTTGACTTTATGGAACGTTTCGCGCCTCATCTTACTCGCCCTGTGGTCGAACGGGCTACCTCGTTAAAATCGAATATCGAAATAGAAGAGATGTTTAAAGACATTGAATTGCCAGTTCGTTAAGCTAATTTTGATCATTTAAAACGAAACACTTTCTAATTAAACCATCACCTCCTAGAATTGGTCTTTCTAGGGGGGATGTATGCGCGCGCTTTTCAAACATATCGATGCTTTTTTAATTGAAAACCAACGTTTTTGGCGATTTGATCCCTTTCATCATAGTGGCTTAGAAAGTTCACCTTGGAAACATTCAGATCATAGGCTGGATCAGTGGTTGCAAACGCTATCTTTGGACAGTATCGATAGCTTAAAGTCATCGCCGCAAACGCTCATTGAGCAACTTTATCCGTATGTCGAGGGGTTAAAAGAAGCCGATATCATGATTAGGCTTCAAGATGCCCCTCGTACTACTCAGCAAGCACTCAGCCCTTACTTAGTGCAGGGGATCCCTGGCAGAAAGCTAGAACAAATTCGTTTAATGAGCGAATCACTCCTCTGTAGGCATTCTGGAACGGAATGGCTAGAGTGGTGTGCGGGTAAAGGTTTTTTAGGTCGAATTATCGCAGCCCAGTCAAAACAAAAAGTCACTAGTTTTGAATATCAGTCGCAGCTCTGTCATGCAGGGCAAGCTTGCGCCGATGAACATGATCTTCCGATGCAATTTATTCAAGGGGACGCTTTTGAGCCGCAGGCGTTTGGCGTTTTCAATACCAATCAGCATGCCGTCGCTTTACATGCCTGTGGAGATCTCCATGTTCGCCTACTCGAATATTCCGTTGCTCATCGCTTGCCTGCGATTACGTTTTCACCATGTTGCTACCATTTAATCAAAGCCGATAGCTACCAACCCATATCCAGCTACGGTCGTACTTCTTCTCTTTCCTTATCCAAACAAGAGCTGCGTATTCCGCTGCAAGAAACCGTTACGGGGGGAGAGCGGGTTCGCCGTCATCGTTTGCAAGAAATGACGTTTCGTTTGGGCTTTGATTTATTGCTAAGATCTGAACTTGGGCACCATCAATATTGCCCAATTCCGAGTCTCAAAAAATCACAACTAGCCGAAGGGTTTTTAGCTTTTTGTCATTGGGCGGCAGCACAAAAAAGCATTGCATTACCAGAAGTTGATTGGCCTGCTTATGAACATAAAGGTGAGCAGCGTTTTTGGCAGATGGAAAGGATAGGGCTAGTGCAGCAGGCATTTCGCCGCATAATTGAACTTTGGTTGGTGTTGGATAAGGCACTTTATCTTCAAGAGCAAGGTTATGAGGTGCAGGTTGAACAGTTTTGCGCTAGAAAAGTAACGCCACGCAATATATTGGTTCACGCTTATAAAAAATGACAGCCAAGCGCATGACGCACTTGGCTAAGAATTGAGAGCCTTACCGCAAATTGTTATCGTTAGTTAAACAGAGCGATAGCTTCAGATGGCTCAAGATATTCAAGGTTGAAACTCTCGGCGACCTCTTTGCAGGTGACTTTACCGTGTATCACGTTTAAACCTTCTAGGAATCCTTTATCCTCTAATAATGCACGTTGATAACCTTTATTGGCCAGTTTAACAATGTAAGGCAACGTTGCGTTATTCAAGGCGAAAGTTGATGTGCGAGCCACAGCGCCTGGCATGTTTGCGACGCAGTAATGAACGACGTCATCAACGATATAGGTCGGGTCATCATGAGTGGTAGCATGTGAGGTCTCAAAGCAGCCGCCTTGGTCAATTGCCACATCAACGACCGCAGAGCCAGGTTTCATTCTAGAAATCAGATCTTTAGTAACGAGTTTAGGAGCTGCTGCTCCGGGGATCAGTACTGCGCCTATTACTAAATCGGCTTCGAGGACGTATTTTTCAATTGCATCCTTTGTTGAATATACCACTTTAGCCTGGCCTTGGAATTCTTCATCGAGTTTACGCAGCATATCAACACTTCGGTCGAGAATTGTCACATCAGCACGCATTCCGACGGCAATTCTGGCTGCGTTGGCACCGACTACACCACCACCAATCACCACCACTTTCGCTGGTGCGACTCCAGGTACACCACCTAGTAATAAACCGCAGCCTGCGTGTGATTTTTCTAAACACTGCGCACCTGATTGAATAGACATTCGACCAGCGACTTCAGACATTGGTGCTAATAGTGGCAAGCGACCCATATTATCTGTTACAGTCTCGTAGGCTATACAGACAGCTTTGCTCTTGATTAGCTCCTCAGTTTGTGGAAAATCTGGAGCTAGATGTAAATAGGTAAATAAAATTTGGCCTTCGCGGAGCATTGCTCGTTCAGCAGCCTGAGGTTCTTTGACCTTAACAATCATTTCTGCTTTCGCAAAAATGTCAGAAGCAGTAGGAAGAATGGATGCGCCTACAGCGATGTAATCATCGTCTGAAAAGCCGATGCCGGAACCGGCATTTGTTTCAACATAAACTTGGTGACCGTGTGAGACAAGTTCGCGCACGCTTGCGGGAATCATGCCCACACGATATTCGTGGTTTTTGATTTCTTTAGGAACTCCAATGATCATCCTGACTCCTTAGGTTTTTTTGGTTGTTATAACTATATGTAGGGTTGTTGTTTCGAATTTGTGACTAGTATAGATGTGAATGTGTAAAATTTGATGCTGAATATTAAAAGGTTGTAGTATATATTTTTGCAAGGAAGTAATAAGGTGGAATAAAAAATGGCAGACAACTATAAAAGGCCGTCCAAGGATTTAGACCGTATCGATCGCAATATTTTGAATGAATTGCAGAAAGATGGTCGTATTTCGAATGTAGAATTATCAAAACGAGTGGGTTTATCTCCAACCCCCTGTTTAGAGCGTGTACGTCGTTTAGAGCGTCAAGGTTTCATTACCGGTTATACCGCGTTGTTGAATCCACAATATCTTGATGCTTCGCTGTTGGTATTTGTGGAAATTACACTGAATCGTGGTGCACCTGATGTGTTTGAGCAGTTTAATACCGCGGTTCAAAAACTGGATGACATTCAAGAATGCCATCTTGTCTCGGGTGATTTTGACTATCTTCTCAAAACTCGAGTCTCAGACATGGGCGCGTATCGTAAATTGCTGGGTGACACTCTATTGCGTTTACCTGGAGTCAATGACACTCGTACTTATGTTGTGATGGAAGAAGTGAAGCAAAGTAACCAACTGGTTATCAAAACTCGATAATGCTAGATTGTCTGAATAGTGGTACTTCTTTCCACATTCTGACGTTCGCCAATTGGGTTTTTAACCTTGATGTGGTTAAATCGCACAACAAACCGAGCGGCTTTTGCCGCTCGGACTGTTTTCACCCAAACTGTTTTCACCCCAACCAACGCATCAAGCGCAATAAACCTTGAGTGTTGGCGTTAATCAGAATCTAGGTTTATGTTCAAAGAGAACCAAAATAAAGTTGAGACCATTATTAAGACCAGTGAAGAGCCTCAGTCTTCACGCCTCAATGGATTGCAACGCCTGAAAGAGTGTGGGCTTATTGTCGCCGTTCTTGCCTCTGTGCTTCTTTCCATCGCTTTATTGACATTTAGCCCCGCCGATCCTTCATGGTCGCAAACCGCGTGGGGAGGCGATATTGAAAATGCAGGCGGTATTATTGGAGCCTGGATTGCCGATACCTTATTCTTTGTTTTTGGATCTTTGGCCTACCCAATTCCGTTCATTATAACCGTATTAGCATGGGTCTTTCTGCGTAAAAGAGACGCGAATGAACCCCTTGATTTTGTGTTGTGGGGAACGCGTTTACTTGGCTTAACTATCTTGATTTTGACTAGTTGTGGCCTTGCGGATATTAACTTTGATGATATTTGGTATTTTTCATCTGGTGGTGTGATTGGGGATGTCTTAACCAGTTTGGCGTTGCCAACGCTTAATTTATTAGGTTCAACCTTAGTATTGCTCTTTTTATGGGGCGCTGGTTTTACGCTGCTAACAGGTATCTCTTGGCTAAGCATCGTGGAATGGTTAGGGACGATGAGTATTTCTCTTGGCATTGCGTTGATCAATCGCCTACGAGGTGAGAAAGATGAAGATATTGCGCCCGTTTTGTCGCCCATGGAACTGTTGCCGCTTGAATTATCATCCCCAGACTTAGCTGTTGTTGAGTCTAGGTCGTCAGATCAAGAGTATGTCAAACCTACTCTCGATGCGTTTGATGCTGAGCATCCGCCAGCTGTAGATGTCGAACAGGAACAGACTCACTCGCCAAGACGTTTTAATATTCATATGCCAAAGGTCAAAACTCAGGCTGACACTTCGTCTACATGTAGTGAAACTCACTCGGATGAAACGCCATTTGATCGCAGCAAGCAGCTTAGCGCAACGATTGAAGAGTTAGAATTTGTTGCGTTGGAAGAAGATGACCTTGCACTTTCATCGGCTAACTGGGTAGATGAGCGAGCTAATGAGCATCAAGCATTAGCCAATGCCGACCTTGATGCCTGTCAAGAGGCTCAGCAATATGCATGGGTAGAGGACGAAGAGGTGAGTGCTCCCTCGCTCAATATGACAGAAGTTGATCTTGATGTGTCGCGTGTTGAACCCGTTATTTCCAACTTGGATGTGCTGGATGAAGATGAATCAGATCAAGCGTTGGCTGCTGATCTTGATGTGATGTCAGAAGATGACGAGCCACCGTTAGGCCAGCAAGACAGTGATGTGACGGCTTTTCAGAACATGGTGTCTTCGGCTCAGGCCAATATGGCGGCCAAGCAAAACCCATTTTTAATGCAAAAAGAAACTAACCTGCCAAAACCGACGGAGCCACTACCGACGTTAGAGCTTCTGTATCACCCAGAAAAGCGTGAACACTTTATTGACCGAGAGGCATTAGAGGAGGTTGCTCGTTTGGTTGAATCTAAACTCGCGGATTACAAAATCCAAGCGCAAGTGGTTGATATCTTTCCGGGGCCGGTTATCACTCGTTTTGAACTAGATTTAGCTCCAGGCGTAAAAGTGAGCCGTATTTCTAGCCTATCGATGGATTTGGCGCGTTCTTTGTCGGCGATGGCGGTGAGGGTGGTTGAAGTGATCCCTGGCAAACCTTATGTTGGCCTTGAACTGCCAAACATGAGTCGTCAAACCGTCTATTTGTCAGATGTTATAAAAAGTCGTCAATTCCAAGAAGCAAAATCACCGACGACCATCGTTTTAGGGCAAGACATTGCAGGTGAAGCACTGGTCGCGGATTTAGCCAAAATGCCGCACGTGTTGGTGGCTGGTACAACAGGTTCAGGTAAGTCAGTTGGGGTCAACGTGATGATCCTCAGCATGCTTTATAAAGCGAGCCCAGAAGACGTTCGTTTTATTATGATTGACCCGAAAATGTTAGAGCTATCGATCTACGAGGGCATTCCTCACCTGTTAGCTGAAGTCGTGACTGACATGAAAGACGCATCAAATGCTTTACGTTGGTGTGTGGGTGAAATGGAACGTCGTTATAAATTAATGTCTGTGCTTGGTGTGCGTAACATCAAAGGCTTCAATGATAAGCTAAAAATGGCCGCTGCTGCTGGTCACCCCATCCACGATCCTTTGTGGAGAGAAGGGGACAGTATGGAGAGTGAACCGCCACTGCTGGAAAAACTGCCTTACATTGTCGTGGTTGTTGATGAATTTGCTGATCTGATGATGGTGGTGGGTAAAAAAGTAGAAGAGTTGATCGCGCGTTTGGCACAAAAGGCTCGTGCTGCGGGTATTCACCTTATTTTGGCCACTCAGCGCCCATCGGTTGATGTGATCACCGGTTTAATCAAAGCGAATATTCCGACCCGCGTTGCGTTTACCGTTTCGACTAAAACCGACTCAAGAACTATTTTGGACCAAAGTGGTGCAGAATCACTGCTCGGTATGGGCGATATGCTCTATCTACCACCGGGTTCTAGCCACACGATCCGGGTTCACGGTGCGTTTGCCTCGGATGAAGATGTGCATGCGGTGGTAAACAACTGGAAAGCACGTGGTAAGCCGAACTACATAGAAGAGATCACTTATGGTGACCAAGGACCAGAAGCCTTGCTACCCGGTGAGAAGATGGAAAGTGATGAAGAAGTGGATCCGCTATTTGATCAAGTGGTTGAACATGTAGTGGAAACGCGTCGAGGTTCAGTTTCAGGTGTACAACGCCGATTTAAAATCGGTTACAACCGCGCTGCAAGAATTGTAGAGCAGCTGGAAGCACAAGGTATCGTGAGTGCTCCCGGCCATAATGGCAATCGCGAAGTATTATCGCCAGCGCCGCCGCGAGATTAATCACGGTTATTGTAGGCAACACAAACAAAACAGCGCCACCCATGATGTCATGAGCGGCGCTGTTTCAATTTAGTTAGCATAAACTGTTACCAGTCTTGCTAACGGCTATTTTTCTTGCATTAGCCCCATAAGAGCTTGTTGCGTGTCAGATATTTGCTGCTGTGCGGCAGGTGTACTGCCAATTCCCAATTGCTGTTTCGCTTCATCTTCAGAGAGACCTAAGTGGCAACACAGTAAATCAATCGCCATTTGATAGTTGCTCGTTTCAGCCATGATGTTGTCCTTTGTCTTTCGAGAATGTCTATTTCTAACGCAATGTAGTCGTTTTAAACGGGTGCCTCAATACGACCAAAGTCTTATGTGTCTCTGTTCTTATGCGATTGATGAGCGAATAGCTCTAATCTGATTATTTCGCGAAAGATTTTACATATCGCTCTGCTGCAGACATCAAATGTTTCAATTTATCGCTTAACCTTGTTTTTCAAATCTTAGACTATATGTATATGAAAAATTGTGTGGGTTCATGCTAGCGTCGCTCGCAGCCTACACTCATAATAAGATTTTCATTCGGAGATAAGTAATGAAACGAGTCATGTTATTTCTAGCAACCAACCTTGCGGTGGTTCTGGTTCTTAGCCTTGTATTAAATATTGTTTATGCTGTGACGGGGATGCAGCCCGGCAGTTTATCTGGCTTGCTAGTCATGGCCGCGTTGTTTGGCTTTGGCGGTTCATTTATTTCATTATTGATGTCAAAGAGTATGGCTCTGCGCTCGGTTGGTGGAATGGTGATTGAAAGTCCACGTAACGAAACAGAACACTGGTTACTGCAAACTGTGAACCGTCAAGCTCAGCAAGCCGGCATTGGTATGCCAACGGTGGCAATTTATGATTCACCGGACATCAACGCTTTTGCAACTGGCGCTAAGCGTGATGATTCCCTCGTCGCTGTTTCAACAGGGTTATTGCACAGCATGACACGAGACGAGGCGGAAGCGGTATTGGCGCATGAAGTGAGCCATATTGCCAATGGCGATATGGTTACGATGACCTTAATGCAGGGTGTGGTTAATACCTTCGTTATTTTCTTATCGCGCTTTATCGCAAACATTGTGTCATCTCGTGATTCAGAAGAGGGTGGCGGCAGCAATATGATGGTCTACTTTGGTATCTCTATGGTGCTGGAATTGGTATTTGGCTTCCTAGCAAGCTTTATTACGATGTGGTATAGCCGTCATCGCGAATTCCACGCCGACGCAGGTGCAGCAAAGCTGGTGGGTAAACACAAGATGATTGCGGCGTTAGAGCGTTTAAAAATGGGGCAAGAATCTCAATTGGAAGGTTCCATGATGGCTTTTGGTATCAACGGTAAACGTTCAATGACGGAATTATTGATGAGTCATCCACCGCTTGATAAACGCATCGCCGCTTTGCGCAATAGTTAATCTAAGCTAACTAAAAAAGAGAAGGCCAGCGAATTACGCTGGCCTTTTTGATCACCGTAACTATTGAAATCTGGGTCTTTATTTGCTTTTTTTGATCTTAATTTCTCTTAACCACGTATGAACCGAAAAGATATAAAGTTATACAAGAAATATTTTGTATAACTAAGTGACTTGTACTATTTTGTACATGTGAAGTTTTTGTATAACTTATGGAAACGTACAATGGATGTCGAATCGGTTGCTGAGGTTTACCGTAAACTCAACAAAGAGAACTTACCTTTATTACGTCAGGTTTATCACGACAATGTCCTTTTTGAAGATGCAGCACATCGTATTGAAGGTTGGATAGCACTATCAGACTATTTTGCTCGTTTATATCAAAACGTACAGCGTTGCGATTTTACTATCCATGATCATCAACAAGTCGGTGATTGTGGCTTTCTCACATGGACTATGTCTCTGCAGCATCCTCGGTTAGCTCGTGGAAAGCTTATACAAGTACAAGGGATGAGCCATCTCAAGTTTCAAGATAACCAAGTCATTTATCACCGTGATTATTTTGACTTGGGAGAAATGCTCTACGAACAAATACCGCTGCTGGGAAGTGTTATCCGTTCGATTAAACAAGGGTTAGGGCAATGAAGAGTGTACTCATCACCGGAGCCACTTCTGGTATTGGTTATCAGTTAGCAGTCGATTATGCAAAAACGGGTTGGCAAGTGATTGCTTGTGGGCGTAACCAAGACAAGCTTAATCAAATGCACCAAGAGTATCCGCAGATCTACGGTATTGCATTTGATATTACTCAGTTAGAAGAGACCAAAGCTGCGTTATTTGAGCTGCCTTTTGTTCCGGCACTATGGCTTCTTAACGCTGGCGATTGTGAATACATCGATCATGGCCAAATGGACTCTCTTCGGTTAAAGCGAGTGTTTGACGTCAATGTGTTGGGCTTAGCTCATTGCATTGAGGCGATACAACATCACTTTGTCGCTAACCAGCGTGTGGCGATCGTCGGTTCCATCGCCAGTGAAATAGCGCTGCCAAGAGCCGAAGCCTACGGCGCTTCTAAAGCGGCGGTTAGCTACCTAGCACGCTCACTTATGCAAGATTGGCGAGCGCAAGGCGTTGCAGTGACTATGATTTATCCGGGGTTTGTTGCTACGCCTTTGACTGATAAAAATAATTTTGCGATGCCAATGATGGTCAGTGCCGATTATGCATCACAGGCGATTCGCCGTGGGTTGGAAAAAGGCAAAACCACCCTCTATTTTCCGGCCCGTTTTACGAGCCTGTTACGTTTGATTGGCAGCTTGCCCTATGCATGGCAAGGCAAATTAGTTGCGGCATTACTTAAATAACGAGCTGTTTTGTAATTAAAGGAATTGAGTATGAAAATCGCCATTATTGGTAGCGGTATTTCCGGTTTAACATGCGGCTATTATTTGCATAAACACCATGATGTCACCGTGTTTGAAGCCAATCATTACATCGGTGGGCATACTGCCACGGTGGACATTGAGCTTGATGGCCAAAATCACGCGGTTGATACTGGTTTTATCGTATACAACGACCGGACCTACCCAAATTTTATCGCCATGATGAATGAGATTGGCGTGAAAGGCATTCCGACTCAAATGAGTTTCAGTGTGCGTAACGATGCGAATGGGTTGGAATATAATGGACATACCGCAACTACACTGTTTGCACAAAAACTGAATTGGCTAAATCCCGTCTTTTACCGCTTTATTTTTGAAATCATTCGCTTCAATCGGCTAGCGAAACAGCAAGCAGAACAAGTGCATCAATCAATGCAAACCTTAGGTGATTTCTTACTTGAGCACCAATTTTCTGACTATTTTTGTGAAAATTATATCTTACCGATGGGAGCGGCTATCTGGTCATCTTCCTTGGCTGATATGCGGGTTTTTCCGTTAAGTTTCTTTTTGCGTTTCTTCCTCAACCATGGCCTGCTAGAGATCACTAACCGACCACAATGGTATGTGGTTGAAGGCGGATCGCGCGCGTACATCGAACCCTTGACGCAAGGTTTTAAAGATAAGATTCATCTTGATAGCCCAGTTACACAAGTCAAACGCGGCTCGGCAGGTGTCGAGCTCGTTGTTAATGGGCAATCACACCACTTTGATTATGTAATTTTTGCATGTCACAGCGATCAGGCATTAGGTATGTTAGAGCAACCGACAGAGGCTGAGCAAGAGGTGCTCGGCGTAATGCACTATCAAGCCAATGAAGTCACTTTACATACCGACACATCACTGCTGCCTAAGCGAAAAGCCGCTTGGGCTGCTTGGAATTATTGGCTTGATGGCAGTCCAGATCAAGAGTCGCGTTTACCAGCGCTGACCTACAATATGAATATCTTGCAGCATATTAAAGGCGCTCATACTTTTTGTGTATCGCTCAACAGCGGTGACCGCATTGCTGATGAGAAAGTGTTACGACAGTTTACTTATCACCACCCGGTATTCACCACGCAATCTATCGCGGCTCAGCAACGCAAGCCTGAAGTCAACGGTGTGAATAACACTTGGTACTGTGGCGCTTATTGGCGCAATGGTTTTCATGAAGATGGCGTGACCAGTGCGCTGGATGTTGTGACACAACTTGAAGCGCAAGCGCAGCAGTTAAAAGGCGCGGCGTGATGGAGACTGAGCCCAACAGTTGTTTGATGGTTGGCATGGTACGTCATCGACGCTTTACACCGATTGAACATGCGCTCAATTATCCATTGTTTATGCCGTGTATTGATCTCGATGAACTGGAGCAACTGAGTGATTCAGTTTGGGGGTTTGGCGAAAAATGGTGGCACTGGGCGCGTTTTCAGCGAGCCGATTATCTTGGTGAAGGGGATTTAAAACAGTGCATACAAGATAAAGTTCATGAGCTGACGGGCGACCGCTGCTCTGGAAAGGTGATGGCGGTATGTCATCTTCGTTATTTAGGAATCTATTTCAGCCCGGTTAATTTCTACTATCTTTATGATCAGCAAGGTGAATGGCAATACTTGTTGGCGGAAGTAAGTAATACACCTTGGAATCAACGGCACTACTACGCGGTAAAAGCACAAGCGGGAGAAGAGCAGCAACAGTGGCGTCACCAAAAGGCGTTTCATGTTTCTCCATTCAATCCTCTTGATCAGCAATATCATTGGAAGTTGAAGCCGCTTGGTTCGTCATTGAGTGTGCATTTGGAATGTCACAAAGAAGGTAAAGTTTTCGATGCGACTTTATCGATGAAGGCACAACCATTTAATTCAAAAAATTTACTCAAGTTATTGATCAAAACACCCGTGATGGCCGTAAAAGTGACAATAGGTATTTACTGGCATGCTTTAAAGCTGTGGCTTAAAGGAGCACCTTTCTACTCCAATCCACATTCATAAATACGCAAGATCTACACAGAGACAGTGTCTAAATAACAATAACAAGGAGAAGGCTCAATGCTTAATTCACAAACTCTCGCGTTGCCCAAGCAACTGACAGGGTTGCAAAAGAGTGCAAGAAGCTTCATTTTTCGCTGTCTACAGCGTTTAGACGTCGGCACTTTAACCATCATTGAAACCTTTTCCAATGAAGGCGCGTCCAGTCAGGAGACTTTTGGCGTACTTAAAGAGCATCAACCCCATGCAACTATTGAAATACATCACCCTCATTTTTATGCTCGTTTATTAAAAGGGGGTAGTATTGCAGCGGGTGAAGCTTACATGGATGGTTGGTGGGATAGCCCGAATTTGACCAGCCTAATTGAACTGATGGCTCGTAATGTCAGTGCATTAGATGGCATTGAAGCTCGCAGTAGTGTGTCGACCAAACTTTTTTATAAAGTCAGCCACTGGCTCAACCGAAATTCAATCGATAAAGCCAAAGAGAATATTCATGCCCACTACGATCTAGGCAATGATCTCTACCACACCTTTTTAGACAGCAATATGCTCTATTCCAGCGCGTTGTTTCTGCATCCGGATGAAACCTTAGAGCAGGCGCAAATCAATAAAATGGAACGTTTGTGCCAGCAGTTGCAACTCAAAGCAAGCGACCACGTTATTGAGATTGGCACCGGTTGGGGCGCGATGGCGATTTACATGGCCAAAACTTACGGTTGTCAGGTCACGACGACGACTATTTCTGAAGAGCAGCATTACTACACCGCGCAGCAAATAGAGCGGCAGGGGCTGGAGAGTCAAATCACCTTGCTCAAGCAAGATTACCGCCTGCTACAAGGTCAGTACGATAAATTAGTTTCGATAGAGATGATCGAAGCGGTCGGTAAAGAGTACCTTTCCTCTTATATTGAAAAGTGCCAGTCACTACTAAAACCCAACGGTTTGATGGCGATTCAAGCCATTACCATCGCTGATCAACGTTATGACTATTACAGCAATAGTGTCGATTTCATTCAAAAATACATTTTCCCCGGTGGTTTTTTACCCTCAATTACCGCATTGACCACGGCGGCGACACAGCACAGCGATTTAGTGGTTCGCAACCTGTTTGATCTTGGTCCTGACTATGCGCATACCCTTGCCCATTGGCGTCACCGTTTTGAGGTCGCAAAACATCAAGTTTCACAACTCGGGTATGATGAGCGATTCACGCGTATGTGGCGTTACTATTTCTGCTACTGCGAGGGTGGTTTTTTAGCAAAATCCATCAGTACCGTACATATGACCTTGCAAAGGCCGATGTAATGAAAATGCTGTTTGCTGTCTCTCTTTGGTTTCAAGCGACCTGGTTTGTGGCTGTGTTGGGGACAGAACATTTGCAGTGGGTGGCATTGGGCATGGTATTAGCCGCATTTATGTTCTCCTTACGGCACTTTTCCTATCCTTTGGAAAGAGTGATCGCGTTAACCATGGTGGGTATTATTATCGATGCCCTTAACCAGTATTTCGGACTATTCCGTTTTGCGACCAATGATTTTCCCATTTGGTTAATGGTGTTATGGGGCGCTTTTTCTTGGTATGCCTCCTATTTAGTGGTACTGCTAAAACGTTATCCATCCAAACTCATTTGTTTGATGGTCGGCGTGTTAGGCAGTTTAAGTTATTGGGCGGCAGAACGTTTAGGCGCTGTACATTTTGGTTGGCCATTGGGCTTGACTATGGCCATCTTGTGGCTGCAGTGGGTGATGATCGGTGCATTGATACTTAGGGTATTTAGCGATGATGTTGGCAAAGAGAAATAGGCTAAAAATACGGCATTTACTGGTAGTGATTGTTCTTTACAGCTTTGCAAATAGCGCTTTTGCCTCAATGGTAGAAGACAAACTGACCGAGTGGCAAACTTGGCCAGTGATTGGCCAAGCGAATTTAAGCTGGTTATGGCTAGATATTTATTCCTCGCAGCTGCGTACTCCTTCAGGGCAGTACGAGCAAGGAAGTGATTTATCACCTCATCCCTTAGCACTGGAAATTGAATATCAGCGTGACATCAGTAGTAAACAGCTGGTGGAATCGACCGCAGAGAAGTGGCAAAAACTCAAATTAACCGAGCAACAAGTTGCGCCGTGGCTGGTGCATCTATCGTCCATTTTCCCCAGCGTTACTGAGGGTGACCGCTTGATTTACACCTCCGATGGACAGCAGGGCGCTTTTATTTTTCATCCTAAGAACGGTGTTCAAGCGCAGGTTGGTACAGTAGTCGACGAAGCGTTAAATGAAGCCTTTCTCGCGATATGGCTGTCGCCACAGACGCAATACCCACACTTACGCAAACAATTGATAGGAATGCAACCATGAAAGCGATAGCCAGACGCAGTTATCTGTTACTTCTACTTTGGTTAGTGGGGTGCAGCGCTGATCTCACTCAATACCAATCCACGCAACCTAAGTTTGATCTATTTGAGTACTTCTCTGGTCGAACGTTAGCATGGGGTATGGTGCAAGATTATACCGGGATGCAAACGCGTCGTTTCGAGGTTGTCATCGACGGAAAAGTTGAGGGAAACAAACTCACTTTGGTCGAAGATTTCAACTTTGATGATGGTGAAAAGAGTCAAAGGGTATGGGTGATTGAACGCTTTGCCGATGGAAAATATATCGGCCAAGCGGATGATGTATTAGGCCAAGCCCAAGGTGAAGAAGTGGGTAACGCTTTGCGTTGGCAATATGATTTTTCCTTACCTTATGGTGATTCTACGCTAACCGTTACCTTTGACGACTGGCTTTACCGGCAAGATGAAAAGCGGGTGTTTAACCTGACTAAAATTAAAAAATTTGGTATCGAGGTCGGTAAACTAACGCTGTTCTTTGAAAAACAATAAGGCTCCTTACGGAGCCTTATTGTTTTAGCTTATGAATGTAATGTTATCTCTGTTCTGCGCGTGGCGCTCTTGGTTTAGAGGCTTGAGCAAACGGTTTGCCTTTACTTGTTGGGCGAGAGTGTGCAGGTTTAGATGTGCCGCCTTGGTTTTTCTTACCGTTGTCTGCCGCGCTGTTAGCGCGTGGTTTGTTTGGCGATTTGCTTGGTGAAGTAGCGTTCTCTTTATGCGGGTTAAGAGCATCAAAACCCGGCTGAGTTTTGGTGTGTTTGGTCGCAAAACGGTTCGCTCCGTGGCGGCCAGATTTACGACGCTGCGCAGGCGTGAGTGCATCCACATCATTCGCAGGCACTAAGCAGTTAGGTTTATCACCAATCAAATGCTTTTTACCCATGTTGATCAAGGCTTCACGGATAATCGGCCAGTTTAATGGGTCATGGTAGCGTAACAGCGCTTTGTGCAGCCTTCGTTGACGCTCTCCCTTTGCGACAGTCACTTCTTCACGTTTTTTGTATTTCACCCGTTTGAGCGGGTTAGTCTCTGAGTAATACATCGCGGTTGCATTACACATTGGCGATGGATAGAAGTTCTGCACCTGATCACACTCAAAATTGTTTGCTTTTAGCCACAGTGCCAAATTGAGCATATCTTCATCTTCCGTACCGGGATGCGCGGAAATAAAATAGGGGATGAGGTACTGTTTCTTACCTGCTTCAGCGCTGTACTTCTCAAACATCTCTTTGAAGCGATTATAGGTGCCCATACCCGGTTTCATCATCAGATCAAGCGGATTCTTCTCGGTATGTTCTGGGGCGATCTTGAGATAGCCTCCTACGTGATGCGTGACCAATTCACGTACATATTCAGGAGATTCAATCGCCAAGTCATAACGCACACCAGAGGCGATCATCACTTTTTTAATGCCTTTGACTTTGCGCGCTTCACGATAGAGATCAATCGTATGTTTGTGGTCGGTATTGAGCTTATGGCAAATTCCGGGGAAAACACACGATGGGCGGCGGCAGTTCATCTCAGCTTTAGGATCACTACAACCTAAACGGTACATGTTCGCCGTTGGCCCGCCCAAATCCGAAATGGTTCCAGTAAAGCCGGGAACTTTATCGCGGATCTCTTCCATCTCATTCAAAATCGACTCTTTTGAACGGTTTTGGATAATGCGCCCTTCATGTTCGGTAATCGAGCAGAATGAACAACCACCAAAACAGCCGCGCATGATATTAACCGAGGTTTTGATCATGTCGTAAGCAGGAATTTTACTTTTGCCATACATAGGGTGAGGCACGCGTGCGTAGCTCAGGCCAAACACGTAATCCATCTCTTCTGTGGTGAGTGGGATCGGGGCTTGGTTGACCCACAACTCACGGTCTCCATGGCGCTGGATCAGCGCCCGGCCGGAATAGGGGTTGGTTTCTAAATGCAGTACACGGCTTGCATGCGCGTATAAAATCCGGTCATTATTGAGCTTTTCAAAAGCAGGCAAACGAACCGCTGTTGTAGCGGCATCATGGCGAGAAGGACGAATGGTGATTGGCTTTGCTTCGGCTTCTTTTTCTTGATTGGTTTCACACTGCGTTTCCACCGCGTAAGGGTTCACCGGAACAAACGCTTTACCCGGTTTCTCAATACGTGATGAGTCAATGATGGTGTAATGCTCAGGCTCAGCGGCCAGGTTCACGGCCGTGCCGCGAATATTAGTCATATCAGCGATGTTATCGCCATTGGCTAAGCGGTGCGCTACTTCAACCAATGCGCGCTCTGCGTTACCAAATAGCAGTATGTCGGCTTTGGCATCAAATAGCACAGAACGACGCACTTTGTCTGACCAATAGTCATAATGGGCAACGCGGCGCAAACTGGCTTCAATACCACCGAGAACCAGTGGCACATCTTTATAGGCCTCACGACAACGCTGCGAATAGACAAGTGTGGCGCGATCTGGACGTTTGCCGCCTTCATTATTGGGTGTGTACGCATCATCATGACGTAATTTTTTGTCAGAGGTGTAGCGGTTGATCATCGAATCCATATTTCCGGCCGTGATGCCAAAAAATAGGTTGGGCTTTCCCAGCGCCATGAAAGCGTCTTTATTTTGCCATTGCGGCTGGGCAATGATCCCAACGCGAAAGCCTTGCGCTTCGAGTAAACGGCCAATGATCGCCATACCAAAACTGGGGTGATCCACATAAGCGTCACCCGTGACGATCACGATGTCACAGCTGTCCCATCCTAGGGCATCCATCTCCTTTTTACTGGTTGGCAGGAAAGGTGCGGTTCCAAAGCACTCTGCCCAGTATTTTTTATATTGATGAATAGGAGTGATGTTGCTGTGCATATTTTGACCTCTGATTAATGAGCCGCGCATTATAACGACTTGCACTGGTAGTATCTAGCGGAACATTGGCTTTGCGTTCTCTTTATAAAGAAAATTATTAATCAAGTGAGTGGTAAGTGTGTCGGAGAGATATTAAGTGATATGTGATAAAAAGGATGCACCAATAGTAAAAAGGTCAACCAGTAATAAAACGGGTTGACCTTTAGACAAGAGTTAGTGGCTCATGTAACGACGTCGAATCAATAAGGCTGCCAACATTGACAATAAAGTCATGCCACCAGTACTACCGCCGCCTGAATCTCCTGAAAGTGGGGGTAGTGGGGGTAAGGTAGAGGAGTAAGGCTTTTCATATTTCAAATTTTTGATATAAGCCGCATCGGTACCACTTACCTCATTGGATTTTTTTATGTATTCAAAGCGTATGTTGTTAAAGTCTTCGTTGAGGTAGAGTGTTTTACGGCCACTCTCTTCTCCAGATTCCATAATATATTCAACACCATTAACCTTAGCAATGAATAAGTCTCTGCTTGCTGATGATACTTGGAAATCAAAATGTAATTTTCCTTGTGGAACATTTTCCAACTGCAGTACGGATTGTTCCGCATCGGCCATCGGTGCTGAGCGTAACCAACCACCTTCTTCTATCCAGGGATTTGTACTGACGTTAATACCAGCGTTAGGTACAGCGATTAAGCTGCTCAAGGCTTGCGAGGCTGGCTGAAAAATTGTTTTGAACTTTAATGATGAGGTCACGACTCCTAAATTTAGTGGGCTGTTAGTGTCAATCTCTAAGCGCACATCAGCTGGTGTCATTCAATCAATGGTATAAGAAACATCAACATAACATTCGCTACGCGGAACCAAGCCTTGTGAACAGTTTTGGTCCGTGATATTTGCATAAGCTGGAGATAGTGTGACGTTGTTTGCGGTAATAGTCTCATTAGAGCCGTTTACAAAATGAAAGCGATGAGTATGAGTTCCATACTTAATCTCGTCTTTGAGTTGAGTTTGTCGGAAAGAAACATTGGACGTTCTTTTAGTCAGCCAATCATTAAAATGGTCGACTTTGGCATAAACGCCAGCCGCGTCTTGTAAGCCGCAACCACGCCCCCAACTAACGACACCATATTGAATAAAATTACCGCCGTCCTTGATAAAAACGGGGCCACCGCTATCACCGTGGCAGGTATCTTGCGGGTAACTGGTCGTACAAAAAGCGTCATCTCCTATACGAGGGTAGTTGCTACCACCTAAAGCTTGACACGTTGCAGTATCCATTAACGATACCTCTGCTTTACGCAAGATGTTGGAAGGATTACTCGATTTATTCCCCACTCGGTTATAACTGGTTGTACCAAAGCCAATGATCTCTAAAACCGTGCCAGCGTGTAGCCGATTAAGTGCACCAGCATCAGGTCGGGTGACTGCTTGTATTGGTAATGAGTTTTCTAATTCAAGGATCGCGATATCGTT